>JALZIQ010000043.1 GCA_030860205.1 Actinomycetota bacterium | reverse complement strand
GACGCAATCATCGACGCCGGCCACCGGGTCTTGAAGGACTGACCTTTCGGCGCGCCGGATGTGCCGGGTTCGTGGCTTCATTACATCTAACCGGTGCGCGTGAGTCCCGCCTACCGAGTTCCACGCGCAAAGCAACCGCCGCTCAACAAGGAGGGTCGCCCGGTGATAGTCCAGCCACCCCACGAGAGCTTCCCTCTCGCCGACTACCTTTGGGGGCCGTGATCGGGGGAGCGGGTTCGCGCGCGTCCATCTTTCATCCCCCTCTAGAAGGTCTTGTCGGAGTCAAGCAGGATTGTCACCGGGCCGTCGTTGATCAACTCGACCTGCATATCCGCTCCATACTCCCCGGTAGCGGTGGCGATCCCCAGGGACGAGAGGGCACCCGCCAGGCCCTCGTAGAGACGCTGCGCGTTGGCGCCCGCGGCGGCATGCACAAAGGAGGGACGTCTTCCCTTGCGCGCATCACCATAAAGCGTGAACTGAGAGACCACCAGGGCCTCACCCCCGATGTCGAGAAGCGAGCGATTCATCTTGCCGGCATCATCCGGGAAAATTCGTAGGTTGGCCACCTTGTCGGCGAGCCACCGCGCCTCATCGGCGCCGTCACGGGGCGAGACGCCCACAAACACCAGCACGCCTCTGCCCACAGAACCTACCGAGCGCTCCCCGATCCCGACACGCGCACGCGTGACGCGCTGGATCACCGCCCTCATCGCACCAGCGGTAGCACGCTCTGGAGGATGCCACGCGCCAGCGGCGCTGCGACCTCACCCCCCACACCCCCTAGCTCGGATACAACCGCGACCGCCACCTTCGGTGCGCCGGCCGGTGCAAAGCAGATGAACCAGGCGTGGTTCATGCGCACGCCGTCGATGTCGACCTCTGCGGTTCCGGTCTTTCCGGCAACCTGCACGCCGGGGACCTGCGCGCCTACCCCGGTGCCCCCTTCGACGACACTCGTCATGAGCTCCGTCATGGTGCGTGCAGTGCGGCGAGAGACGACACGCTTTCCTTCAGGCGCCTCACGCAACGCTATGTGGGGCTCCATCCTCATCCCCTTGTTGGCCACGGTTGCTGCAACGGTCGCCATCTCGAGCGGGGTGGCGAGCACCTGGGCCTGTCCGATGGATCCCCACATCAGGCTGTAGAGATCCTCGGGATAGGGAAACGACGATGTTGCCGCAGCCACGGTCGGCGGCGGGGGTCGATTGAAACCGAAGCGGCGCGCATAGCCGGTAAGAGGTTTCGGGCCGAGCTCTTCGGCCACCTGGGCAAATGCAGTGTTGACGCTGAACTGCACCGCTTTGGAAAAGGGAATCGTGCCGAAGACGCCCGACTCGAAGTTGCGCACACCCTTGTATTCGCCCGGTCCGGTCACTTTGGTTTTGGGTGTCACCACATTGGTATCGAGAGCGGCCGAGGCGGTGACCACTTTCATCGCCGAGCCCGGAGGGTACAGGCCGGACAACGCCCGGTTGAAAGGCTCGGCGTCCGAAGCGCCCACGTAGTCATTCGGGTCGATGGGCGAGGAGGACACCACCGCTAGAAGATCCCCCGTCGACGGCTCGACGACCACCGCTCCACCGGTCGTTCCACCGTAGGCCTTCTCCGCGGCGCGCTGCACCTTTACGTCCAGAGTCGTCTTCACCGGGCGCCCCGGCGCGCCGTCCACCTTCCCGAGCACCTCCAACCGGCGATCCTTCGCGCCGGTCACGGCCAGAACCGAAGAAGGGGTTCCCCGGAGGCTCGACTCGAAGACGCTCTCGAGGCCGGAGGCGCCGCTGAGACCACCCGCCCGCCGGACTGCGTCACCCGAGTCCATCGCAGGAGCCGGCGCCAGGTGACCGATCGTGGCCCCCGCCAGCGCACCGAAAGGATACCGGCGCCCCTCCCCCCCACCCGTCGCCAGGCGCCGCCCGGTGCGGTCCAGAATCGGGGCTCGCTTGGGCAGGCGATAACTGGTCGACCAACCCGACGCGCCGGGGATACCGGGCCACAGCAGGCCCTTGTCCCAGTGCACCCCCCACCCCTCGCGCTCCCGCCGATAGGTCATCTCCAGTCTTCCCTCCAACCGGACCGGAGCATCCACGGCGGCGGTCGCATAGGTGATCGCATAGGGAGCGGATGTCGTCACGGGCGCTGACCCGGCTGCTTCTTCGGGATCCGGTTGAGCGACGCTTCCGGTCAGCTCGACATCCCAGCCGGACACATCACCGTCCTCGCGCGCCTTGTCCAGGAACCGGCGCAGGCCGACGGACGTCCAACGTTTTCGGGCTGTAACGTCAAATGACCGGCGCATCGTGCGCACGTCGCCCTCCGCCCACGCCGACACGAACTTCCCGGCGGCCTCCGAAGAGCTGGCAAGAGGCTCCGCCTCAGGAGTGCATGCGACAAGGCACACGAGGGCCAGGGTCGATAAAGCACTCCTATGTCTTCGGGGTGGCCCGGCCGATGGGAAGACGAAGGGCATTCAGCTCCGAGCCGACTGCGGCACTAGACGATAGACGTCGAACACCGAATCCACACGGCGGATGCTTTCGATGACGTGGTCCAGGTGGCTTGGATCCGCCAGCTCGAAAGTGAAGGTCAGCGTGGCGATGCCATCGCGGCCGGTGCGCGTGGACGAGGACACGATCAAGACCCCCTGATCGGACATTGCAGTGGTGATATCGCGAAGGAGCTTGGTGCGATCGAGCGCCTCGATTTGTATCGCAACGTTGAATGTCCCCTGCTGGCGCGTATCCCACCAGACCTCGGCCATTCGTCCTTCGTCCGAGCTCTTGAGCGACTTGACGTTGGGGCAGTCCTGGCGATGGACCGACACGCCCCGCCCTTTGGTCAGCCATCCCACGATTGGATCCCCCGGCACCGGCGTACAGCACCGGGCCAGCCGTACCAAAAGATCGTCGACACCTTCGACCACGACGCCCTTGCCGCGCGGGCGTTCGCGGCCGCGTCGCGGCGTCTCATCGAGATCTGGCTCTTTTTCTTCGGGCTCGAAGGCTCTGATGACCCGAGTCGTAACCGACTGAGGGGATAGATGCCCTTCGCCGATGGCGACGTGCATCGCGTCGAGATCCGGATAGCTCAGGTCCTCCGATACCTGCTTGAGAACGGTGGTCTTGCTGATCTTCGTGATCGGCAGCCCCTGCTTGCGCATCGCCTGCGTTAGCGCCTCCCGGCCTTGTGCCAGGGCGTCTTCGCGTCGCTCACGGGAGAACCACTGCCGTACCTTGTTTCGCGCCCTCGGAGTCTTGACGATGTGAAGCCAATCTCGCGAGGGGCCCGATGGCCCCTTGGAAGTAATCACTTCGACGGTGTCCCCGGAAACGAGTTCGTGGTTCAACGGCACCAGACGCCCGTTGACTCGAGCTCCTATGGTTCTGTGCCCCACTTCGGTGTGAATGGAGTAGGCGAAGTCGATCGTGGTCGCTCCACGGGGCAGCTCCTGAACGTCTCCCTTGGGAGTAAAGACGAACACCTCATCGGAGTAGAGGTCGATCTTGAGTGACTCCATGAACTCGCGAGGATCCGCCGAATCCCGCTGCCAGTCCATCATGCGTTGGAGCCAGGCGATCTCCTGCTCGGAAACCTTGCCGCGCCGCTGCTCCTTGTACAGCCAGTGTGCCGCGATGCCGAGCTCGGCCGCCAGGTGCATTGTATGCGTCCTGATCTGGATCTCCATCGGCCGGCCCTCCGGGCCGATCACCGTGGTGTGCAGAGATTGGTACATATTGAACTTTGGCATCGCAATGTAGTCTTTGAAGCGGCCCGGCACCGGCGTATACAGCGTGTGCAAAGCACCCAATGAGCCATAACAGTCGCGCACGCTCTCGACGACCACGCGAATACCCACGAGGTCGAATATCTCGTTGAACTGCTTACCTCGAATTACGATCTTTTCGTAGATCGAATAAAGATTCTTCGGCCGGCCCAGAACCTCCGCCTTGATCTTCACCTCGCGCAACTTGGCGACGATCTCTTCAGACACCTCCTCGAGCATTCGCTCGCGCTGCGGCTGACGCTGTTGGACCAGCGTCAGAATCTCCTCGTACCGTTTAGGGTGAAGGGTCTTGAAGGCAAGATCCTCGAGCTCCCACTTCGCTGCGTACATCCCCAGGCGATGCGCAAGGGGGGCATAGATCTCAAGCGTTTCCGTGGCGATCAGCTCGCGCTTCTCGGGCGCCAACGGCTCGAGCGTGCGCATGTTGTGCAGCCGGTCGGCGATCTTGATGAGCAGCACGCGCACGTCACGGGCCGTCGCAACGATCATCTTGCGGAGGCTTTCGGCACGCCCTTGCTCTTTGGTGCGCAGATGCATCTTGTCCAGCTTCGTAACTCCGTCGATGAGAGCCGCCACCTCGTAGCCGAGGTCGGCCTCGACCGTCGAGAGGCTCAAGGGAGTGTCCTCGACGGCATCGTGAAGCAGGGCGGCCGTAAGCGTTGTTATGTCGAGGCCCAGCCCTGCGAGGATCATTGCCACCGCCACCGGGTGGCTGATGAAGGGGTCGCCCGATTTCCTCATCTGACCGGCATGCGCGGACTCGGCCATCGCGAAGGCCCGCTCGACCGGTTTGGTGTCGGCCCTGGGCCTCGTCTTCTTGACCTCTCGGAGCAGTCCACCCAGGTACGGATCGACCGGCCGCGCCCGAGCCCTGCTCAACACCCCTTTGGCCCTTCGGGGGGCCGTGGGGGAAGAGGTGGCCTGAAAGCCGTCATCGGGCTGCTGGATCACACCCATAGTCCATTGTAGGAGCTAGTGCCTGGTCGCGTAAATCACCGGTGTTCCGTAGGGCGCTGCTGCGCGAGGAAGCACGCGGTGCGGCTCCCGAACCACCGGGCTTCAGTAGCTGATCAGACTGAAGAACTCGTATCCAGAGAGCTTCGTCCGCCCGCCCAGGAATGCCAACTCCATGATCGTCGCTATCCCGGCGACCTGACCTCCACAATGCTCGGTGAGCAGGGCGGTCGCCCGCGCCGTTCCTCCCGTAGCCAGCACGTCGTCGACGACCAAGATCCGCTCCCCAGGCTCGATGGCATCGCGGTGGATCTCGAGCCTGTCGGTGCCGTACTCGAGCTCGTACTCCTGCGAAGCTATCTCCCAAGGAAGCTTGCCCGCTTTTCGTACGGGGATCAAACCTGCGGTGAAGCGGTACGCCAGCGGAGCGGCGACCATGAAGCCGCGCGCCTCGATACCGAGGACCTTGTCGATTGCGTCCCGGTCGAAGTGGTGGGCGATGGCGTCGATTGTGTAGGTGAACGCCTTCTTGTCCGCGAGAAGGGGCGTGATGTCCTTGAAGACGATTCCCTCTTTTGGGAAATCAGGGATGTCCCTGATCGTCTCCTTGAGCCAGTCGTGATCCGGTTCAAATGGCATGGGGTCTCCTTTTCACCGGCGCTTCCGCCGCTTCGCCTTCTTGGAGCCGGCCTGTGGCCTCGAGGCGGAGCGAGAGGCCGATGGGGTAGGTCTCGGGGAGGCGGCAGCCATTTCGGGGGCAGCTCTTGGCCTCGCCGCGATTGCCCCGGGCTCCGCACCCGCGGGTTCAGACCGGGCCCGTTGTGCTTCCCGCAGCACCTTTGCCCGAACATTGCGGTACTTGAGCTCGCGTTCCTTCCACAACGAAAGCACCGGAGTAGCCAGGAAGATAGACGAATAGGACCCGATGACGAGCCCGACGAACAGCGCCAGGGAGAGGTCCTTGAGTGTCTCGGCGCCGAGCAGCCCTGCACCCACGAACAGCAACGCCGCCACAGGAAGCAGGGTTGAAAGTGAAGTATTCAGGGAACGCATGAACACCTGATTCAGCGCCAGATTCGCCGCGCCCTGATAGGTCATGCGGCCGGTTGTCGCAAGTGCCGCGGTGTCCTCCTCGACCTTGTCGAACACTACAACGGTGTCGTACAGCGAATAACCGAGGATGGTGAGAATCGCGATCACGGTCGACGGAGTGACCTCGAAACCGACGAGCGAGTAGATGCCGGCCGTAATAAGAAGGTCGTGGATAAGCGCGACAAGGGCGGCGACCGCCATTTTCCATTCGAATCGCCAGGAGATGAACACAAGGATCACCATCATGAAGATGATCAGGGCCCTGACCGCCTTCGACGTGATCTCGTCGCCCCATTCGCTGCCTATCCGCTGGTTGTTGGTGTCCGCAACCGATGCTCCGGCGACCTCGCGCACGGCATTCACCACTCGCGCCTGTTCCGACGGGTCTGCGACCTCTTCGGTTTGCACATTGACCGATCTGTCGGCCCCGCTTCTGAATACCTGTATCTGCGCGTCAGAGGCGCCCAGTGGATCGAGTGCGCCGGCTACCAGGGACACAACCTCTGCGTCGCTCACAGACTCAAGCTCTGGATTCGACACCGGCGCCTGGATCGACACCCCGCCGACGAATTCGATCCCGTAGTTGAGCCCCCGGGTGACGAGCAATCCCAGACACGTCAGCACAACGATGCCCGACAGCGTGAACCACAGTTTTCTGCGGCCGAGAAAATCGATGTTCGTCTCGCCTCTGTAGATGCGGCGCAGGCTGCCGGTCATGAGCCCACTCCGAGGGCTTGCCGCATGCCGAACCAGCGGTTTCCGGAAAAGCGCTTCGATTGCGCCAGCAAACCGACTGCAGAGCGCGTGTAGAAATAGGCGATGAGCACGTCGGCCAGGGTTGCGAGTCCCAGCGTGAGCGCGAAGCCGCGCACCGGGCCGACAGCGAGGAAGAACAGGATCACGGCCGCCGCGCCGGTGACGAAGTCGGCTACCAGGATGGTGCTGAAGGCACGCACCATGCCGCGATCCACCGCCGCCCTCATGCTTCTGCCCGAATGCACTTCGTCCTTGAGGCGTTCGAAGGCGACTATGTAGGAGTCGGCGGTTACGCCCACGGACACGATGATGCCCGCGACTCCGGCGAGGCTGAGCGAAAGCCCTGCGGCGGCCCCGAGAAGCGACATGATCGAGTAGAGGATGGCCGTGAAGATCGCCAGCCCGCCGATCACGACCAGGCCCAGGGAGCGGTAATAGACCAGCATGTAGACGATGACGAGCCCAAGGCCGAGGAGTCCGGCATTCACGCCGGCGTCCAATGAGTCCCTTCCCAAAGTCGGCGACACTTTTTGAACCTCCGACTCGACCAGCGTGATGGGAAGAGCGCCGGTCCTCAGGACGAGGGCCAGGTCCCGCGCCTCGTCCTGGTCACCGACTGTGATGCTGGTGCTCCCCTGGTCGATACCTTCGCCACACACAACGCCGGTCGACCCCGCCTCCCCCGGGGTTTGCATCCCGGCGGCCGACTCGACCGCACCGTCCAGAACGATCGCAACCTGGGACTTGATCGTCTCTCCCTTGTCCCGCAGGCATGCAAGCTTGCTCGTGAACTCGCCCCACGTCTGGCTGCCCTTGTCGTTCATTTCGATGGAAACAGACCAGGTCGGGTTCTGCGCGTCCGGAGGCACGGCTTCGGCCCTGGCAACGATGTCTCCCGTCAGCACCGCCGGCCTCAGGCGATATAGCGTGCCCTGCTCGCCTGCCTGAGCGGAGCGGTACACCACCTCGTCGTCGTTCACTTCGGAGCCGGTGGCCCTCGTTACGGGAGGCCTCTTCTCTGCCCCCGGCGAGATCAGCTCCTCGACCTGGCGGAAGGTCAGCTGTGCGGTCGAGCCAATCAGCTCTCGCGCCCGTTCGTCGTTTTCGACACCGGGCAGCTGCACCAGGATGTTGCGATCGCCCTGCTGGCTCACCTCGGGCTCGGCGACACCGAGGGCGTCGATACGCCGGCGGATAATATCGACCGTCCTCTCGAGTACATCCGGGCGCGCCGGGCCCTGGGCGGTGAGGATCACACCGGTGCCGCCCTCGAGGTCGAGCCCCAGCCTGGGATGTGTATCGGTCGCAAACACGGCGGCGAGGCTACCGAGGCCAACGATGAATACGAGGGCGAGATAGATCCTGTAGCGAGTGGTCTTCATCTTCCGGTCGGGCTCTTGCTCACAGCAGCTTCGCTCCGTTGATATCGATCTTGAACCGACAGTCGAGGAACTCGGCCGCCCGGCGGCACATCAACATGCGGGACAAGAAGATCTCGAAGTACTCCATGACCCCCGCAAGCTCGGTGTCGATCGTCAGCTCGAGCGTGAGGGTGCGCGCCATGGAATCCACTCGCAGGAACGAGTGCTCGACTGCGTGGTTCACCCGGTCATGTATGTCGAACAGCGACGGGTCGGTAACTCGGACACGACTACGGTGAACGTCGGACTTGTCGGCGACGATGAGCGCCGCTCCGGCCGGATTCACCGGGTGGCCGAACTCCTCTTCGTGATTTCCGATCGCCCCCAGGACAACCCCGATCTCGCCATAGCCCATCCCGATCTCCCGCAGCAGGTCGTAGGAGATGCCGGCGCCCGAGTTCGAGTGCATGGAGCGGGACACGAAGTTACCCATGTCGTGCAGGTAGCCGGAGATCGCCGCCAGCTCCGCCAGGCGTTCGTCGTAGTCGAGCCGGTGCAGCACGTTGTAGGCGATGCTGGCCACCAGCCCGGCGTGGCGAAAACCGTGCTCGGTGAAACCGAGCTCACCCAGATAGCGATCCGAGAGGGAGATGAACGTCTGGACCCCTTCGTGCGCCTGGACGTCCGCAAGCTTGATCGTGGAGGCGGGCTCGACCGGCTCGGGAGTCGGCGCAGGTTCGACCGGCCTCGTCTCTTTGGCGCTTCGTTCCACAAGGGGGATGCCGTCCGACTCGGACGCACCCAGACGGGTCATGCTTCTCCTTCCGACCCCGCATCCGCCGGGCCCGCGGTGTCGTCGACCACCCTGCGCGCGATGGCCGTCCGCAGGAAGCGCATGGTCGTCCCGGGTGCTACTTCGAGTTGCACCTCGTCGTCGTCGAGCGACCTGACGGTGCCGAAGACGCCGCCGATCGTCACCACCTCATCTCCGTACCCCACGCTTTCGATGAGCTTTCGGTGCTGGTCGGCGCGCCTTCTCTGGGGCCGGATCAACATGAAGTAGAAGATGGCGATGAGCAACGCTGGGAATATGAGTGCTGAAAGGCCTTCCACGATTCGGTCACGTCCTTTTTGGTTGTTGTCGGCAACGCGAAGGGAGCCGCCGCAGGCGGCTCCTGCGACCTGATCCTACCGCCACACGGGATCAAAGCCCGGTTGAGAACGGAGGCGACAGTCTCTTTCCACAGGCGTCGCTCGGCGAGAGGCAGGCGGGCGGCGCGCCGGGCGGTGAACGAAGCTCGCTCAGGCCTCGAACAGGCGGGCGCCGGCGGGACCGTTCGGGGCGGTGACACCGAGGTGGCCGAACGCCGCGGGGGTGGCGACGCGTCCCCGAGGGGTCCGCCGGAGAAACCCGAGCTGCAGCAGGTAGGGCTCGTACACATCCTCGATGGTGTCGGGCTCCTCTCCTACGGCAACGGCCAAGGTCGAAAGCCCGACCGGCCCCCCGGAGAAGCGGCTGACGACCGCATCCAGGATGGCCCAGTCGACCTTGTCCAGTCCCTGCTCGTCGACCTTGAAGACCCCGAGCGCCCGGCGCGCCACCTCCGCGTCGATGTAGCCCTCGGCGCGCACCTGGGCGAAGTCCCGCACCCGCCGCAGGAGCCGATTGGCGATGCGCGGCGTCCCCCGGGAGCGCCTGGCGATCTCCCATGCGCCGCTCCCTCCGTTGGCGTCCAGGGACACCCCGAGGATGCGGGCCGAACGCAGGATGATCGTTTCGAGGTCCTCGGGCGGGTAGAAGTCGAGCTTCTCGGACAGCTCGAAGCGGCTCCGCAGGGGGCCGGTGAGCAGCCCGGCGCGCGTGGTGGCCCCCACCAGCGTGAAGCGCGGGAGATCGAGCCGAATCGTGTTCGCGCTCGGCCCCTTGCCGATCACGAGATCGAGCTGACCGTCCTCCATCGCCGGATAGAGCACCTCTTCGACGGTGCGTGGCAGGCGGTGGATCTCGTCGACGAAGAGGACGTCGCCGTCCTGGAGGTTCGTCAGGATGGCCGCGAGGTCCCCGGCCCGCTCGAGCGCCGGCCCCGAGGTGGGACGGATGTCGGCCTCCATCGACCGGGCGATCACGTAGGCGAGGCTCGTCTTGCCGAGTCCGGGAGGGCCGCTCAACAGGACGTGGCCCGCGGGCTCCCCGCGCGCACGGGCGGCCTCGAGCACGATGCCGAGGTGCTCCTTCAGCTCCTCCTGGCCCACGAACTCGTCGAGCGTGCGGGGGCGAAGCGACGTCTCCGCGTCCCGTTCACCCGGGTCGACCACCGCGGCCAGGATCTCGTCGGTCACGACCCTCGCCCCGCGGTCTCTCCGTCTCCAGACACGACCATCGGCCGGGCGAGCACCGACAATGCGGCCCGCACGATGTCCTCCACGGGCTCCCCAGGGGCCGGGTTCAGCTCACCGAGGGCGGCGCGCACCTCCAACGGGGAATAGCCCAGGTTCTCGAGCGCGCTCCGGGCGCCCGCGGCGGCGCCCTGCGCCGGCCCCGCGACCTGCAGGTCCGGGAGCGCAAGCTTCTCCTTCAAGTCGAGGACCATGCGCTGGGCCGTCCGCTTGCCGATCCCGGGCACGGACGCGAGGGCGGCCACATCATCGGTGACAAGGGCGCGGCGCAAGGCATCGGGCGTGAACGCCGAGCAGACCCCGAGAGCCACCTTCGGTCCGACCCCCGAGACACCCAGCAGAGCCTCGAAAATGCTCTGCTCGGCCTCGGAGGCGAATCCGAAGAGGGCGAGCACGTCCTCGCGCACATGGAGATGCGTGTACAGGCGGCACCGCTCGCCCGCGGCCGGAAGCATCGCCAGCGTCGTCGCCGAACAGCTCAAGCGGTAGCCCACCCCTCCGACCTCGAGGAACAGACCGCCGGGATGGCGCGCCGCCACGGTCCCGTCCAGGTAGCCGATCACCGGGCGTCCCTCGCGGCCGCCACCGCCCTGGCAAGGCCGCTCCGATTGTGATGGGCGATCGCAAGGGCCAGTGCGTCCGCCGCATCGGGTGACGAGGGTGGAGCGTTCAACCCGAGAAGCGAGGTCACCATTGCCTGGACCTGACGCTTCGAGGCACCGCCCGAACCCGCAACTGCGAGCTTGACCTGTGGGGGCGTGTAGTCGGTGACCTCGACGCCGGCTTCGGCGAGAGAGGCAAGGACGACACCTGAGGCCTGGCCCACCGCCATCGCCGTCCTCACGTTGGCGTTGAAGAACAGGCGCTCGATCGCCGCCGCCCCGGGGCGGAGGCGGGCAATGAGCCCGGCGACCTCGGCGCGCAGCTCCGCAAGACGCACCGCCTGGGAATCCCCGGCGCCGGTTCGGACCACGCCGTGGGAGACGGCCCGGAGCCGCCCGTTACGGCGTTCGATCACGCCGTAGCCGGTGACGGCAATCCCCGGGTCGATGCCCATGATCCGCACAGCACATCCTCCAGATCGAACTTCATGCTCCAGCTCGAACGCATGTTCGCTTCACCATAGCGAACAGGAGGGGCACTCTCCAGTCTTTTCGGTGCGCCGGTTGGCCCCCCCACCGTCCCGAGCGTACGAAGTCGGTTTTCGGGCTCGAGGGTCCAGCCAAGCCCGCGATCTGGTTCCCTGCGCAGCTCCTCTTATGATGAGCGCCCCAACCAGCCGCCAAGGAGCGCCTTGCGAACCGCCGCCCGAGTCGTCGACCCCGCCATCCTGCGGACCCGCTTTCCGGTCCGGTGGCTCGAGGGCCTGAAGTCGTTGCCTGAGGTCAGGCTGTACGGGATCGCGGATCCGGGGCGCGCCGCCGAGCGCACGCCCACCTTCGCGGTGCGGGTGGGCGACCTCCATCCCCGTTCGGTCGCCGAGACACTCGGGCGCACCGGCATCTTCGTCTGGGACGGCAACTACTACGCCCAGAAACTGATGGAGCGGCTGAATCTCGAAGGCTCGGGCGGAGCCGTCCGCTTCGGGTCTTGCCACTTCAACACCCTCGAGGAGGTCGACCTGATCCTCGACGAGGTCCGGCGTCTGACTAGATGAGCACGTCCGGGCGGACGGTGCTCATCACGGGCTGCTCTTCCGGCATCGGGCGCGCCACGGCCGAGCGCCTGGCGGGGCGAGGCTGGAGCGTCTACGCGACGGCCCGCAATCTGCGCTCGATCCAGGGTCTCGAGGGGCCGAACTGCAGACCCCTGAGGTTGGACGTGACCGATCCCGATTCGATCCGGGAGGCTGTGGCCGCGGTAGAGAACGCCGCCGGCACCGTGGAGGCGCTGATCAACAACGCCGGCTACAGCCAGTCGGGGGCGGTCGAAGCGGTCCCGATGGATCTCGTCCGGACGCAGTTCGAGACCAATTTCTTCGGCCCCCTGGGTCTGATCCAGGCGGTTCTTCCCGGAATGCGCCGAGCCGGCCGGGGCAAGATCGTGAATATGTCCTCGATGGGGGGCAAGCTCACCTTTCCCGGAGGTGGTCTCTACCACGCCAGCAAGCATGCGATCGAGGCGCTCAGCGACGCCCTCCGCTTCGAAGTGCGCCCCTTCGGCGTCGACGTGATCGTGATCGAGCCGGGGATCATCACGACGGGCTTCGGCTCGGCCGCCGCCTCGAGCGTGCCCCCCGGGACCGGCTCGGACGGCCCCTACGACGACTTCAACACGGCCGTCGCAGCCTCTACGCAGGCCGTCTACCAGAGGGGTCCGCTCCGCCGCCTGGGGGGCGGCCCCGGCGCGGTCGCGCGGGTGATCGACCGAGCCCTCGAGGCCAAGCATCCGCGGGCGCGCTATCCCGTCACCCCCTCGGCGCGCCTCCTGATGACCGCCCGCAAGGTGATGCCCGACGGCGCCTGGGACGCCTTCCTGAGGCGCCGATTCCCCCACCCGGGCCCCTGACCAGGCTCCCCAAGGGTTTGCCTTTGTTTTTCCCAATGCGGAGAGGCGTCTCGGAGCAGCGTGGGTCTGAGGGTTTGCCTTTGTTTTTCCCAACGCGGAGAGACGTCTCGGAGCAGCGTGGGTCTGAGGGTTTGCCCTTCTGCTTTTCCCAACGCGGAGAGACGTCTCTCCGGAGGACCACTTAAAGCTTGCGTGGTCCGAGGAGAGACGTCTCGGAGCAGCTAGTCGGGAGCCCCCGGCCACCACAGCGTGATTGCCTGACGGGGCGTGCGCTCCGGAGCGTCCCCGATCAGGGCGTCGATCTCGGGGTCGCGCTCGGGCGCGAGGCACAGGCGCCGGCGCACGAAGCCGACCATTGCCGAGCGGGGTGCGTCGCTCCACAGGGAAGGGCGCTCCGAGCGTTGGCTTTCGACATCGATGCCGGACTCGACCAGCACGTCGATAGCGTCCTCGGCGTCGGGTCCCCGAGGGCGGTCGACCCCGTGGAAGTGGCGCCACAGGTCGCTGAATCCGTCCAGTGGATGCGTTGCGGTCAGCTCGACGACCACCCGCCGGCGGGAGTGAGCCGTCAGGGCGCGGGCGAATGCCGCGAGGTCGAGGGCGTTGTAGAAGACGTGGTGACAGACGACGACGTCGGCAAGGGGCGCCTGTGGGGCGACGTCGGGCCACCGGCCGATGATGGCCGAGTATCCGGCGCCGGCCCTCTCGGCGTTGGCAGCGAAGGCTTCGAGCAGGGCCTCGTTCTCGTCGACGGCGACGATGTGCGCGGCGCGCGGGGTGAGCGCCAGGCTCGCCGCTCCCCCGCCGGCGCCGACGTCGAGCACCGAACCGGCCTGCGGAAGCGCCTCGAGGGCGCGCCGGCGCGAGGGTGAGTCGACGGGCTCGGTGTGGCGGCCCCAGATGGCGGCCGGGAACCCGTAGGGGGATTCAGGTGCGGCCTCCAGGATGTCAGCCGGGATGGCCAGTGCCTTCATGGCCCGGCGCCACTTCACCTCAGCCCCGGTCACGTCCGTGACTTCCTGCGGACCACGAGCGGATTCAGCTGCACTCTCCGGAGGGTCTTGGTGAGAGCGCTACCCACACGACGAAGCACAACTAGGCGAGAGTGGCCATGACCTCGTCGGGGATGTCGAAGTTGGCATAGACCTCCTGGACATCGTCGAGCTCCTCGAGCGACTCCACGAGATGTAGCAACCGCTTAGCTTCGGATCCGTCGAGCTCGACTGTTGTCCTGGGAACCTGCGTGAGCTCGTGGGACTCGATTGCAATCCCCGCGCCCTCCAGTGCGGCGCGCACCGGCCTGAGCGCCTCCGGGGGGGTGACCACCTCGATCGATATGTCCGACACGCGCACGTCTTCGGCCCCGGCGTCCGCCGCTATCAGGAACACCTCATCCTCCGAGGACGCCGTGGACGGCACCATCACGACGCCCTTGGCCTCGAACATCCACGCCACCGCCCCCGGCTCGGCCATCTTGCCCCCACCGCCGTTGAAGGCTCCACGAACATCCTGGGCGGCGCGGTTGCGGTTGTTGGTGAGACAGTGCACCAAAAGCGCGACGCCACCAGGCCCGTAGCCCTCGTAGCTGACCTCCTCGTAGGACTCACCTTGAAGCTCGCCGGTCCCCCGCTTTATAGCGCGCTGGATGTTGTCATTCGGGACCGAGGCCTCTTTGGCCTTCTGCACCGCCGTTGCAAGCGTAGGATTGCCGTCGACGCTGCCGCCACCCTCCCTCGCCGCGACCTCGACGAAGCGCAGCATCTTTCCCCACAGCTTGGAGCGTTGAGCGTCCGCAGCGCCCTTCTTGCGTTTGATGGTGGACCACTTGGAATGCCCAGACACTGTTACTCAAGTCTCCCTGCTCTGCGTTGCGATGGCCACGAACGCCCGGTGAATCGCCGTCTCGCCGGTGATCTCGGGGTGGAAACTGGAGGCGAGCATGTGGTCCTGACGCACGAGCACAGGACGCTCTTCCCATGTCGCCAACACCTCGACCCCATCGCCGGTGCGCTCGATCGCCGGCGCCCGGATGAAGGCGACCCGAACCGGCTGGTCGATCCCGGCGACGTCGATGGCGGCCTCGAAGGAATCGACCTGCCGACCGTAGGCGTTGCGGCGCACCGAGACATCGAGCACCCCAAGACGATGGGGAGCGCCGGAGGGTCCGACCACGTCGGTAGCCATAAGGATGAGTCCGGCGCAAGTTCCCAGGACCGGCATTCCGGCCTGGACGCGCCGTCGCAGCGGCTCGAGCAATTCGAATCGGGACAGCAGCTTGCCGATGGTGGTCGATTCACCGCCCGGAATGATCAAGCCGTCAACCGAGCCGAGCTCATCGACGCGCTTGACGACCACGGGAGTCGCCCCTGCGGCCTCGAGCGCCGTGGCGTGCTCGGCTACGTCGCCCTGCAGGCCGAGTACGCCTATCTTCACGCGGAGTCCTCTACCAACCTCTCTGCGCCATGCGGTCGGCCTCGGAAATCTGCGCCATCGAGATGCCCACCATCGGTTCTCCGAGACCCCTCGACACCTTCGCGATGATGTCGGGGTCGTTGAAGTAGGTGGTGGCTTCGACGATTGCCCTCGCCCGCAGGGCCGGATCGCCGGACTTGTAGATGCCCGAGCCGACGAACACGCCGTCGGCGCCGAGCTGCATCATCAGCGCCGCGTCCGCGGGGGTGGCGACGCCCCCGGCGGTGAAGAGCACCACGGGCAGCGAACCCGTCTGCGCCACTTCGCGCACGAGCTCATAGGGGGCGCGCAACTCTTTCGCCTCGGCCATGAGCTCTTGGGTCCCGGCGGAGCGAAGCCGGCGAATCGAAGAGCTTATGGAGCGCATGTGGCGCACCGCCTCGACCACGTTGCCCGTCCCCGCTTCACCCTTGGAGCGAACCATTGCGGCGCCCTCGCCGATCCGGCGAAGCGCCTCTCCGAGATTGGTGGCGCCGCAGACGAAGGGGGCGGTGAAGTCCCATTTGTCGACGTGGTGAGCCTCATCCGCCGGCGTAAGAACCTCGGACTCGTCGATGTAGTCGACACCGAGGGACTGGAGGACCTGGGCCTCCACGAAATGGCCGATGCGGCACTTGGCCATCACGGGGACCGAAACCGCCTCCATGATTCCGATCATCCTTTCGGGGTCGGCCATGCGCGCGACACCGCCCTCAGCGCGAATATCCGCAGGCACGCGCTCGAGGGCCATGACGGCAACGGCGCCCGCGTCCTCCGCGATCTTCGCCTGGTCGACGGTGGTCACGTCCATGATGACGCCACCCTTGAGCATGTCGGCAAGCCCTCGCTTGACCCTCAGGCCACCGGTGTCCTTCACATTGTCGGCCATGGTTGCGGCTCCTCTTTTAGGCGTTCGCCGGCGAACCGACCGGAGCCCGCCTCTCTGGGATGCACCGGCAGACGGCCGAGGCCGCGCCGGGAGATCCCCCCATTCTAGTGCCTCGGCGCGCGAATCACCGACGCATTCGAACCCCCTGCATCGCGCAGAAGGCTGCGATCCTCGTCGCTCACGCACCTCCAGGTACGCTTCGGCTCCTCACGCCTTGCCCTGGGCGCGCCGGGACAAAGGGTCGAGACCGGGAGGGCGGCGAGGTTACTTGCTGAACGAGAACGAGCCCTTGATCTGACCTTCGTCGCTGGGGACGAGCTCGATCCAGGTCGTGCCCTCCTTCAGAACCATCGCATCGCCCTCTTTGGTCAGGAAACGGACCGGTTCCGCAAGCTCCTTGCGCTCCCATCGGCCGACCAAGGCCTGCCCGTCTCTGAACAAGACGGCGCGACCGGAGCCGGTGACGTCTTCGATCTCGATCGAGGGGTTGCCCGCAACGTCAACGATCTTGTCGGACTCTTTGACCTTGTGCTCCTCGATCAGGATGTTGTCCACCGCGATCTGATCGCCCGTTTCGGCCTCGAAGATGGCTTGGTCTTCTGAACGCGCCCACTTGCCATCCGTCCAGTTGTATTCGACGGTGGTCGAACCACTGAAATCGATCTCTATGTGGGACGCCTTTGTCGCCCCATCCTGGAGGTCGCCGAAGTCGAACAGTCCCTGCGGCGGGGGCGCATCGAACTCTTGCGCCCCGATCTTTCGCAGCGCCGCGGTGTCGCCGTAGAGGGTGTGCTCCGAAGTAATCCCCGGCCGCTCGACACGCTCCATTGCGCTGGCCGCGGTTTCCTCGTTCACGACCACGATCTCCGCTTTGTCGAGCGCCTTCTGAACAATGGAATTCGCGCCGGCTCCGGCCAAGATCTTGGTTATGGGACTCATGATCGCCGGGTCGACCTCCCGGGCGCTGCGAATCGGACCGACCTTGGGGGCGTCGGTGCAGTGATAAATGGCCATGAAGCGAGTGATGCCGCCCTCGACCAGCTCTTCATAGACCACCTCTGCATCCTCGAGTCCGGACAGGGGCCACGCGACGGGGTTGTTCTCGACCTTGACCGCCACCGCCGGCCGGTCGGCTATCGAACCTTTCGGGACGTCCCCGCTCAACGGACAGACGGGTGGCTGGCTGAAACCGGGGATATTGGGAAAGCCCGAATCCCCTGCGGACCGGTCGCCCGTGAGGAAGAAGGCAACCAGAGCAAGGGCGAGCACCCCACCTCCGATTGCCGCGGTTCTCTTCTTGTCGGACATACCTCGAAAACCTCCATTTGGTGACTTTGACTTTCCATCTCGCTGCACAGTCGTAATCTTCGACGGCGGCGAGGCCGTGACCTTCCCAGCCTAGACACAAGCCCGGCGCTAACGATGTCTTTACAAGGTATTCCCGAACACACGCCGCCTCCGGAGACGGTGCCCCGGAGCATGCTTGCAAAGCCCCCCGTCTTGGGTCAACACTTGCCTGATGAGACGCGGCGGCAGTTGCCACTCACATGCAAGGAGCCGGCGCCGAATCCCGGCTGGGTCACGGCTCCGGTGGGACTCACGCCGCCCAACGTCTGCTCTCGCTGTTGCGGCCAAGCAGGCGCCCCCCGATCCGGCCCTCTAGAAATTGGCGGACGCCTTAAGCTCTGCGGACGGTCACCATAGCCCCTCGAGGTCGCTGGCTCGATCCACGGCGATCATGGCGGGGGGCACCGTCATCTCACGTCTTACGGGAATCGTCCGTCTGGCCGTCATCGCTGCGACACTGGGAGTTGCCGAGAGCCGGATCGCAGACACCTACAACCTTGCCAACACCGCTCCCAATGTCATCTACGAGCTCGTTCTCGGAGGCGTGGTCTCATCCGCCTTCATCCCGTTGTTTGTAGAGCTGCTGCAAAAAGAAGATCGCGAGCGAGCATGGCAGGTGATGAGTGGAATCCTCAACCGTTCCCTCTTGATCCTTTCCGGCATAGCGATCCTCGGGATGATCGGCGCGCCCTGGATTGCCGGCTTCTACGCCTCTCGCCTGCCCGATGCCCAGGCGCAATCCCAGCAGGAGGCGATCACCTTTCTCCTGCGATTGTTCATTCCCCAGATCATTCTCTACGGCCTCTATTTCATAGTCTCGGGAATCCTCACCGCCCACAGGCGCTTCGGGCCTCCGATGTACACGCCCATCATCAACAACTTCGTCGTCATTGCAGCCTTTGTGATCTTCGGCGCGCTCTACGGGGTCGTGACGCTCGAGACCGTCACAACCCCGCAGCTGCTCTTGATGGGCCTCGGCACCACGCTCAGCGTTGCGCCGATGGGACTGGCCCTTCTCCCCTATTTGCGACGACTCGGACATTATCGTCTGACGCTCAAGGTCAAGCATCCTTCCGCCAAGAAGATGGCGCGGCTGTCTGTGTTCGTCGTCGGCTCGGTAGCCGCCAATCAGCTCGCTTACATATTCATTCAATGGCTCGCCAACGGTCAGCAAGGAGGGTTCTCGGCCTACATCTCGGCCTCTACCTTCTTCCTGATGCCCATCGGCCTGTTCGTTTGGTCGCTCAACACCGCGCTGATGCCATCGTTGAGCGAATATGCGCTTCATTCACGGTGGCCAGAGTACCGTGACCGTCTTTCGATAGGGCTGCGAGCAACGGCGTTTCTCATGCTGCCGTCTGCCATCGGCTATATCGTGCTCGGCAAGCCGATTGTACGGTTGCTGCTGCAACACGGAATCATGACCGCCTCCTCCACCGATCTCGTCGCCGGTGTCTTGCAGTTCATGGTTCTGGGGCTCTTGCAGTTCTCCATCTTCCAACTGTTGACGCGAGCCTTCTACGCCTTACAGGACACAAAGACGCCGTTTCTGGTCAACTGCGCGGTCGTGGTGTTGAACACTGCCATCAACGTGCCCATGTTCGCCTGGCTCGAAGTGAGGGGCCTCGCCGCCGGCCAGGCGATCGCCTACAGCTTTGGGGTGCTCTTACTCGCGCGTCTGCTGGCGTCGAGGGTAGGCGCCTTCGAAGCCGGGCAGATGCGAAACAGCATCGGCCGCATAGCCGCCGCAGCGGGTGGAATGGGCGTGTTGGTGTGGCTGTGCTACCGGGCGATTGTAGCTCTGTGGCCGGGAGGCGGAGTCGTGATCGAAATAGTGGCCGTGGGGGTTCCGGTGGCAGCAGGCGTCGCCGCCTACTTCGTGCTCGGCAGCATGTTCCGGGTCGAAGAGCTCGACTACGTCAGGTCCCTGCTCGGCCGCAAGGTCGCATCGGTGCCCGGCGCGCCGCCGCAATGAGCGATCCGCTTCTTGTCACGGGGCTCCACCGGTCCGGCACTACTTGGGCCGGCCGCATGCTGTGTCTGTCGGGTGAGGCCGGTTACATCCACGAGCCGTTCAATCCCGCCCGGCGCCCGAGTTGGAGCGGCGGCCGGATTCCCTTCTGGTTCCAATACATATGTCCCGCCAACGAAGCGGAGTTCGAGCCGATCCTCGAGGACGTGCTCCACTTCCGCTACCCGCTGCTGGCCAACCTGCGCGATCACCGCACGTACAAACGCGTCGGCACCCTGGCGCGCGAATATCCCAGCTCATACGTGAGCCGCGTCCGCCATTTGCGTCCCCTGGTCAAGGATCCGATGGCGTTGTTCTCGGCGGGGTGGCTGGCTCACCGCTTCGGCGCGCGTGTTGTTGTCATGATCCGTCACCCAGCGGCGTTCGCAGGAAGCATCAAACGGCTCAACTGGCAGTTCAAATTCAAGAGCTGGCTTGCCCAGGACCTGCTGCTGCGCGACTGGCTCCACCCCTACGAAGATCGCATGCGCGAGTACTCGACCCATAACGTCGACATCATCGACCAGGCAATCCTCATGTATCAGATCATGCTGTCGGTTATCGATCGCTACCGCGATGCCTATCCTTCATGGACGTTCGTCAGGCACGAGGATCTCGCGGAGTCACCGGTTGACGGCTTTCATGTCCTGTACGACGAGCTGGGGCTCACCTGGAGTGCAGAGGTCGAACAAAGTGTGGCGCGTTACTCGGGCTCATCCAATCCGACCGAGCCGGCCGCCTGGCGACATGGATCGGTCAAACGCAACAGTCGCGGTGCAGCGTCCACCTGGCGGCAGCGGCTGACCGCCGTTGAGATCGACCGCATCAAGGAAGGAGTTTCCGGCGCGGCCGCCGGCTTCTACGGCGACCTCGACTGGGCTACTTAAAGTGCACCACTGAAAGTGCGTCGGAGCGCCGATCTGGCGGCGAAGTGCCCGCACATTCCGTGCACGCCTCCGCCCGGCGGAGTGGATGAAGAGCAGATATAGATGCCCTCGGCCGGAGCGGAGTAGGGGTCGAGCTTGATGACGGGACGGGTGAACAACTGCCGCAGGTCCTGCAGTCCGCCGTTGATGTCGCCTCCGACGAGATTGGCGTTCTGCCGCTCCAGCTCGGCGGGACCCGCTGCGACACGCGCCAGGATCCGGTCTCGAAACCCGGGGGCGAAGCGTTCGATCTGATCTTCGATTCGCTCGGTCATATCGAAGGTCGAGCCGTTGGGAACGTGACAGTAGGCCCACAATGTGTGTTTCCCCTCCGGGGCGCGCGTCGGGTCCCACAAACTCGGCTGCACGAGGAGGACATAGGGCCGTTCCGGGTGATCTCCGTGAGAAACCTCGCGCTCGGATGCCGCTATCTCATCCATGCCTCCCCCGAGGTGCACCGTGCCCCCTCGCCCGCATTCTTCGGCTTTCCACGGGACCGGACCATCAAGGGCCCAATCCAGTTTGAAGATGCCGGGTCCGTAACGAGAGCGCATCAGCTTGCGCCGGTAGCGCGTCGGCAGCCGATCGCCGGCGATGGCCACGAGCTGACGGGGCGTGACGTCGAAGAGATAGGCGCGCGCCGGTGGGACGTCGCCGAAGCCTGCAACCCTGTGATCCGTGACCACGTCACCCCCCAACGAATACAGGTGCGCCGCAAGGGCATCGGCCAGCTTCTGAGCCCCTCCCTGCACCACGGGCCAGCCCACAGCATGGCCAAAGACCCCAAGGACCAAGCCGAAAGCCGCCGAGGCCAAATTTTCGAGTGACAGGAACGAATGAGCGGCCATCCCGGCGAACAGGGCCCGTGCGCGTTGACCCTCGAAGCGGGAACGCGCCAAGCCGGTGGCAGAACGAAAGCCGCTCAGACCGAACCGGGCCAACAGCAGCGGGTGGCGGGGAGGGCGCGCCGGTCCCATCGGACCGAGCAGCTCGACGGCCAGACGGTCGGCCGCATCGACGAGTGGCGCCATCAAACGACGGTAGGCGCCTGCGTCGCGGCCGAGACCCTCAGCAGTCGCGTCCACGGAACGCTCCAGAAGCACCGCGCCACCGTCGTCCAGGGGGTGGACGAGCGGCGCGTCCGGATGACACCAGACGACCCCGAGCTGCTCGAGCGGAAGCGTCTTGAGGAAGGGTGACGCCAACCCAAGGGCCTGCACCGTGGAGCCGAGGTCGTGGTTGAACCCGGGCAGCGTGAGGTCCCCAGAACGAGCCCCGCCCCCCAGCTTGCTCTCGGCCTCGAGAACCCTTACCGACAGGCCTGCCTGTGCAAGCGTGATCGCGGCGCACAGGCCGTTGGGCCCCGCGCCGACCACGATCGCATCGTGCACCTCAGTCATCTTCAGGCGACCCTACCGGCCCTTCGTTGGTGGCCGCGCTCCCTGGTGCCTTGTCACGAGGCTTCGGAGCATCTCGGCCGCGGGCGTCCCGGCCCACAAAAGCACAGAAGAGCATTCCCTCCTGGAACGGCACCTAAAGCCTGCGTGCCCGGAAGGAGGGGATGCGACGACGGTTCAGCGGCGGCGGAAGGGTTTTGCCATCGCGCGAGCGGGGGCCCCCAGGGCGTATGCACCCGAACGGATCGCCGAGTTGTGCCAGACGTTTCCCGCCCTTGCCCATTGCCGCTTGTTGTCGACGCAGACGACCCGGGTTTCCACCTCCGCATCACAGCCGAGGTGAGCGGCGAGCGCCCCCAGGGTGTGCTGCCAGAACACGTCTTCCTTCTTGTGTCCGCCCATGACCAGTCCCATCTCGTACATGGGATCGTTGGCCCGCATGAGGACCTGGGCCTGGGCCACCGTCTTGCCGCCCTTGGCGTAGGCGCTGAAGGTTATCCAGCCTGCGAACATGTGGCCCTGCGGTGTCATCAGCGTGAACGATTCTTCATCGGCATACAGGACCAGCACTCCGGTCGAGAGCTTCAGGCGTCCGGGCATGGTCAGGTTGAGCAGCGCGACCTCGCCCGGTGCGATTCCGGTCAGCGGCCCGAAGAAGCGGTTGTTCTCGGGCCAGAACTTGGGGAAGTTCTGCTTCCATTCCGAGATCACCTGCTCGGGGCCCACCACGTCCCCGTCCAGTGCCGCGCGGTAGGTCTTCTGCCACATCTTGCCGAACCCCTGTATCGGTGACATAACGCGTCGCCCCGTGACGTTTCGGTTGATCGCGTCGGCGGGTGCCTCGGCCATCGTCAAGGTAGACACTTGCTTCGCCCAATTGGCGGCATCGCGAGCACTGATCTCCTTCGGCTTCACCTCTTCGTGGATGGCTTCTTCTGGGATCACCTCCACCTCTTCTGGGATAGCCTCCGGCTCGAGGCTGATCTCCCGGGGCGCAGCTTCATCGCGAGGCGATTCCTCGGGGAGCGTCTGCGGCTCCAGCCCATCCCCGTTGCCCGCTGCCTTGGTCATGGTTCCACCCTCCTTCTCAGGCGCCCGCTGCGCTGAGTGCGTCGGACTCTCCGTCGTGGATTGAGATGGCGTCATCCAGCCGTGTCAACTCGAAGATCTGCCTGTAGTGATCGCTGAGGCCGTAAGCGAGGATCTTCTGGCGCTGACGGTTGGCGCGTACGAGAAGCGTGACCAGGAGCCCGATCCCCCCGCTGTTCATGTACTCGAGCCCATCGAAGTTCAAGATGATGGCCCGTATCTTGTCCGTACTCGCCTGGTTGTATGCCTCCATGAGCTCGTCTTCCGAGGCCGCCGTGATATCGCCGCTGATATCGATGATGCTGGCCTGGTCATGGGGCCGGCGAACTTCCATGGTCAGAGTAGATCGAGACACGCTTTCCTCCCCCTTCATCGAATCTGCGCAGGTGTTTCCGCTAGGGCGTCTTCTTCGGCATCGAATATCGTCATGAAGTCCGACAGGCGGGTGATCTCGAAGATCCCCCGATAATGCTCGCTAAGTCCGTATGCCACCACTGTGCGTGAGTCCTTGCGAGCCCGGGCCAACAATCCCACTATCACCGCGATCCCGGTGCTGTTGATGTAGTCGACCTGCACGAAGTTGAGGAGGATCGAACTGGCGCCCCCCTGGATGGCTTCGGAGTAGGCCGCATTCAGGGCGCCCTCCGACGACCGGTTGATCTCACCGCTCAAGTCGATGATGGCGGAACCGTTGCTTCGCCTCCAATCGGCCTCGAAGCTACTCGTCGACATCCGGGTCTCCTTTCAGGTGCAGGGTGAGCTCAAGGGTGTGGTGGCGATCGTCGGTTGTCACCTGCATGTCGTCCACCATGTTCTTGATCAAGAACAGCCCCCACCCCCGTGGTGTCTGCAGCCCGGCCAGCTTTGCTTCGATGTCCGGATTCTCCACCTCCGACATCTGCTGGTCCCCACCCTGATCGGTTATCTGCACCGACACATCGGTGTCGGTCGCCACGACGCGCACCGACACCGGCAGCTCGGCCTTGTTTTGGTTGCCGTGTTCGATCGCATTCATGGTTGCTTCGGCCACGGCCGTCTTGAGGCGCTCGAGCCGCTTGCTTGCAAGCTGCAGCTCCTCGACCGCATCCATCACCCGCTGCATCACCAGGCGCTCGTTGCCTTCCTCGCTGGCCACTGTGAACTCGTCCAGCACCCTTCTGGAATCGTCGGCGGAGGCCGGGTCGTGATCGTCGTTCGTTCCCCCAGGTTCGCCTCGTGCTTCTGTCGAGCCTGCGGAATCGTCGCGCACGTCTGCCCTCAAGCCGGCGTCGAGTGATCGCTGGAGGGCAACAAGCGTGATGTCATCCTCCTGCTCGGCGGCCGTCCCGCGGAACCTGTCCAGCTCGGTCAGGAGAACGTCGATCAGCTCATCGCCTCCTGCGGTGTCCTGCATCAACGTCATGACCCTGGGGAAACCGAACATCTCGCGCTCGTCGTTGTGAGCCTCGGCGAGCCCGTCGCTGTGAAGAAGAACCGTCTGACCCGGCAAAAGGGTCGCTTCCTTCTCCTCATAGACCATTCCGGGCATCAGCCCGAGCGGCATGCCCCGGGCGCGAAGCTCGATCACTCCGTCCTCGGTGCAGACGTAGGGAAGGTTGTGGCCGGCGTTGGCGTATTGGAACCGCCCGCTCGACGGATCGAGCACGCCGTAGAGACAGGTCACGAACATCTGTGCAGGGATATCGGGGACCAGGAGGTCGTTGACCCGTTCCAGGACCTGCCCCGGTGACAGGTAGTGGGTCGCCTCGCCGCGCAGGATGCTGCGGGTGGTAGCCATCACAAGGGCGGCCGGTACCCCTTTGTCGGTGACATCGCCGGCAACGATCCCGACGCGCCCGTCGGGCAGCTCGATGAAATCGTAGAAGTCACCGCTCACCTCGCGGGCCGGACGATAGTGGGCCGCGACGTGCCACCCTCCGAGCTCGGGGAGCTCCTTGGGGAGGAACTGCTGCTGGATGAGCGTGGCGACCCGAAGCTCCTGCTCGATGCGCTCCCTCGAGCGCGCCTCGGCCTCCTGTTCCCTGACGAGCTGCCCGACCCGCACCGCCGGCGCCGCCTGGGCCGCAAGGTTCGCCAGCAGCTTTCGGTCGTCGGCGGAATAGTCCTGCTCGCTGAGCCGCGCCCCCAGATTGAGAAGCCCTATGAGCTCACCCTGGGCAACGAGTGGAACGACCATCTTGACGCCGGCCGCCCGCAGAGCCTCGGCCCCAGGGGAGCTGAGCTGCAGGGAGTCGATCTCGACAACGCCGGAGGCGCTCTGGAAGTAGGCGATGACGGGATCGTTGGGAGCGATCTCGACCGGCGCCGCCACCGTTTCGGGGGCCTCGGCTCGATCCGGCAATTGCGTGCTTCCCGCGTCCCGGGTTTGCCGCCCCCGGCGCAATCCGATTCGCTTGGTCGCTGCAGACAAGGGGTTCATCTCATGCCCCTTATATCAACCGATCGTTCCGAGATCGTTACGGCCGGCTCAGTACACCCCTTCTTTTTCACAGCCACTCTCTCTCGGGGACTATCAGCCGCCAACCGGCGCGCCGGGGACGTCATCTTGCATCCGCCCGCTTCGCAGCCACAGGGAAACGTGAGCAGGCTGCATCGTCTCTTGCACGACCTCCACCAGATGACCCCTCAAAGTGCTGAGATCGACCTCCTCCCGCAGCCTGGATGAAAAGCTCTCCACGGTCTTGGCGACATCGTATTTGCGGCGATAGAAGCGCCGGTCGATGAAGCTTTGCACGCGCGCCCGAGCAGGCCGGAACAGCGCTGCCACCCCCAAGGTCGAGGCAGCGACTGCGAGATTGTTGCTGACCTGACCGGTCAACGACCGCAGCGCTGCACCCAGGACGACGACGCCGGCGACGTAGACGAGCGCAAGAATCGCCGTAAGGCCCCCGTAAACCAACGTCCGGTTAATGATCACGTCGATGTCGTAGAGCCGGTACTTGAGAATGGCGATGCCGGTTGCTATCGGCAAGAAAGCGAGAATCAAGCCAAAAACCAGGTCATCCACGACTGCCGGTAACGGAAGTTCCAAGGGGGTGAGCACTGCCAACACTCCTGCATAGGTGAACCACTTGAGCTGTTGACGCTCTTCACCCTTGGAACGACGGAATCTGACGACGAGTGACACAAACGCCCCCGCAAGCGCAGCAAGGAACACCGTGAAGAGGACGGTACCGGCCAGACTCTGCTCGACATTTCCCACCCCCTCAATTCCGATGGGGTTCGAGATTGTCTTGTCCTCATCCTGAATCTCGATGGTGGGGGCCAGCGCCGCCAGAACTGTGATCCCAATCAAGGCCGACCACGCAATGACGGCAAGGGGTTTCCAGCGTTGAGACAAGAGTCTGCCCGTCGGAAAGTACAGCAGCGTGAACACCAACATCAGGCCTAGAAGTGGGTACCAATACAACCCCGTGTACCAGACCGCCACGATCCTTCCAGGCAGCTCCTCCTGCCGCGTTATGTACGAGTATTCTGCGTATTCCTGCGCAAGAACCCCCGTAGCCGCGAGGATCCCGACGACGCAAAAAATCCATCCCAACGCGTTACCGGGACGGCGCGCAACGATCAAGGCTCCAACCGACACAAACGCGGTGAACGCAAACACGTAGGAGGCCGTTCCGAGACCCATGTTTTCATTTGCAACAGCAAGCCACAGCCCACAGCCCATGCAGATCACGTAGACGACCAATGTTCCACCGGCCAGGACCGAGGACCGCGACTTGGTCATCGCAACCCGTCCGCGTATCTCATCTGGAAGGCCCCGTCCCACACGCGTCGATACCGTCTGAGGACCATAGGACCCGCCAGGACCTTCCCCGGCTCGACCCCGCCCACCGTCCCGTGCGCTCATCGTCCCCGTCTCAGGCTCGCCTGCCTCTCTTTCTCGCTTCAAAACCTTACGCCCCTCAGACTGCAGGCTGGCCGTCCCCAGATCGTTACGGACCGTCTGGACGATAAAATCCCGTCGGATCTGCCCGCCCCGACATCGTTACGGAAGCCCTCTCTCCACCAGAGACGTTACGCTTGAGCCAACCAGGAGGAGGTGGCGTGGCCCGTCTGACGATGTCCCTGCTCGGAGCGCCTATGGTCCAGCGGGACGGGGGGCCGATCACGGTCGACACCCGGAAGGCCACCGCCATGCTCGCCTTTCTCGCGGTCACGGGACAAGAGTACGGTCGCGATTCGCTCGCCGGACTGCTGTGGCCCGGACACGACGGGCTCCATGCCCGGGCCGCCCTGCGGCGGACGCTCTCTGCCCTCAACAAGGCACTGGGGGGCAAATGGCTCCGGGCCGAAAGAGCCCGGGTGGGCCTGGACCGGAACGAGGTGTGGCTGGACGTCGAGATCTTCCGTGTTTCGGCAGCCGGGTGCGGGCGGCACCCGGGTGAGTACTCGTCCTGCCCTGAATGCGCCCGTCGGTGGAGCCGCGCTGCGACCCTTTACCGGGGGGACTTCATGGCGGGCTTCTCCCTACGCGACAGCCCCGAGTTCGACGAGTGGCAGAGCTTCCAGGCCGAGGGCCTGCGACGGGAGCTCGGCTACGTCTTGGAGAAGCTCGTGCTGGACGCCGCGACCCGGGGTCAACCCGAAGCTGCCATCGACCACGCCCGCCGGTGGCTCACCCTGGACCCCCTCCACGAGCCGGCCCATCAGCAGCTCATGAGGCTTTACGCCATGAGCGGTCAGCGCTCCGCCGCCATCCGCCAGTATCGAGAGTGCGTCGCCGTCCTCGATCGCGAGTTGGGAGTTAGCCCTCTGGTGGAGACCACCGAAACGTACCGGGCGGTGAAGGACGACCACATCGCCGTACTTCACCCCTCGCCACCCGGGGCTCCGTCGCCTTCGGGGGCAAAGGCGCGGTCGACGCCGCCTCCCAACGCCTATCCCCTCGTCGGTCGGGCAAAGGAGTGGAATGCGCTGATCGAAGCCTACGGAGCCGCCGATGCCACGGGACAGTTCGTGGGGCTGGAAGGTGAAGCGGGGATCGGTAAGACCCGCCTTGGGATGGACCTCGTCGCCTATGCCGAGGCGCAGGGAGGGCAGACGATCACGGCCCGCTGCCACGAGGGCGAAGCGGGCCTCGCATACGGCCTCGTCGTGGAGACGCTGAAGGCGGCGATGACCCCTAGCACCCACGCTGGTTGGCATGCCACTCTGGCCGACGAGACGGTCGCGGAGGTGGGCCGTCTGCTCCCCGACTTGCACCGGCTGCGCCCGGATCTGGGAGAAACCCCGCCCCTCGACGGGGCCGGTGCACAAAGCCGTTTCTTCGAGGCGATCACCCTGGCTCTGATCGCCGCCACCCAGGGCCGGGCGCCGGGAATCGTTTTTCTCGACGATCTGCAGTGGGCCGACGACGCGTCCCTGGAGGTTCTGACCTACTTCGTGAGGCGGCTCGCCGGGCACCGCCTGGTCGTAGCAGGGGCCTGGCGCGTCGAGGAGGTGCCTGCCGGTCACCGACTGCCCTTGCTGGTGGGCGAAGCAGGGCGAGATGGCTCCTCCACCTTCGTGCTCCTATCGAGGTTGAGCCGGGGGGACGTGGCCGGCCTGGTGGAGGCGGCTCCCGTGGCCGCCGAAGAGCCGGCCGGAGAGATCGCCGGGCGTCTCTTCGAAGAGACCGAGGGACTGCCCTTCTTCGTGATCGAGTTCCTGGCGACCATGGCCGGGCAAAAGGACGGGGAGTGGTCTCTCCCCACTGGGGTGCGCGACCTATTGCGGGCGCGGCTGGCGCCTCTCTCGGAAACGAGCCGCCAGCTTCTCGGCGCCGCTGCAGTGATCGGGCGGTCGTTCGACTTCGAGACGGTCAGCGAGGCGAGTGGCCGGAGCGATGAGGAATCGGTCCAGGCGCTGGACGAGCTGAGCGCGTACGGGCTCATCGACGAGGTTGCCGGAGCCGACGAAAGCAACCCGACCTACGACTTCAGCCACGACAAGGTGAGGGAGTTGGTCTATGAGGAAACGAGCTTGGCCCGCCGGCGGTTGTTGCACCGGCGGACTGCGGAGGCGCTCATCCACAGGGCCAAGGGCGTGAAGGCAGCAGGGGCTCGCGCCGGACGGATCGCCCACCATCTCAGGCTGGGGGGCCGGGACGCGGCCGCCGCCGAGCACTTCAGGACGGCGGGTGACCACGCCCGTTCCCTGTTCGCCAACCGCGAGGCGCTCGAGCACTACGGCGCCTCCCTTGCCCTCGATCACCCCTCGCCTTCGGTGCTGCACGAAGCCATAGGCGATCTGCACACGCTGGCGGGGGACTACGGCGCGGCCATCAGGAACTACGAGGCTGCGGCCGCTCAGAGTGGCCCACCCGAGCTCCCCGACCTCGAGCACAAGCTCGGCAACGTACACCTGCGCCGTGGAGACTGGCATGTGGCGTCGAGCCACTTCGACGCCGCATTGGAAGGGCTCGGGAAATCAGACGAGGACGGGCGACGCTCCAGGATCTATGCAGACCAGAGCCTCACCCTCCACCATCGTGGCCACTTCGACGAGGCCCTGGAGCTTGCGCGCCGGGCGCTCGGGTTGGCCGAGTCCGCCGGCGACCGGCGAGCCCGGGCCCAGACCCACAATCTCCTCGGGGTTCTGGCCAACGGTCGGGGCGATCCTCAGGAAGCACAACGTCAGCTGGTCGCAAGCCTCGAGCTAGCCAAGGGGTTCGACGACCCGGGCGCTCAAATCGCAGCCTTGAACAATCTCGCCCTCGCCCACCGGACCACGGGTGATCTCGCCGGGGCACGTGCTGGCTTGACCGACGCTCTGAGGCTCTGTGCGGCCCAGGGCGACCGCCACCGCGAGGCGGCGCTGCACAACAACCTGGCCGACATACTGCACGCGTCGGGGCTGGCGGACGAAGCCATGTCCCACCTGAAGCAGGCGGTGACGATCTTCGCCCAAGTCGGCGAACCCGACACCATGGAACCGGAGATTTGGAAACTGGTCGACTGGTAGGCTCCCGCCAGGGCTCAACGGCACGTCCCAGGGGCTCAGCGGGACGTCCGTGGAGACGTCATTACCCAAAGGAGACGGTCCCCTTTGCCTGGCCCTTGCCCGTCGGTAACAGCTCGATCCACGTCTTTCCGCGACCGAGCACCATCTCTTTGCCCTTGTGTGTCTTGAATACCGCAGGCTTCTTCACGGACTTGCGCACCCACTTCCCGCGGATCAAACGGTGATCCCGCAGCAGGAAAGCGGCGCCGGAGCCGGTGGTGTCGGCTATCTCAGTCGAAGGAGTGCCCGCGACATCGACCACGCCCTTTGAGTAGTTGATCCGGTGACGTTCGATGAGCACGTTATCGACCGCGATCTGCCGTCCCCCCTCGGCAACAAAGGGCGCTCCGTCTTCGAACCTCCGCCACTTCCCGTCGATCCACCGGTAGACCACCTGGGTGATATCGCCGAACGACATGGTCACGGATCTGATCTTCTTGGCTTTGGACTTCAGTGGCCCGTAGCTGAAGATCCCTTGCGGCGGTGGTTTATCGAACCTGGCCCTGCCGATCTTCCGCAGGGCCTTGGTGCTTCCATAGAGCGTGTGCTCGGAGGCAAGACCCGGCCTGTACACGCGCCTCATGGCGCTACCCGCTTGCTCCTCGTTGATGCTGATGACGCGCGCCTTGTCGAGAGCTCGTTGGACTATCGCGTTGGCGCCTGCCGCACCCAGGATGCGCGTGTACGGCTTCATGATCGCAGGGTCGACCACCCGAGCACTCCGCACCGGGCCCACCTTGGGAGCGTCGGAGCAGTGGTAGATGGCCATGAAGCGGGTGACGCCCCCCTCAACCAGCTCTTCGTAGACGATCTCGGCCTTCTCCAGGCCCGACGGCGGCCACGCAACCGGGGCGTTTTCGACCTTGACCGCGACTGCGGGGCGTTTCAGGCGCACCTTGTCCGGGCGACGCCCACCGAGGCACACGAGCGGTTCGGGCTCGGGTTCGGGCTCGGGATCTTCTGCCACCGGAGGCTCGGGGGGGGGCGGTTGAACCGGCGGCGGGGGTTGCCCCCCTTGATCCTGAAGCTGCGCGGTCGGCTCGATGGCCTCTGCGGCTGCCTCCAGGAAGGTCCCGGCGGCGAAGGTCAGAACACCGATGGTTGCCGTGATCGCAACCACGACGACGCCGAGCTCGATCTTGCGAATGAGGCTCCCGCCCCTGCCGGCGGTGAGCCCGATCGGGCGCGCCGAAACCGGCTCCCGGGTCATGAGGTTTGCGACATGGGTGTGTGCATGCTCCTTGCCTTCGGCTCGTCCTCGGCAGCGCGGCACGTTAGCACGCACCCCGCGCCACCTAGTGGTTTTGGCAACTGCTACCTAGAGGTCCGAGAGCTCCGCCACCCGTCGCTCGGGCGCCAGCTGCGAGGGACTCCCGGCCACAAACCACAGGGGTGCGAACCGGCCGCTCGCCGGTTCCGCCCTCGAGATCGCAGATGCCAGAGCAGGCGGATACCCGGTCACCGCAACCGTGGCGACGTCATCCTCCAGGCCCACGGGCTCGAGAGAGCGCTGGGCCGCTGCGCGCGACAGGCCGAGTGGCAACCGAGCGGTGAGCGAGCGGGAGGACCGAGCGGGAGGACCGAAGGCCACGACGAGAGCCATCCTCCTCATGCGACGACGATCCCCCAGTCGCACCAGGCAGTGGGCGACCACCGCCTCGAGCTCGGTCCGCGTGTAGTGATCGAGCAGACTCTGCACTATCGCCACGGCGGAGCCGGACGACCTCACCACAAGGGCATTGGGCCCTCCCGAAGGGATCACCCACAGTCGCGGCGGAGGGGCACCGAGATCCCGGGCGAGGCCGGCCGCCAGATTGGTAAACCTCGGTTCCCGGCCCTCCTCCAACGCTTGCGCCCCCACGGAACGGAGCACCCAGGCCCCCCAAAGTCTCGCCGGCCCACCACCGGAGCCGTTCACACAGGTCCCCGCAGCCTTCCGGTCCGGGCCGGCGAGCCGGATGACGGTCCGCGGGCCAGAGCCAGCCTGTAGGCGGCCTCGACGTCGCCCACCAGCGCGGTCCAGCTGAATCGCCCTGCCTGCCGGTGGTTCAGAGCGCGCATCTCGTCGGACCTCTCCTTATCGGTCAATACCGTCCGCAGGGCATCCGCCAGGGCGTCTGCGTCCCCGGGAGGGACAAGCTCCGCGGCGCCGGCCGTGACGGCGCGGAAGGCGCCGAGATCCGAGCAGACGACGGGAGTTCCCGCTGCCATCGCCTCGATGAGCACGATTCCGAAGGATTCGCCGCCCAGTGCGGGTGCGCAGTAGACGTCGGCCGACCGGTAGATGCCAGGCTTGGCGGCCTCGGACACCCGGCCGAGCCATTCCGCCTGTACGCCGAGGCGCCGCGCAAGCGCCCGGGAGGAGCGCTTCTCGGGACCGCTCCCTGCGACCACGAGCGAGGCCTCGAGGTCCGCGATTCCGGCCATCGCCTCGATGAGCACCTCCAGACCCTTGCGGGATTCGAGCCGGCCGAGGAAGAGCACGGATTTCTCGCTCCCTCCCCCGGCGGAGCTCAGCGGCTCGGCGAAGGCAAACCGCTCGACATCGATGCCGTTTGGGGTGATCAGGTAGTCGCCCGGGAAGTAGCGGGCCGCCAATGCTTTGGCCGCCTCCGACACCGCGGTCCGGACGGTGAGCCGGTCGGCGGCCTTGGCCAGCACCGCCTTGGCGCCGCGGTATCCGAGGCTCGATTCCGCGGCTGCGTGAAAGGTCCCGACCGTGGGCGCCGACGCGTTCGTGGACAAGGCGAGTAACGAAAGGCTCGGTATCAGAGGTTCGTGCAGGTGGACGACCTCCGGCTCGAACTCCTCGAGAGCCTCCCGGATGCCGCTTGCCACCAGAGGACCGAAGGCGAGGGGGGCGACCGAGCCGTTGGCGGGGACGCGCACGGCACGGCCCACAAAGGTGATCCCCGGCTCGTTCAGGATCGAGCGGTCGAGCAGATAAGGAGCCATGACTCCGGTCTCGTGACCCCTTTGGTTCAGCGCGTGGGCGAGCGCGCGGACATGGCTCTGGACCCCCCCGTACCGGTCCCACGCATAGGGACACACCAGTGCGATCCTCATGGGGGGTCTGGGGGGGTAGCCGGGCTTGGCCGGCGTCCCCCCAGGGAGGATGGGGGGTCTGGGGGGGTAGCCGGGCTTGGCCGGCGTCCCCCCAGGGAGAGTCCGCCGTTTCCGGGGGGCGCCGCGCGATCCTCGATCCAGAAGGGCTGGAAGACGTGCCATTCCTCGGGTTGCCGTCCGACGAAGCCCTCGAGCCGGCACGCCACCTCCGCCGTCAAGCTCCGGACCGCGTCGGCGCCGCCCGTGGAGGGTAGCTCGATGGGCTCTGCGATCTCCGCCTGCCAGCCGCGCCGCCCGTCGGGCAGCACCACTCCGTACACCCCGGCGACCAGCAGCGGCACCCCCGCTCTGAGGGCGATCGAGGCCGGCCCGCCCGGCAAGGTGGCCGGGGCGCCGAAGAAGTCCACCTTGGGCCCCCGTCCCCGTAGGTCGCGATCCCCCAGGAGCGCCACCACCGCGCCGCCCCTGACAGCCTCGACAAGCTTGGCCGCCGAATCCGGCGTGGCGGGATGCACTGTGATGCCGAGCCGCTGGCGGTGACGCACGAAGAACCTGAACAACCTTTCGGGCTCGAGGACTTCGGCAACCGTCACGACCGAACGCCCACTCGCCCCGACCCAACCCGCTGCAGCATCCCAGTTACCCAGATGGCCCACCACGATTATGGCCCCGCGGCCCCGGGCCAGGACCTCTGCCAAATAGCCCTCACCGGCACAGTGGAAGCGCTCGAGGAAGAATCGTGGCTCTTGTTCGACCAATCTGAAGGTTTCCAGCCAGTAGCGTGCGTACGACTTGTACGCCTCCCTCACCAGCCGTTCGAGCCGGGGCGAGCCGGGCCCCTCCCCCGTGATGCGCGCAAGGTTCGTCGTCACGGTCGCTCGCTTGGCTCCACCGAAGCGCCTCCACAAGAGGCCTCCTGCATGGGCCACTCCGTAGGCGAGTCGTTCGGGGAGAAGCCGGGCCAGACGCGCCCCCGCAACAAAGGCGTAGTAGGTCACCAGGCCGGACACCCCCATCCCTTCGGCGCGCCGGCCTAGAGAGCGCTTTTGATCTGCGCCCGAACGTAGAGGAGACGCTGCAGGAACGTGATGACCGACAGGACGGCCAGGATCGCCAGCATCAACGGCACGACGTCGAACAGCAGGCCTGCCACAACCAGGATCAACCGTTCGGCGCGCTCGACGATGCCGACGTTGCAGGTGAGACCCAGACCCTCGGCTCGCGCCTTGACGTAGGACACGAGAAAAGACCCCACGAGCGCGACCAGGGCCAATGCCGTCACCCAGGAGCCCCCGGCGTCGGAACCACCTGGAGGGAATGCATAGAGCCACGCGATCGGGGCGAACAAGAGCGCATCCGAGAGACGGTCCAGAGTCGAGTCGAGCAGCGCTCCGAACGGGCTCATTATCCCGCGCGCTTTCGCCACGGCGCCGTCGAGGGAATCGGCCACCCCCGCCAGGATGGCGACCAGCCCGGCGAGAAGAAAGTCGCCCCTCAGGATCGCCATCGCAACCACGACCTGCAATCCCAGCCCGACCACCGAGATGGCGTCGGGGTTGAGCCCGCTCCGGGCCAACCAGTCCCCCACGGGCCTCATCTTGTGGTCGTAGAACTCGCGAATCTTGGCGTCTAGCACAGCGCTCTCGATCGAGGGACATAGTCGTGCTCACCATGTTCCCCCATCCTGGGGTCCTCGGGCCCCAATTGAGGCCAAGTAGGATTCTTCGACCTCCATGGTGACCAGGCCCGGAGAAATTGAGGCCGGGCCACCATGGCCCGGACAAACGACGTGCAAGGGGGAGTGGATGAAGAGCTACCCGACTGAGAACATCCGCAACATCGTCCTGGTCGGCCACGGGGGGTCCGGCAAGACATCGCTTACCGAGGCCATGTTGTTCTTCTCCGGAGCGACAACCCGGCTGGGCAAGATAGCCGAGGGCAACACGATTACCGACTTCGACGAGGAGGAGATCCGCAAAGGGGTGTCGATCTCCACTGCCCTCGCTCCCATCGAGTGGCAGGAGCACAAGATCAATATCCTCGACGCCCCCGGTTACGCCGATTACATCGGCGAGCTGCGAGCTGCGATGCGGGTGGCGGATCTCGCGGTGTTCGTTGTATCGGGTGTTGAAGGGCTCGAGGTCCAAACGCAGGTTGCGTGGAACTACGCAATCGAGCTCGGACTTCCGCGCATCATCTTCGTCAACAAGCTCGACCGAGAAAACTCATCATTTCGACGAACGCTCGATCAACTCCGCGAGGCCTTCGGCATGGGCATCGCGCCCCTTTCGCTCCCGCTCGGACGGGAGCACGACTTTCGAGGTGTCATCTCAGTCATAGATGCGGGTGCCTTCTCCTACGACGAAACCGGCGCTGTATCCGAAGAGCCCGTGCCTGAGGATCGCAAGGAACGGCTCGAAGAGGTGCGGACGTCGTTGCTCGACTCCGTGGCCGAAACAAACGACGAGCTATTGGAACGCTATCTCGAGTCGGGCGAGCTCACCCGTGACGAGATAGTCCATTCATTGCACGACGGGCTTTCGCAGGCGACCATCTTCCCCGTCTTCGTAGGCGCCGCCACCAAGCTGATCGGGCTCGATCGCATGCTTGACGCAATCGTCGCGGCGGGGCCCTCTCCGCTCGACCGTCCGCCGGTTGAGTCGGATAGCGGGGACACTCGTTCGTCGAAGCCCGATGAGCCCATGTCTGCGCTGGTGTTCAAGACCACCAGTGATCCCTATGTGGGTCGGGTCAGCTATTTTCGCGTCTATTCGGGCGTCCTCAAAGGTGAAGGAACGCTTCACAACTCCTCCAAGAGGATCGACGAACGTGTCGCGCACGTCTTCACCATGCGGGGCAAGAATCAAGAGCAGCTCGATGAGGTCGTCGCAGGCGACATTGGAGCAGCGGCGAAGCTCGCCCACACCGTGACGGGGGACACGCTGGCGGACAAGAGCGCTCCCGTTGTCCTTCCTACCATCGAGCCCCCCGAGCCCTTGTTGCCAAAGGCAGTCGCTCCGAAGACCAAGGGAGACGAAGACAAGCTCATGTTCGGCCTCCAGCGGCTGATCGAAGAGGACCCGGCGCTGCGGCTCGAGCGCAACGACGAGACCCATCAAACGATCCTGTGGGGGATGGGCGACGCCCACCTGACAGGAATCCTCGAGCGTCTCAAGCGGAAGTTCAACGTCGAGGTCGGAGAGGTGCCTTTCAAGGTTCCCTATCGCTCTACCCTGCGGGGCAAAGCCGACGCACTCGGTCGCCACGTCAAGCAGTCGGGGGGACACGGTCAGTACGGAATCTGCAACGTGCGCGTCGAGCCGGTGGCGCGCGGTGAAGGCTTCATATTCGAGGACAAGATTTTCGGGGGCTCGATCCCCAATCAATGGATCCCCTCGGTCGAGAAAGGGGTCCGCGCCGCTTTGGAGAACGGCGTCGGCACCGGCTTCAACATGATCGACATCAAGGTGGAGTTGTATGACGGCAAGTTCCACAGCGTCGACTCCTCCGATATGGCTTTCCAACTGGCGGGTTCGCAGGCCATGAGAGACGCGGTCGAAAAAGCGGGTGTGACGCTGCTCGAACCGATTTGGACCGTCGACGTACTGGTGCCGGAGGAGTTCACCGGCGACATCATGGGCGACCTCCAGAAGCGGCGCGGGATCCCGGAGGGCATCGACCCGCTGGGCAGCGGGCGCCAGATCGTGCGTGCGAAGGTCCCGTTCGCAGAGGTCACGCATTACGCGACCGATCTGCGGTCATTGACCGGCGGACAGGGGACTTTCTCCTGGAATTTCTCGCATTATCAGGAGGTACCCCACGACCTCGCACAGAAGGTACTCGAGGCGGCCAAAGCCGAATCGTCCTAAATCCCTCAATGCGGCCAGGTAGGTGGTGGGTGTGCATGATCACATCTCGCACCCACTCGGGCGCCGGGTCTCGACGGCGCGCCGGACGATTACAGGCGCTTCTGGTCGATCTCGTCGCTCACCTGTTCGACGAAGTCATCCACTCCGACGTCACGCCTTTCTGCCCCCGAACGCGGCCGCACCGAAACCGTCTCCGACGACACCTCGTCGTCCCCAACGATCAGCATGTAGGGCACCTTCTGCATCTGGTTCCTCCTGATCCTTGCCCCCAGCGTGTCGTCGGAGTTGTCCACCATCGTTCGCACGGCGCGTCGTTGGAGCCGGGCCACCACCTCGCCGGCATAGGTGGTGTGGCGATCGGCAATCGGGATGACAGCGACCTGCAGTGGCGCGAGCCACGCGGGAAAAGCACCTGCGAAGTGCTCGACGAGCACACCGGTAAAGCGCTCGATGGACCCAAACAGCGCGCGATGAATCATCGCCGGCCGGACGCGCTCGCCGTCGGCATCGACGTACTCGAGGCCGAAGAGCTCGGGCAGATGGAAGTCGACTTGAATGGTGGCCAGCTGCCAGTAGCGGCCGATTGCATCGCGCACGTCGACATCGATCTTGGGTCCATAAAACGCGCCGTCTCCGGCATCGATCTGGAACGGAAGACCGGCTCGGTCGAGCGCCGCCGGGATCGCATTCTCGGCGCGCTCCCACATCTGCCGGTCCCCTACCGCCTTGTCGGGCTTGGTCGAAAAACGCACCCGCTCGGGACCCAGGCCCACGGTTCCGTACAACTCCCGGAGGAAGTCGGTGATCCCGACGATCTCGTCCACCACCTGATCGGAGCGGCAGAAGATGTGCGAGTCGTCCTGTGTCAACCCGCGGGCGCGCAGCAGGCCGTGGATGGTTCCCGAACGTTCGTAGCGATATACCGTTCCCAGCTCGGACAGCCTGATCGGAAGCTCCCGGTATGAACGCGTCTTCGACCGGTAGACGAGGACGTGGAAAGGACAGTTCATCGGCTTGTTGAAGTACTCGGTCCCCTCGATCTCCATCGCCGGGAACATGTTTTCTCTGTAGTAGTCCAGGTGGCCGCTGGCAGACCACAACGCGCCCTTGCCGACGTGGGGTGTATATACCGGCTGGTACCCGTGCTCGAGGTGCATCTGACGCGACAGCTCCTCGAGCTTCGAGCGGATGATTGCACCGTTTGGCTGCCACACCGCAAGGCCGGGGCCGACCTCGTCGGGCCATAAGTAAAGCTCCAGCTCCCGGCCGAGACGACGGTGGTCGCGCCGCTCGGCTTCCTCGAGACGTACGAGGTAGGCCTTCAGTGCGTCTTTCGACTCCCATGCAGTGCCGTAGATGCGCTGCAGCATCGGGCGGTGCTCGTCACCCCGCCAGTACGCTCCGGAGCTGCGCAGGAGCTTGAACGCCTTGATGCGCCCGGTGGCGGGCACGTGAGGCCCCCGGCACAGGTCGACGAAGACCGCTTCCCCGTCGCCGTGCCCCACCACCTTCTCTTGTTCCGCGGCGCCCCGGTTCCGATAGATCGAGATGATCTCGTGGTCCGAAGCCTCGGAGTCAAGCCCGTCGCCCCGTTGGTTCCCGGCGCTCCGGACGCCTTCGATGATCTCGATCTTGTAGGGCTGAGACTTGAAGAGCTCGAGTGCCTCGTCGCGCTCCACCTCGGTGCGCTCAAAGCGTTGGTTTTCCTTGATGATGGCGCCCATCTCGGACTCGATGCGCTCGATGTCTTCCGGGGTGAAGGGCCGCGGCACGTCGAAGTCGTAGTAGAAACCGTCTTCGATGGGAGGGCCTATCGCGTACCCGGCGTCGGGCCACAGCCGCAGCACAGCCTGAGCAAGCACGTGTGCGGTTGAGTGGCGCAGGATGGCACGACCAAGCTCGTCGGTCTGGGTGATAACCGCAACGCTGGAGCCGGCCGCGGGAACGTACGCGAGGTCGCGCTGATCGCCGTCGACCATAAGCGCAAGCGCCCCCTGAGCCCGTGCCTCCTTGGCGAGTCGAAACCCATCCTTTACGCCATCCGGCGCTGCGGTCACGCTGATGATCGGCCTCCTTGCATTACCGGTGCAGTGGTGCGGAACCCTCGGGTCCGATGCTACAGGTGTCTCGTCGCGCAATATACCGACGCCTACGAGCGCCCGGCGCGCCGAGAGTTCTCGGCGCAGGCTACTTGCGCGCCGAAGCCCTTGCCCACGCGGAACCGAAATTCTCCAGGCTCACGCCGACGGTCTGGCGCAACGCGCGATCGACGTGATACGGGGATGTCCCGGGCGCGATCCCCACGCCCCCCAGCCGGACGTAGAACGCCTCGAAGGCGTCCAGCCCCCACCGTTCGATGAAGTACGAGATCGCAGACTGAGCCTCCTGATAGCTCATGTAGATCTCGGTACCATCACCGGTGGTGAATTCGAAATCCTTTGGAAGGCGCCTGTCGAACTCCCCGGCTTCTACCCGCGCGTCGAAGAACGAGAGCGCAGAAGGATCACGGTCGTAGGCGGTCACTTCGGCGAACCCCTCCTCGACCCAGGTGGGTATGAATACTCCCGAGGAGTTGCGGGTCGCGATATGGGCGAGCTCGTGACTGAGGATCGTGAATACCCGTTCGTCCGTCTGCACCTCGAACGCATTTGGGTTCAAGATGATGCGGTGGCCCGTGAAGTCGATGCCGTGCTCGAGATCGATCGTCGAATAGGCAAAGGCAACAAAGTTGTCGAGGTCGATGGACGTTTGCAGCATTCTGCGCAACTCGCCTTGGGAAGCCGGGACGAGAACGATGACACGCCTCGTCCAGGGGCCATGCCAGTATTCGTCCACGCGTCTAAGGCCTCTTTCTGCGAGGGCCAGGAATCCGGCGCCCAGCGTCAGGCAATCCTCACCCGAACAGGGATGCTGCCACTGCAGGAAGTGGTCGCTGCGGCGGGCCTCGAGGCTGCCCCGGTCCCAGAGATGGCGCGTCGAGAAGAGAGCGAGGTCATCGAGATCGGTGTCCTCTGCTACCAGCCACTCTCCATCCCGCTTTACGAAGGTGTAGAACAGGTCCTCGGCCGCCTCCTGCGGATCGAAGCCCTCGATCCGGTAGCGCTCCTCGGTCACGGGTATCGCCACGTCCTGCGCACCCGGATACCTCGCCCTGTCCGAAGGCCGCACCAGGTCGCCGAATCTCTCCCACTTTGCGACCAGGCCGTAGGACGCGAAGTCAACCGATCCCATCGCATCGAAGAGGCCGCTCTGGCGGCCGACAAACCTCCCGGACGCAGGGTCGACCGTCGCCATGAAGGCATCCTTGTCACCTGTGCGCACCGCCTCGGCGCGCCGCTCCAGCAGGCCATCGATGGCCGCCGTCACTCCGGTGGGCGGAGCGGGCAACGCGGGAGGGGCGAGGGCCGCGACGCCGACCAGCGCCAGAAGGCCTGCCGCGATCTTTGTGGTTCGATTGCTCATGTGGTCGAGATTAAGGGGCGGCACAGCATGTGGGTCAGGAGTTGACCGCGCCCGAGTCGGCGAACGTCGCGCTGGTGAAGGTCTACCTGCGCGCCCAGAATCTCGAGCAGATCGGCCGCCTCGATGAGGCGGTCGAGCTCTACGAGCGGGGAATAGCGGGGCGCTTCGACTCGACCGGGCCCTACGACCGCCTCATCGCCATCTACGCCGAGGGGGGACGCCACGCCGAGGTCGTGCGGGTTGCGGAGGAGGCTCTGGCCAACGTGCACACTCACAGCGAAAAGAAGGCCTGGTACGAGCGCATGCGCGGGGCCGCCCGGAAAGCCATGGCAAGGACTCCGAAGGCAACCCCGAAGCCGACGCGCCCCTCCTCTGAGGCCGGAGCGCCCGACGGAGGCGCCGAGACCCCGGTTTGACCGCACTCGAACAGCCTCTGCTCGAACGCATCCACCGCAACGGACCGATGCCCTTCGCGGCGTTCATGTCGACCGCTCTCTACCATCCCCGCTGGGGCTATTACTCGGCCGGCCGGCCCAGAAGCGGCAGGCGCGGGGACTTCGTAACCTCCCCCGAGCTCGACCCCGCCTTCGCGCAGCTGTGGGTGAACGGGTTCAGGCAGACGTGGGAGGGGTGTGGGCGTCCTCGGAGGTTCTGCGTGATCGAGGTCGGCCCCGGCGAAGGCGCCTTTGCCGCAGGAGTCCTCGCGGCGGCGACCGGAGCCTTCGCGGATGCGCTCACCTACCATCTCGTCGAGCGGCTGGCCGTGCTCGAAGCCCGGCAGCGCCGGTTGCTGGGCCGGCACGGAAACGTGTCCTGGAGCCCGTCACTCCGGGAGGCGCCGGTGGTCGAGCACGGCTGCGTCTTCGCCAACGAGGTGCTGGACAACCTCCCGGTTCATCTCGTCGAGCGCCGGGGGGGACGCCTCATGGAGGTCTGCGCCGGCGAGGTCGACGGCGAGCTCGTCTTGGTGCCCTTGCCTCCGGCCAATCCCGAGTTGGAGCGTTACCTCGATCGCACGGGACTTGACCTCCCCGAAGGGCATCGCGCCGAGGTCGGCCTCGCGGCCGAGTCCTTCACCCGGCAGGCTGCGGTCGCTATCGAGCGGGGGGCAGCCTTCTTCATCGACTACGGGGCCGAGGCCGGGGAACTGTCGCGGCGGGCCGAAGGGACGCTCGTGTCCTACTCGTCGTCGGGGGCGGATGACCGGATCCTCGAGCGGCCCGGCGCCAAGGACATCACCGCCCACGTCAACTGGACTGCGGTCCGGAACGCCGGCGAGGGGGCGGGCCTATCGATGCTCGGGCCGCGCCGACAGGGGAAGGTGCTGGGCGCGCTCGGGCTGTGGCATCTCGACGACGAGCTCGGGCGGGCGCACCGATCGGCTGTTGCAGAGGGCCGCGGCGCCGAGGCGGTGTCGGCGCTGTCGAGGCGGGGGGCGCTGGGGGCGCTCGCCGATCCGGGTGGCCTGGGGGCCCTGGGCGTCGTGGCCGGCCTCAAAGGGATCGCCCCGCCGCCCTTCCTCCTGACCTGACCGCCGGCGAGCCGGGGCG
>JALZIQ010000066.1 GCA_030860205.1 Actinomycetota bacterium | reverse complement strand
CCTTTTCGACCGCCGCATGCACCGTGTGCTTCATCACGGATGGATCGCCGGCGTGAAACCCACAGGCGACGTTCGCGGACGTGACGAATTCCAGGATCTCATCGTCGTTGCCGAGCGAGTAGGCGCCGAAGCTCTCGCCCATGTCGCAGTTAAGGTCGACTCGGTGCACGGTCTCCGCCCCCCTTCAACTCGCCTACGACCTGTTCCACATTCCTAAGCGCTTGGTGGGCGTTGTCGATCGTGACGTCGGTAAAGCGGATTTCGTCGCCCGGCCTGAGCTGCGCCACCGCTCCGAGATCGGCTCTAATCACCTGCGCGACCATCGGGTATCCTCCGGTCGTCTGGCGATCTGCTAGGAGCACGATGGGTTCACCCCCGGGCGGTACCTGCACGGTTCCCGTTAGCACCGCGGTGGATATCAACTCTGCCCCCTTCGCCGATCGGAGCTCACGGCCCGATAAACGGTAGCCCATGCGATCGGATCTCGTCGATATCTCGAAGGTCTCGGTGACAAATGCCTTGCGATCGGCCTCGTCCATCATGTCCCATTGCGGCCCCGGGATAAATCGAATGGCTCCGGATCGGTAGAGTCGTTCTGGATCCGACAAGACGCGACCCGTGAGTGCGAACGGCAGCGGTCCGAGACTTTGGCCCGAATCCAACATCGCGCGCTGGGCGGACGCGCCGGCGCGGCCACGCGCGAGCAGGTCCCCCGCCCGCAGTGGGCGACCCTCGAGCCCGCCGAGCCCAGCCCTCAGATAAGTGCTGCGACTTCCCATCACAGTAGGTACGTCGACCCCGCCGGCCACGGCAAAATACGCGCGCCAGCCTCTGCGGGCGTCATCGAATTCGACGACCGAACCATCCTCCACATAGATGGCGCGCCAGGACGGCAGCGCAACACCGGAGATTGCGAGCGAGAGGTTGGCGCCGCAGATCGCAATGAGTGCACGCCTTCGAAACTCCAGGCGCATGCCCCCCGAGGTGATCTCAAGGCCGGCTGCGTCCTCGTCGTTTCCGACGAGCAGGTTCGCAGCGCGCAGCGCATAGCCGTCCATCGCTCCGCTTGGGCTCACACCCTGCTTGGCGAACCCCATGCGTCCGAGATCCTGCACGGTCGTGAGGAGCCCGGGAGCAAGGACCTTCACCTCACGCTTCCTCCCGCTGCGCCCGCTCGTACTCCTCCTTGTTGATCGCGGTGAACCGGACGAGGTCACCCGCCTGCAGCAGGCTGGGTGGGTCGCGGGTGGGATCGAACAGCCGGAGCGGGGTGCGCCCGATCAGTCGCCACCCGCCCGGCGTTTCTATCGGATAGACGCCGGTCTGCCTGCCCGCAATCCCCACCGACCCGGCGGGGATCTTTTCTCGTGGGTTGTCGAGCCGCGGGGCGCTGATCCGCTCGGACATCCCGCCGAGGTATGGGAACCCGGGAGCGAAGCCGATCATGTAGACCGGATAGGTGGACTCACAGTGGATCTCAACCACCTCGTCGAGACTGAGATCGTTGCGCTCCGCGACCGATTCGAGATCGGGCCCGAAGTCGCCCCCATAGCACACCGGGATCTCTACCGTGCGCGCCTCAACCTCCGAGATCTGCGCGGGGAGCGCTTCGATAACACGTCCGATCTGCGCAACGAGCTCCTCGTAGCTAGCGCGAAGGGGATCGTAAATAACCGTCACGTTCGTGAACGTGGGTATGTGCTCGACGATCGCCGGGAGCGAAGCGGCCTCCAGCCGGTCCCAAGACGCTTTGACGCGCCAATTTATGGCCTGGTCGATCTCGTCGCCGAACGCGATAACGACCGCGCAATCACCGAGCGGCGACAGTTGAGGGCGTTCGTAGATGCTCACCCCTTTTCACCCACCTCCGGGCACTCGCGGGCTACGATGGCCTTTGTAACATTTGCGGGCAATCGGACGGATAGGCGAGGAGTTGTGGACGCATGGCGGTCACACGGCCTGCAGGGCAAGAGACCGGGTCCGTGGTGGACCCGGCGGCGGTCCGAGCACTCATACGCGCCGGCGACTACGCGGGCACAACCGCGGGCCTGGCCCCCGGCTTTGCCCAGGCGAACCTGGTCGTGATCCCGGCGGAGCTCGCCTTCGACTTCGTTGTTTTCTGTCACCGAAACCCTAAGCCGTGCCCACTGCTCGAGGTGCTCGAGCCCGGCGATCCGGTCCCGCACCTCACGGCTCCCGAATCCGACCTTCGCACCGACATTCCCGCCTACAGGGTCTATAGGCGCGGCGAGCTTGTCGATGAGGTCGCAGACATCGTCGGGCACTGGCGCGACGACGCGGTCGGGTTCTTGCTTGGATGCAGCTTCACGTTTGAGGAGGCGCTGATCGAGGCCGGTGTGCCCGTGCGCCACCAGGAGCTCGAAACGACCGTCCCGATGTATCGGACGAACGTCGATTGCCGGCCGGCGGGATCCTTCGGCGGGAAAATGGTCGTGTCGATGCGGCCGGTCCAAGCTACCAAGGTCAGCCGCGCCGTGCAGGTGACGGCACGGCTGCCTGCGGCTCACGGGGCGCCGGTGCAGGTCGGCGATCCGGCGGCGTTGGGCATCGCCGACGTCGCACGGCCGGATTACGGCGATCCCGTCCCGATCGCGCACGATGAGATCCCGCTGTTCTGGGGTTGCGGAGTCACACCGCAGTCGGTTGCCCTCGACAGCAGACCGGAATGGATGGTGGCGCACAGCCCGGGTCGGATGTTCATCACCGACGTCCCCAACCACGAGCTCGACGTGCTGGGGGGTGGGTTCCTCGCCTCTTGAACGAATTGAGACGAATCGGCCGCACCGAACTTAATGTGAGGGTGAACGAGGGGGGATTTGCCATGCGAAGGATCGTGTCGATCGTAGCCGTATTGGGTTGTTTGATGGTGCCCGCTTGCGCCCCGGGGGGAGAAGAGCCCGCCGGGACCGAAGGGGGGGGCGGCACCGTGAAGATCGGCGCCGTCTTTCCGCTTACAGGCGCCTCGGCGGCGACCGGTAAGAAAACGCTTCAGGGAGTGCAGCTTGCCGCGCAGATTGTCAACGAGAATCTGCCCGACGTCGACCTGCCCCTTGCCGAAGGAGAGGGCCTGCCGAACCTCGACGGCGCCACGGTGGAAGTCGTTTCTGCCGACCACGAGGAGGATCCCGAGAAGGGGGCCGCCGAGACCGAGCGCCTCATCACCAGCGAAAACGTCGTCGCGATGACGGGTGCGTATTTCTCGTCGGTCACCTTGACCGCATCCGAGCGGGCCGAGCGCCTCGGCGTGCCGTTCGTCAACGGCTCGTCGTCGTCGCCTGGGCTCACGGAGGAGCGCGATTTGGATTTCTTCTTCCGCACCGGGCCCTCTGACAGGACGTTCGCCGAGACCTTCTTCGACTTTCTCGACGACCTCAACGAGCAAGAGGGCGACAAGATCCACGATGTAGCGATCCTCCACGAGAACACCGAATATGGAACCGATGCGGCGGCGGTCACTGAGGAGGTCGCAAACGAGGGCGGCTACGAGGTGGTCGCCACCATCCCACACGGCAACGGAGTTTCGGACGTTACTCCCGAGGCATCGAAGGTCAAGTCGATCGACGCAGATGCAGTGTTCCAGGCGTCGTACACGCCCGAGGCGATCTTGTTCACAAAGACCTTCCAGCAACTCAACTACGCACCGAACATCCTTGCCTACGGGGCAGGATTCTCCGACGCGGCGTATTTCGAGGCGGTTGGAGATCTCGGCAATTACACGATCTCGCGCGCCGCATGGGCGCTCGACGCAGTCAAGGATCGTCCTGCTGCGGTTGAGGTTGCGAATATGTTCCGGGAGCGCTACGGAGACGAGATGGACGAGAACTCGGCGCGTGACTTCACCGCGGCGCTCGTCCTGTTTCAGGCGATCAACGAGGCCGGGAGCACCGAGCCGGAGGCCATCCGCGACGCTCTCGAGGGTATCGAGGCCGGTGCGGACGAGACCATCATGCCGTGGGACGGCGTCACTTTCGACGACAGCGGTCAGAACGAACTTGCGCGCGGCGTGATCCTCCAGTACCTCGACGGTGAGTACAAGCTCATTTGGCCGTTCGATAAGGCGACCGCCGAGGTCAAGGTGCCCGTGCCACCGTACGATCAGCGTTAGCGCCGGCGGGGATGGACGCATTCGCTCAGACCATAGTGAGCGGCCTTTTGCTGGGCGCGGTCTTGGGGCTGATCGCCGTCGGGCTCACGCTGATATTTGGCGTTGTCGACATCGTTAATTTCGCCCACGGCGAGTTTTTGATGGTCGGAATGTACATCGCCTTCTTCGCCTGGCGCCTGTGGGGAATGGACCCAATTTTCTCAATCCCTCTTGCCGCCCTCGGGGTGGGAATACTCGGAGTGATCAGCTATCTCACCTTTGTGCGACCCGCGATGCGCGGGACGCTGCTATCGCAGATCTTCGTCACGTTCGGACTGCTGATCTTCTTGCGGGGCGCGGTCCAGGCCCTGTTCTCGTCGAATTTTCGCGGTGTTCAAGGATCGATTCTCGGAGACGTTGGTCTAACCGTCGGGGGTGTGTCGGTGCCCGGGCCGCAGCTGGCCGCCGCGCTCGGAAGCCTGATCGCCACCGGTGCGATCGGGTGGTTCGTATGGCGAACTCGGATGGGGAAGGCACTCATGGCGACCTCTCAAGACCGCGAGGCCGCGGCGATGCTCGGTATCAACCCCCATCGAATGTTTGCGCTCGCATGGTTCATCGGAGGGATCGCCACAGGGGTTGCGGCCGCGCTCATCGTTTCCTACCAACCGGTGCATCCCAACGCGGGCATCGCCTACGGACTGCCCGCGTTCATGATTGTCGCACTAGGCGGATTTGGGTCGATCGGAGGAGCCCTCGCGGCCGCGTTTCTCGTCGGACTGATCGAGAACATCGCCGGCTTCTATTTGCCGACCGAGTACAAAGAACTGTGGATCTTCGTGCTGTTCCTGATAGTCGTGATTGCACGTCCGCAGGGACTTCTGGGGAGGCGATAAGTGGCCGGCGCGTCCGAAGTTACGGGCGACGAGCGCGTGGTTGAAAGAGGGCGGTGGTGGCGCAGGCAGGAGCTGTGGCCATGGGCCGCCTTCGTGATCGTCTTCGGGCTCATGCCGGTCGTCTACAGCGCGCCCTATCAGCACAACATCGCGGTTCTCATCTGCCTCACCGCACTTATGGCAACCGGCTGGAATCTGCTCGGGGGCTTCACGGGACAGATTTCGCTGGGCCATGCGCTGTTCTTCGGAGTCGGCGCTTACACAGTGGCGGTCGGCGAGCTGCGCATCGGCTTGAATCCGTGGCTCGGGATGCTCCTGGGCGCGGCACTCGCGGTGGCCGTGTCGATGATCGTCGGGCTGCCGGTATTCCGGCTGCGGGGCCACTACTTTTCAATCGCGACGATCGCTGTCGGTGAAATAGCGTTCCTGATCTTCTTGAACTGGCAGTTCGTGGGGGCGGCGGGGGGGCTGTCGATTCCGATCAAGGAGGACAGCCTTTTGGAGCTGCAGTTCTCCGGCCAGCACAAATGGGAGTACTATTACCTCGCCGCGGGATTGTTGCTGCTCGCGCTCATCGCGACCCAACTAATCCTCAAGTCGCGCACCGGCTACTACCTGGCAGCGATTCGCGAGGATCAGGAGGCCGCCGCATCGGTAGGGGTTCCCGTTGCCCGCTACAAGCAGATCGCGCTGTCGTTCTCCGCCGCAACGGTCGCGATCGCCGGCGCGTTCTTCGCCCAGTACGTGTTGTTTGTGGATCCAGTCAGCGTCCTGGAGCTCGCGATATCGATTCAAATTACGATTGCTGCTGTACTGGGTGGTGTGAAAAGCATGTGGGGACCGGTAATTGGAGCCGCCGTTCTGTTGTCCCTTACCGAGACCGCCCGCCTTTACCTCGGAGGCACGGGCGAAGCGTTGAACCTAGTTGCCTACGGCCTGCTCGTAATGCTCATAGCCGCGTTTGAGCCGAATGGGCTGATCGGACTCGCACAGCGGTTCCGCAGGCCAACGAACACACGGGAACGGCGCTGATGGTGCTGTTAGAGGTGAACGGGGTTACGAAACACTTCGGCGGTGTCGCTGCGAACGAGAATGTCAGTTTCTCCGTCGAAGTGGGCGAACTTGTTGGAATCATGGGTCCCAACGGCGCCGGCAAGACGACCTTGTTCGATCAGATCACCGGCTTCCGGACGCCGGATTCTGGACAGATCATCTTCGATGGCCGCGACATCACCGGGAAGCGGCCCGATCGTATCTGTGCGGCAGGGCTGGCACGCACCTTCCAGATCGTGCGGGTGTTTCCCGAGTTGACCGTGCTCGACAACGTCGTCGTCGGCGCACTGCATCGTCACAAAGATGTAGGGGTCGCACAAAAAAGGACATACGAGGTGCTCGAACGTGTGGGCCTGGAGGACCGTTCAAACGCCTTAGGCAGGGAGCTTCCACTCGCCGCAAGAAAGCGGGTTCAACTTGCCCGGGCACTGGCAACCGAGCCGAGAATGCTTTTCCTGGACGAAGCGATGGCCGGACTGAACAAGAAGGAAGCCGGCGCCGCGGTTGAGCTTCTCAAGTCGTTTCGGCAAGAGATAACGATCGTCATGACCGAGCACGTCATGGAGATCCTGATGCCCCTTTCTGATCGTGTGATCGTTCTCGTCGAGGGCAAGAAGCTCGTGGAGGGGCCGCCCAAAGAGGTAAGCACCGACAAGCGCGTTGTAGCCGCGTATCTGGGGGAGAAGTTCGTTGCTTCGGGTGAGTGACCTGTCCGTTGACTATTCGGGTGCGGTAGCGCTCAGCGAGGCCAGCCTCGAGGTGAACGATGGGGAAGTGGTCGGCGTGATCGGAAACAACGGCGCCGGAAAGACCACTTTGCTCAAGGCGATCTCGGGCACCGTCGCCCGCCGGGGAGAAATCGAGATGGACAACGAGGTCATCTCGGGGCTCCCGGCCCACGAGATCCCGGCACACGGCATCGGTCATGTCCCCGAGGGCAGGCGGCTGTTCCCGTACTTGAGCGTTGAGGACAACCTTGCCCTCGGAGCCTACTCGCAAACTCAGGCTCACTCAGAGGATTTCGAGCGCGTCTATGCGCTCTTTCCCCGGCTGAAGGAACGCCGCAAACAACAGGCGGGCACACTCTCTGGCGGAGAGCAGCAGATGGCGGCGATAGCACGCGCGCTGATGTTGCGACCCAAACTGCTAATGCTCGATGAACCCTCGCTCGGCCTCGCTCCGGTCATCGTCGACCAGATTTACAACACGATCGCAGAGCTGGGCAAGAGTGGGCTCACGATTCTGTTGGCGGAGCAGAACGTCGCCGAGTGCCTCGAAGTGAGCAGTCGGGCCTATGTACTGCAGACGGGCTCGATCATCCGTTCGGGGCCGTCGCAAGAACTGCAAGAAAGCGACGCTATCCGCCAGGCCTTCCTCGGAATCTGAGGCGCGCGCCGACTTACATCAACCCCTGTCAGAACTTCCGGTGTGGTACGCGGGAGCACCCGACAGTCGCGCTGGACCCACGCGCCCGGCATAGGTTTGCGGGGCACTTGACCCGGATCCCCGTCACAGAGTATCGACGGATGCTATATGCACTCACGAAATCTAGGCCGCGCAGTTGTCGCACCAGTCCTATAGAGACGAGGAGTTGATTGCGTCGGAAAGCGCCGAACTCACTCTCTTAATGTCGGGGACAAGTTTGGCAAGTCGCTGACGGCTCAACCTCGTCGACGGACCGGACAGGCTGACGGCCGCTAGGATATGATCGTCTGAGCTCAACACCGGCGCGGCGAGGCAGTGGACGCCCACTTCTTGCTCGCCAAAATCTGTGGCGAAACCTTGCCGTCGAACCTGCGCCAGCTCGGCGACAAGGTCGGATCTGTCGGTGATGGTGTTGGGAGTCTGCCGAGGAAACCTCGCTTGATCGAAGATAAAATCCATCAAACGCCTAGGCTGGTAGGCGAGAAGCACCTTACCCGTTCCGGCGGTGTGCAGCGGAACCCGGTTACCAGGCTCGGTGAACATGCGCAGGAGACGCCCCGGAGGAGGAACTTGTTCGATGTAGAGGACGGAGTTCTGCTCCAGGATGGCGAAATTGGCCGTCTCCTGACTTAGCTCCATGAGCTCGCTCAAGAACGGCAGGATAAGGGGACCAACACGCTCGCGCGTAGCGGCAGCTACCCCCAGTAATTGCAGCCCGAGACCGTACCTGCGCGTGGAGGGATTATGTCTGACGTAACCACTTACGGACAAGCTTTTCAGCAATCTATGCACGGTTGCGCCCGGGAGCCCCGTAGCTTCGGAAATCTCGCTGACGCCGAGCTCCCGCTCTGATCGGCTGAGCAGATCCAGGATCGCGAGCGCCCGCTCGACCGACTGCACTTTGTCCGAACGTGCAGGGGATCGATTTTGGCGTCTCACGTCCGCAATGATAAGGGCCGCCTAGGGGAATGAATAGAAGACCAGTCCCTCCGATGGCCGGAAGGTACCGCGGAAGCCAAGCTGAAGCGGTAAGCACTTCTTTTCCACCATGCGGAATCGGGACTTGACCATCCTTGAGCTGAACCGCTACCATCTGCCCGGAGGAGGGCCGTCCAAGTCGTCCGCAAGGGGAGCCGATGAAGTTCTGCGCCAACGTTTCACTGCTCTTTACAGAGGTGGAGCTAACCGAGCGTTTCGGGAGAGCGGCGGAAGCCGGTTTCGCGGCGGTGGAATTCTGGTGGCCTTCCGGGGAGGACCTGGGTCAGGTCGAAAAGGCGATCAAGGAAGCCGGCGTCGAGGTGGCACTGTTCAACTTCGACGCAGGTGACATGGCAGGCGGCGACCGCGGGTTGCTGAGCGACCCCGAGCGCCACCAGCATTTCCGCGACAACGTACCCACTGCCCTCGAGCTCGCACAAAGCGTTGGCTGCTCACGACTGAATGCTCTTGTGGGACACGACCTTGACGACATAGACACCTCTGAGCAGCTCGATCTGGCCCGGACCAACGTCTCTTGGGCCGCCGGCCAGGCCGCCGAGCACGACATCGAAGTCATGATCGAGGCGGTCAACACCTATGAAAACGGTCCCTATCTGCTTCCTAACACCGAGGCCGCCGCGCGTTTCGTGCGGGAAACCGCGAGCGACAACGTGAGGCTGCAGTACGATGCCTACCACATGCAGCGCATGGAGGGCAACATCGTAGCCACCCTGCGCGAGCACGTCGGCAAGATCGCTCACATCCAGGTCGCCGACTCTCCTGATCGCGGCGAGCCGGGCACAGGTGAACTCAACTATCGCTACATCTTCGCGGCGCTTGACGAGCTCCGATACAGCGGGTGGATCGGCCTCGAATACCAGCCCACCGGGGAGACGACCGAGGAGAGCCTTGCTTGGCTGCCGCGAGATAAGCGTGGCGGCGAGGTGAAAGTCCAGGAGCTACATCTCTGATGCTTCGTCGCGCAAGTAGCCCCGCACCGAGAGCGTCCGGGCGCGCCGAGCGCGAGATACGAGGGATCGAGCGTACCTGGAGGTACGTGAGCGACGAACCCACGCGGCCATCGGTGATGCAGGGGCGTTCGAAAGCGTCGGTAGGCTGCGCGACGAGGCACTGGGGGGTGGGCGATTGAGCGCGGGCAAGGTCGGATTCATAGGTCTCGGGATCATGGGCGAACCCATGGCCGGCAATCTTATGAAGGCGGGGCACGAGCTCGTAGTTCACAACCGCAGCCGGGGGGCCGTCGACAAATTGGCAGCCGAGGGAGCGCAGCCCGCGGAGATCCCCCGCCAAGTGGCCGAGCAAACGGACGTGGTCATCACAATGCTGCCGGACTCGCCCCAGGTCGAGGAGGTTTTCGAGGGCGACGCCGGCCTCCTTGCGGGCGCAAGCGAGGGCGCGTTGCTCGTCGACATGAGCACGATCTCTCCGCTCGTGACCAAGAAGCTCGCCGAGACGGCAAGCGAGCGGGGCGTCCGGATGCTCGACGCGCCGGTGAGCGGCGGCCAACCCGCCGCAGTCAGTGGGAAGCTATCCATAATGGTGGGGGGCGCCGACGACGACTTCGTTCGGGCCGAGCCCCTCTTTGACGCCATGGGTACCGCGGTGCACGTGGGGGGTACGGGCACGGGGCAAGTCGTCAAGGCCTGTAATCAGATCATCGTCGCCGTCGTAATCGAGGCCGTGAGCGAGGCGCTCGTTCTGGGCTCGAAAGCGGGCGTAGATCCGGCCAAGGTAATCGAGGCGGTTTCCGGCGGACTTGCCGGTACCAAGGTCATGGAGGCGAAGCGGTCCAATTTCCTCGACCACGACTTCGAGCCGGGGTTCCGCGTCCAGTTACACCATAAGGACCTCGGGATCGCGCTTGCGGCCGCGCGTGAGGCGGGAGTGGCGCTACCTCTGACGGCGGTCGTCGATCAGATGCTGCAGACACTTCAGGTCAAGGGCCGCGGGGGCCTCGATCATTCTGCCCTCCTGACACTGATCGAAGAAGCGGCCGAGCACCAGATCGGCGCCGCAGCCAAGGCGCCCTCGTAAGGCTTCCCGTCCCCTAAAGGAGCAGGCGTGCAGCGCATCAAAGTGATGGACGCAGCGGTCCAGATCATGGAGGACGAGGGCGTTGAATTCGTCTTCGGGATACCCGGCGCGGCGATCCTCCCGCTCTACAAGGCGCTCAGTCACTCCCGCAAGATCCGCCACATCACCGTGCGCCACGAGGAGGGTGGGACGCACGCCGCCGACGCCCTGGCACGGGTGACCGGTCGCGTAGGGGTGGCCATCGGTACGTCGGGGCCTGCCGGGACCAACATGATCACCGGCCTTTATACGGCCAAGGCCGATTCGATACCGATCATCTGCATTACCGGCCAGGCGCCCACCCACCTGCTTCACAAAGAGGCCTTCCAGGCGGTCGAAATCACCGAGATAGCCAAGCCGGTCACAAAGTGGGCGGTGCAGGTCAAGGAGTCCGCTCAGATCCCGTGGGTCTTTCGCGAGGCCTTCCGCGTCGCGCGGGAGCGACGGCCAGGTCCCGTGCTGATCGACCTCCCGCTCGACGTCACCAAAGACCAGGAAGTCGAGTTCGAGCTGGGCATCGATCAGACCCTGCCGGTGGAGCGCCCCGCGCCGAGCCGCGAAGCGATCAACAGGGCCATGGCAATGCTCCTCGAGGCGGAGCGACCGATGATCATGCCGGGTGGGGGCGTCATCATCTCGGAGGCCTCGGAGCCGCTTATGGAGCTGGCCGAGCACCTCCAGGCGCCCGTCACCCCCACCTACATGGGCAAGGGATCCATTCCCGAAGATCACCCGCTCTATGCGGGCATCGTAGGGATCCAGACCCAGCAGCGCTACGCGAACCAACTCTTCCTCGAAAGCGACTTCGTCCTTGCGGTGGGAGCCCGCTTCGCCGAGCGTCACACGGGCGACCTCGATGTCTACCGGGGCGATCGCACTTTCGTCCATGTCGACATCGATCCCAGCCAGATAGGGATGGTCTTCCGCCCGCACCTCGGCATCGTTTCCGACGCCAAGCTTGCACTCGAGGCACTTCTTGTCGCGGCGCGCGAGAGGACGCCTCCGCGCGAGCCGGGAAGTTGGGTGGAACGCGTCTACGAGCTCCGCTCGACCCTTCTGCGCAAGCTCGACTTCGACGATGTCCCTATCAAGCCGCAACGCGTCTTCAAGGAAATGAACGAGATCTTCGACGGAGACGAGATCATCGTCACGGCGATCGGGCTCTACCAGATCTGGAGCGGCCAGTTCCAGAAGACCTACAAACCACGCCATTACATCTGCTGTGGTCAGGCTGGACCGCTCGGCTGGGAGGTGCCTGCCTGCATCGGCGCCAAGCTCGCGCGTCCAGACAAGCTGGTGGTCGGCGTCGTCGGCGACTTCTCATTCGAGTTCCTGATGGAAGAGGTGGCTGTTGCCGTCCAGCACCGTGTGCCATATGTTCTCGTCATGCTCAACAACGGCTACATGAGCCTCATCCGGCAGCCCGAGAAGTACCAGTATGAAATGGATTTCGGCGTGGATATCGGGTACGAGGGGCCGAATGGGGCGCTCGGCATGGATCATGTGGGGGTAATGCGGGCTATGGGGGCTCTTGGGCGCCGGGTAACTGCCCCCGACGACATCAGGCCGGCGATTGAGTGGGCGATCGAAGCCAGCAACGCCGAGCGGGTGCCCGCCTTGGTCGAGGTCATCATAGAGCGCGGCGTCGACGCGGCGATGGGCACCTCGATCGACAAGATCAGCGAGTTCGAGCCGATCGAGGAGGGAGAGCCGGCCCCCCAGCTCATCGGGGGAATCCCAGAGCGTGACTGATGAGCCGGCCACCGGCTGCCGCCCGCGACCCTAGCGAATTCCGGAAGGAGATAGGTGGCCGGAGAACCGAACCGGGATAAAGCGATCTTTGATGCGCATCGCGGAGGCAAGATCGAAATTGCCCTCAAGGCACCGATCGATGACGCTGACGATCTGTCCATCATCTATACGCCGGGGGTCGGGAGGGTCTCCCAAGCCATAGCAGACGACGT
>JALZIQ010000017.1 GCA_030860205.1 Actinomycetota bacterium | reverse complement strand
GCGCGCCGCTCAGCTGGATGCAGGCCTGGTGGTGGGTGCGGCGGCGCTCACTGCACTGGGGGCCCAGATGGTGATCACCCTTCCGTTCACTCCGGTTCCCATCACCGGTCAGACGTTCGCCGTGCTGGTCACCGCATCGCTGCTGGGGCGACTGCGGGCAGTGGCGGCGCAGCTTCTCTATCTCTTCGCCGGTGCTGCGGGACTGCACGTATTCGCCGGAGGGGCCCACGGGCTGAGCTCTTTGACGGGTGCCACGGGAGGCTATCTGGTTGGCTTCGTCTGCGCGGCGGCGCTCGTCGGGCGGCTGGCCGAGCGGGGATGGGACCGGCGCCCATGGAGCGCAGCGGGGGCCATGCTCCTGGGCAACCTCGTGATCTACGCGATAGCGCTTCCGTGGCTGTATGCGACCGCCGGCGCAGGCCTGTGCACCCATCCCTTCTTCGGTTCCTACATTCCGACGACGGTGTGCGGGAACGGCTTCCTGCTGACGCTCTACGCCGGCTTCTTCCCCTTCGTGGTCGGCGACACGCTGAAGCTGCTGTTGGCTGCAACGATTGTGCCCTCTGCTTGGGGGGCACTAGGGGCGGCGCGCCGCCGCTGACGGAAGCGATTCACGCTTAAGGGCAGTCGAGTCCCCTGCACAGCATGTCGTCGCGCAACTGTGCGGCCAGTGCCTCCACATCGGGATCGTTCTTCCGGTTCGTATCACCGAGCAGGTTGTGCAGCTGCCACGGATCACGCCTGAGGTCGTAGTACTCCCTGGAGAGGACGCGGCCGCGCTGGTAATACTCCGTGTACTGATACTCAGGTGTGCGCAACGACTTCCACCCCGGGGTGCAGCCCACCTCGGGACAGGGGCGAGCAACTGCAAAACGTTGCTTCTTGTACTCGAGGAAAACCCGGTCGCGCTCTCTGGACATATCCAGCAATGACCGCCCGTCCATGGCGACGTCTGAGGAGTAAGGGACGCCTGCGACGTCGAGGATCGTCGGGGCGAGGTCCAGATTGTCGACCATTCGGCGATCGGTCTCGGGCATGGCTATCTGCTCCGGCCAACGGACAAGGAGCGGCACCCTGATCGAGTTGGTGTAGGGGTAGCCCTTGCCGACATTGCCGTGATCCCCCCACAAGAGGCCGTTGTCGGAGGTGAAAATCGACAGCGTGTGCGGCAGGTCGCCTGTATCGGCCAGGCCCCGCATCACACTGTCGACGAGGTCGTCGACGGACCAGAGAGACTGGAGCTGCTTTTTGCGCACAAATTGCGCCCAGGCGTCGCCCGTCACGCCCTCCTGGATGAACGACGGTTTGTCGCGAAGGTCGGCTTCGGCGCGCGCAGGGGTGTTGGGCATCACCGGAACCGGTGACTTGGCGTCTTGGGTTCGGACGACAGAAGGGATGTGCGGCGCAGCCGTGGACAGGATCATCAACCACGGCTTGTCACTGGAGCGGGTCATGAGACCCAGCGCCGTGCTCGAAGCCACGACAACGATCACGGCAACGGCGGCCACAAGACCGTGCCCCTGCACGGCTGCCCACGCCCCTCCGAGCAGCATCGCGGCACCCACTAGGAGTGTGACTCGGCGCGCCAGGATCTCGCCCCTGATGAGATGCTCGGCGCGCCCGCCCAGCAGGTCGGAGGAGTACTCCTCCACGGAACGGATCTCGCCATCGACGTTCCACTCTCCCTCCCCATAGTTGGCGCTGACGCTGTGCGGGAATATCGCCCACTCGTCGAAGTAGGGGGGCCGGCGTTCGAGTTCCCAGGTGTTGAGGTACTTGCCGAACAAGGCCGTCCGGTACCCTGCTCTGTCGAGATGATATTGGAAGGTCGTTCGCTGATCGAGACTGGTTACCTCTTCTACCTCTGAGTTCGTTTCAACTCCGTGATTGTGTGAATAACGACCGGTGAAGATGGAGGCACGCGAGGGACAGCACAGGGGGGTCGTGACGAAGGAGTTCATGAATCGGGTGCTCGACCGGCCGAACCAGGACGTCGTCTTCGGCATTGCGCTCAGGCTTGGCCGCGGCTGGTCGTCGGTCAGGAACAGCAGGACGTTGGGCCGTTCCTGGGGCCGGGACTTGGTAACAACCCATTGTGCAACCCAGAGGGCGGGAATCATCGCCAGCATTACGCCCGCCGCGAGGAGCCTTGATTTCACCTATCCGGTGTACCACCTACGGAATTCTTTCGGGCGGGGGCCGAGATCCACGTCCGTTCCCTGAGGCCGCTTCGGTCGATGCCCCCGCCTTCGGGCCGTCGTTGCTCCGCCGAGTCGATAGAGTGGAACAGCTTCATTCAAGCGCCAGAAGCCCATGGAGGAAACCCAATGGATGCAAAGGTAACCAAGAGCGACAAGGAGTGGCGGGAGCAGCTAACTCCCGAACAGTACGAAATCCTGAGGCGTAAGGGCACCGAGCCCCCCTTTAGCGGGAGCTATGTGCTGTCCAAGGACAAGGGGATGTTCCGATGTGCTGCCTGCGGGGCCGATCTCTTCAGCTCCGACACAAAGTTCGATTCAGGAACGGGCTGGCCCAGCTTCACCGAGCCGGCGGTCGCAGAAAACGTCGAGCTGCGTCCGGACAACAGCCTGTTCATGCGCCGCACGGAAGTCGTCTGCGCCCGCTGCGGCGGGCACCTGGGCCACGTATTCAAAGACGGCCCCGCGCCCACCGGAGAGCGCTACTGCATCAACTCTGCGGCGCTTGACCTGGACACCGAAGCCAGCACCTAGGCGTCTGCCGTACGTCTATTGGGTGAGCTCGTCCGCCTTGTCGTTGAGCACCTGAATCAACTCATCGAACGACTTCGCGAACGCCGCCACGCCCTCGTCTTCGATTTGCCGGGAAACGTCTGACATCTCGACCCCGACAGCGGCCAGTCCGTCCAATACCGCCTTCGCCCCCTCGACGTCTTTGTCGATTGTGCGCTCGACCACGCCATGGTCCAGGAATGCGTCGATGGTCTTGTCCGGCATCGTATTGACGGAATTGTCGCCCATCAGGCTGTTGATGTAGAGCAGATCGTCGTACTCGGGGTTTTTGGTCGATGTCGATGCCCACAGCGGGCGCTGAACGCGCGCGCCCTTCTGCTCGAGAGCCTCCCAACGAGCGCCCGAAAAACGCTCCAGAAAGATTTGATAAGCCATCTTCGCCTGGGCGACCGCGGCTTTACCTCGCAGCGCCAAAGCCTCCTCGGTTGCAATCGCCTCCAACCTCCGATCGACCTCGGTGTCGACCCGGCTGACGAAAAAGGACGCGACGCTGGTGACCTGAGACAGATCGCCCTCGAAGGACTCCAACCCTGCCAGGTAGGCCTCGATCACTGCGTCGTAACGCTCGAGCGAGAAGATCAGCGTGACGTTGATGTTGCGTCCCTCGGCGATCATCTGCTGGATCGCCGGGATGCCGGGTTCGGTGGCGGGAATCTTGACGAACAGATTGGGCTCGGCTATGCGCTCGTGCAGGTTGCGAGCCGCCTGGATCGTCCCCTCGGTGTCCGGTGCGAGCGACGGTGCAACCTCGAGCGAAACGAAACCGTCCCGGCCTTCACTTGCGTCGTACACCGGGCGCAGAACCGCCAGGGCATCCGCGATGTCGTCCGCGACCATATCCCAGTAGGCGTGCTCTACCGACTTGCGCTCCTTCTCCACCAGCGAGTTGAACTGATCGTCATAGTCGGCGGAGTCCGCCATGGCCTTCTGGAAGATCGTTGGATTCGAGGTCACTCCCCGTATGCCTTGCGCCACGAGGTCGGCGAGCTGGCCGCTGGTGAGATAACCGCGCTTGAGATTGTCGATCCATGGACTCTGTCCTTGTTGCTCGAAGAGGTCGTTCAACTTCGTCATTGGAACCGTCCTTTCCGGACTCAGAGAAGCTCTTGTCTTCATGCTACCCACATCTCCTCCGGCCGACCCTCCGGACTCGGAGGGCACTTTCCAGTCCCCTCGAAGGGAGCTGGCTGGCCGCGATCGAGACGCGCTAGGGTAAGGACTGAGCCGGCGGATTGCCTCGCATCGGGCTCCTGAATAGCATGGAGTCCATCGACCAACACGGGGAAGGTTCATGTGATGGAGAAAAAGGCAGACGAAGAAGCGTCTCGCACCGCCGATCCAGCGCTCGAGCAGGGGGCGAGCGGCCGGAGAGGACGCCGAGAAGCATCCGGGCCCTGAGTCAGAAGAGGACAAGGACAAGGTCGACGAGGCGTCGGGGGACTCCTTCCCTACCAGCGACGCCCCCTCCTGGTAGGTGCGCTCCTAGAGGTAGTTCAGCCCGGGACCGGTTATTCGCACGTCGCCCCTGGTCGTGATCACGAACACCTGCCAGTTGTAGAGCGTCAGGAACCGGCGCGGCCCGTTTCGCATCAGGCGCGCATAGATCATCACCGCGTCGACATAGCTGTGCGCGTTGTTGTAGGCGTAAAGAGCCCTACGAAGATGGGCCGGGGCGCCGGACGCTCGCAGGTAGTTTGCGGCGCCGAGGATCGCGTCGTGCGGATCTTGAATGTCGCCGCCCATCCCGTACGCGTCCCACGTCGCCGGCAGAAACTGCATCGGCCCCTGCGCCCCGGCCGAGCTCGACGATCTCACTCGGCCGAACTTGGTCTCCACGAAGTTTGATCGATGCCAGCACCGACCAATGGACACCAAACCTCCGTTGAGCGTCGATGTAGTGGCGGCGCAGGTGGCCGCCCGGCTCCGGCCGCTGGGTCCTGAACTCCATCGACGGCGACACCGGGGTCACGAGAGAGCGCAGCTTCGCCCCGGCCCGCGCGAGGGCCCGTGAAACACGCCCAAGGTTTTCCCCGGATCGGGCGACCACCCGGCGTGCAAGAACCGGATGCTTTGACATTCGCCGCAGGATTCTCTGGTGATACAAGGACTGGAGGACAACCGCACGCGGCGGTTTACGTGAGAGTCCGCCCTCGACCCAACCGTCCACGGAGGCACTCAGCGACCTTGCGACCCTCCTGAGGTCCCCGGCCAGCTGGCTGGGTAATAGCGGCATGCGTTTGTCCGGGGCGGGCAGCCACCCGCCGCGAGAGCGCATCTGTGCTTCCCGTTGCGGCCGCCCGTCGTGTTCCGCCGTCCCGGAACGGACGGGCGGGTCCGCACCCGGAGCACACGCCGTCAGGAGGAGGGCACACAGCAGGGCAGCTTGCATCGGACCATTGTGCTACTCGCATCGAGAGGTCGCTCCTCTCCCCCGGCCGTCGGCATCCGATCGTAGTCCGCCTGCGTGTGGATGAGGTGTCGCAAGTGCCAATCGAACGTCCGAAAAGGACTTTGAAGCGGTGGCCGAACGGCACTGGACCCATGCCCACGACCGCCCCCCGGGGACGACCAGGACGGAGCCCTCGTAGCCGGCAGGGCTACGCATAGAAAGCTGCCTCTTTTGGCGCGCACCTTCGGGCAGGTCAACACAGCCAGCCGCCGTTCCTCACGTCTCGTGGGCGGTACTGGGATCGAACCAGTGGCCTCTGCCGTGTGAAGACAGCGCTCTCCCGCTGAGCTAACCGCCCCGGGCGCCCAAGTCTAACGGCGCAGGAGTCGTCCTCCGGGTCAGGCGGGCGAGCCGGCCAGCTCGCGTGTGCTGCCGCGCGCCGGACCCCGGCTGCCGGACCTGTCCAGCACCCGTGCCAGGAACTGCCCGGTATAGGAACCGGCTACCGCCGCGATCTCCTCCGGAGTGCCCTCGGCGACCACCTGGCCGCCTCCAGAACCACCCTCGGGTCCCAGGTCGACGATGTGATCGGCCGTCTTGATGACGTCGAGGTTGTGCTCGATAACGACCACGGTGTTGCCCCCGTCGACCAGCCGGTGAAGGACACCTAGCAGCTTCGCCACATCGTCGAAATGGAGACCCGTGGTGGGCTCGTCGAGGATGTAGAGCGTCTTCCCGGTGGAGCGCTTCGAGAGCTCGGTCGAGAGCTTGACGCGCTGCGCCTCACCACCCGACAGGGTAGGGGCCGGCTGTCCCAGCTTGATGTATCCCAGGCCGACATCTCGAAGCGTCTCCATGTGGCGGGCAATGGGCGGGATCGGCGCAAAGAAGTCGGCGGCCTCGGTGACACTCATGGCCAGCACATCGGAGATGTTCTTACCCTTGTATCGAACCTGAAGCGTCTCCCGGTTGTAGCGCTTGCCCTTGCACACCTCGCAGGGCACGTAGACATCGGGCAGGAAATGCATCTCGATCTTGATCGTGCCCTCGCCCGCACACGCTTCACAACGTCCCCCCCGAACATTGAACGAGAATCGCCCTGGTTGATAGCCGCGTCGCTTGGCGTCCGGCGTGCGGGAGAACAATTTGCGTATGTGATCGAACACACCGGTGTAGGTCGCCGCGTTCGAACGAGGTGTCCGTCCGATCGGCGATTGGTCGATGTCGATCACCTTGTCGACTAGATCGAGGCCGTCTATCCGCTTGTGCTTGCCCGGCACAAGCCGGGAATTGGTGAACAGCACCTGTTGCACGGAGCGATAGAGCACATCGTTTATGAGGGTGGATTTGCCGGAGCCCGAAACGCCGGTCACCGCAACGAAGGTCCCCAGCGGAAACGCAACGTCGATGTTCTTCAAGTTGTGCTGGCGGGCCCCCCGAACGGTTAGCCGGCCGCGTCCGGGCTGACGCCGCGTCTCGGGAACGGCGATGATCCTTCGCCCGGTGAGGTAATGCCCGGTCAAGGAGAACCGCTCCGCTTCGAGTCCCTCGAGCGCACCCGCATACACGATCTCACCGCCATGCTCGCCTGCACCGGGGCCTATGTCGACGACGAAATCGGCAGCTCGGATCGTGTCTTCGTCGTGCTCCACTACGATGAGCGTGTTGCCCAGATCGCGCAGCCGCACGAGCGTGTCGATCAGCCTGCGATTGTCCCGCTGGTGCAAGCCGATCGATGGCTCGTCCAGGATGTAGAGCACGCCCACGAGCCCCGACCCGATCTGGGTCGCGAGCCGAATGCGCTGTGCCTCTCCTCCTGCGAGCGTCGCCGCACCGCGCGCGAGTGTCAGATAATCAAGGCCAACGTCCAGGAGAAAACCCAGACGCGCATGGATCTCTTTCAGAACGCGTTCTGCGATTGCGGTCTCTCGATCGTCGAGCTCGAGCTTGTGAATGAACGCATCGGTGTCGCCGATGCACATATCACAGATCTCGAAGATGTTCTTGTCCCCGATCGTGACGGCCAGCGACTCTGGCCGCAAACGAGCGCCCTTGCACTCGGGGCAAGGCACCTCGCGAAAGTACTGCTCGTAGCGCTCGCGCGCGTGGTCGGAATCGGTTTCGGAATGCCGGCGTTCGAGCCACGGAACCACGCCCTCGAACGGGGTCCAGTACGCGCGGATGCGGTTGAAACGATTCCGATACCGCACATGGATCTCGGTGTCCGACCCGTACATGATGATCTCGCGAGCTTTCTTTGACAACCTCTTGAACGGGACGTTTGTGCGGAACCGGAAAGCCTCGGCGGCGGCCTTGATCAGGCGGTCGAAATACTCGAGCGTCCGCCCCGACCACGGTGCGATCGCTCCCTCGTCGATAGAGAGGTCGGGGTTCGGGATCACGAGATCGAGGTCGACCTCGAGGTGGGTGCCCAGCCCGTCGCAGCGCTCACAGGCCCCGTAGGGAGAGTTGAACGAGAAGTTCCTCGGCGCGAGCTCGTCGAAAGAGATGCCACAGAAGCTGCATGCAAAATGCTGGGAGAACAGGATGTCTTCGGCAGAGTCCTCCACGAGGTCGATAGAGGCCGTTCCGTCGGCAAGCTTGAGGGCGGTCTCGATGGAGTCGGTGAGCCGGCTCTGAATGCCCTCGCGGATGACGAGGCGATCGACGATCACGTCGACGTCGTGTTGGAAGTAACGGTCCAGGCGGATCTTGTCGGACAGATCGCGCACCTCGGAGTCGACCCGGGCCCGGGCATAGCCGCGGCGCGCCAGATCCTCGAACAGGCTCGTGAACTCCCCCTTTCGACCCCGTACGATCGGCGCCAGCACCTGGAAGCGGGTGCCCTCGGGGAGTGACAGGACCTGATCGACTATCTGCTCGGGGGTCTGGCGGGCAATGGGACGGCCGCAGTTATGGCAGTGGGGCCGTCCGATCCTGGCGAACAGCAACCTGAGATAGTCGTAGATCTCGGTAATCGTCCCCACGGTCGACCTCGGGTTCCGGGACGCCGATTTCTGGTCGATCGAGATAGCCGGTGACAGACCCTCGATGAAGTCGACGTCGGGCTTGTCCATCTGACCGAGAAACTGTCTGGCGTAGGACGACAGCGACTCGACGTAACGCCGTTGGCCCTCCGCATAGATCGTGTCGAAGGCAAGCGACGACTTCCCCGAGCCCGAGATCCCCGTGAACACGATCAGGGAGTCGCGCGGGAGCTCGAGGTGGACGTTTTTGAGGTTGTGCTCGCGGGCGCCCCGGATAACGAGCTGTCCGGGGGCCCCGGGGAAGGTCGCTGCTGGCATCGGCCCACATGCTAAACGACGCCCGTGTAACTCCGGGCCCGAGCTCCATTTCGCTCCGTCGCCGGGCATTCCGAGATCGGCCCGGGAAGTCCCAGGCGCGGACGGCTTCCGGAGAGTGGGATCGGCGCCTCGAGGCGAAGTCCATCCGGGAGCGTGTGGACCCGACCCCGGCGGGGCGCCGGATCAGCCGACCTCGCGCAGCTCCCGCCGGAGGTCGTGAACCTCGTCACGTATGCGCGCCGCGTACTCGAACCGGAGGTCGGTGGCCGCCTGGTGCATCTCCTCCTCAAGCTGGAGGATGAGCCGCCTGAGCTCGTCTGGGCTCCCCCCCACCGGCTCGCGCCTGCGGCTCTTTGACTTGTCCGGGACCGTCGCGTCCCGGCCCCGGCCGAAGCCCGAGATCAGGATGTCGCTCACGGCTTTGCGGATCGAAACCGGGTCAATGCGGTGCTCCTCGTTGTAATCGAGCTGTATCTTGCGGCGCCGTTCGGTCTCCGAGATAGCCTTGCGCATGGACTCGGTGACCTCGTCCGCGTACAGGATGACCTCGCCGTCGACATTGCGGGCGGCGCGCCCGATGGTCTGGATGAGCGAGGTCTGCGAACGGAGATAGCCCTCTTTGTCGGCGTCCAGGATCGCCACAAGGGACACCTCGGGAAGATCGAGACCCTCGCGCAGCAGGTTGATGCCGACCAGGACATCGAACTCGCCCAGCCTCAGATCGCGCAGGATCTCGATGCGTTCGACCGTGTTGATGTCGGAGTGAAGGTAGCGGACACGCACCCCTGTTTCGAGCAGGTAGTCGGTCAGGTCCTCGGACATTTTCTTGGTCAAGGTCGTCACCAGGACGCGCCCTCCGGCATCGGTGCGCTCCTTGATCTCCTCCATGAGGTGGTCGATCTGTCCCCGCGTGGGTCGGATCTCGACCTTCGGATCGATCAACCCGGTCGGCCGAACCAGTTGCTCGACCGGCGGTCCCGACATGCGCAGCTCGAATGGACCCGGAGTGGCGCTCATCATCACCAACTGATTCACCTTGTCCATGAACTCATCGAAGCGCAGCGGGCGGTTGTCGAGCGCGCTCGGGAGCCTGAAGCCGTGCTCGACGAGCGTGCGCTTGCGGCTCATGTCGCCCTCGTACATCCCATTCAGCTGCGGGATCCCGACATGGGACTCATCCACCACAACGAGGTAGTCGTCCGGAAAGTAATCGAGCAGCGTGTTGGGGCGCGAGCCGGCGGCGCGGCCCTCGAGGTGACGGGAGTAGTTCTCGATGCCCGAGCAGAAGCCGATCTCGCGCATCATCTCGAGGTCGTACTGCGTGCGCATCCGCAGGCGCTGTGCCTCGAGCAGCTTGTTGCTCCGCTCGAGCTCCTCGAGGCGGGCGGCGAGCTCCGACTCGATGCCGTTGACAGCGTGCTCCAGGCGCTCTTTCGAAACGACATAGTGCGATGCCGGATAGATCGTGACATGGTCGAGATCACGGATGATCTCGCCGGTGAGGGTGTCGAGCTCGATGATGCGGTCGACCTCGTCCCCGAACAGCTCGATCCGGACGGCCTTCTCCTCGTATGCGGGGAAGACCTCGATGGTGTCACCGCGTACTCTGAACTTGCCACGGATGAAGTTCACATCATTGCGTTCGTATTGGATCTCGACCAACTTCTGAATGATGAAATCGCGGTCTGCGGTTCCACCACGCGCAACGCTGACGACCTGATTCAAATACTGCTCGGGTGAGCCAAGCCCGAAGATGGCCGAGACGCTGGCGACGATCAGCACGTCGTCCCGCTGCAGCAGCGCGCTCGTGGCCGAGTGGCGCAGGCGCTCGATCTCGTCGTTGATCGACGAGTCCTTCTCGATGTAGGTATCGGATGAGGGCACGTACGCCTCAGGCTGGTAGTAGTCGTAGTAGGAGACGAAGTACTCGACCGCGTTGCTGGGAAAGAACTGCTTGAACTCGTTGCAGAGCTGCGCCGCAAGCGATTTGTTCGGTACGAGCACCAGTGTGGGCCGTTGGATCTGTTCGAGCGCCCAGGCAACGGTTGCCGTCTTGCCCGTCCCGGTCGCCCCGAGCAGGGTTACAAAACGGTCGCCCCGCTGGATTCGCTCGACGATCTGTGCGATGGCGTCCGGCTGGTCGCCGGCGGGTTCGAACTCCGCTTCAAGTTTGAACGGGGGCATGGGCCAAGTCTAGACGGGGGGTGTGACGCGCTACCTCGGCGCGCCCAAACGTCGCTTACAGGGACGCCACCAGCCCGGGCAGGTCCCGCAACGACGCAATCGTGGGCCCGATCGGATCGGGGTACCGGCCAACCCTGTCGAGCAACACCGTGTGCATGCCCGCCTCCCGCGCTGGAATGACGTCGAGCGACTCCGAGTCGCCCACATGCACCGCATTCCCGGCGGCGACGGCGCCCCGCTCGAGCGCCAGGCGGTAGATGCCGGGGTCGGGCTTCTCCACGCCCTCGACCCCCGAAATAACCGTCACCTCGAAAATGTGACCGACTTCGAGCTCGACCAGCATCTCCTGGAGCCAGGTCTCGAAGTTCGAGATAAGCCCGAGCCGGAGCCCGGCGCCGAGCAGCCGGTCGAGAGTGTCCATGACATCGTCGAACAGCCGGTAGGACGCGCTGCTCGAGAAGGTGGCGAACAACGTCTCTGCCAGTGAGTCGTCGCGGATGTCCAGCTCGGCGAGAAACCGCCGGTAGAGATAGGTCCAGAAGCTCCGCGATTCGGTTGCCGAGACGCTCGTGCCCAGGGCCGGAGGGTCGGCGCCGGCCTCGTGAGCCAGATCGATCAGGTGCGGGGCAAGCTTCTCTCTGACGGCCGATACCTCGTCCGGGGTCACGTCGCGTCCATTGGCCCGGCAGATAAGGGCGAACAGCTCGGCAAACGAGGGATACGGGCGGAGGATGGTCTCGCCGGCGTCGAGGAACACCATCTCGATCACGGCTGCGGAAGCTCCCGGAGGTGGTCCCAAAGCCGCTGTGCCTCGGCCTCAAGCTTCTCGATGCTCCAGTCGTTGCACACGACGAAGTCCGCCTTGCCCGCTACCTGGGACGAGTCCGCCTGGGCGTCGATACGCGCCTGGACCTCTTCCTGTGACATGTTTCGGTCGCGCATGAGCCGCTCGATCCGTATGTCGGACTCCGCGACCACGACTATGAGCTTTCCCACCGCATCGGCCAGCCCGATCTCGTAGAGCAACGCCGCGTCGATGACGACGATGGAGTCCGTGCCCTCCAACGACTCCAGGGCGTCGGCGATCCGGGACAAGATGACCGGGTGAACGATCTCGTTGAGCACGGCGAGCTTGTGGGGATCGGCGAAGACCATCTTCGCCAGGCGTCGACGGTCTATGTCCATCGTACCGGGGATGAGGATCTCCTTCCCGAACTGACCCACGACCGCGTGCCACGCCGGCTGTCCGGGGTCAAGCGCCAGACGTCCGAGCTCGTCCGCATCGACGAGCTGGGCGCCGCGCTGCTCGAGAAGAGCTCCGAGGGTCGACTTACCCGACCCGATACCCCCCGTTAGACCGACGACCAGCATCTAGACGCGCCCTATGAGATCAGGACTGGTCGCGCTCGCGCCTCAGGTCCTCCATGATCGACTCGATCGATTCGGCGTCCCCGGAGTCCGTCGGCTCGAGCGGCTGTTCGCCGGCGCCCGGGCCCACCTCGGCCTCGTCTCCCTCGGCCACCGGAGTCGGATCGAGCTCGGAGGCGACCTCGTCCACGTTCACCCCCGGCGCCGCGCCGACGTCCGGCTCCTCTCGCAATAGGCGCGTGTCGAGGTTGTCGGTGTCGCGTTCGGCCGCCGTCAGATGCTCGCGGCCCTCGGGCGAGTGGTCCGGTGCCAGGTTTGCGATCTGCTCGGCCTCCTCACGCTCCTCCGGTGGGGCGGCCAGCCCTGCAAGCTCTGCGTCGCCGATGGTCTCCGGAGCGCCGGGACCGGCGAGCTCGGGCATCGCCTCAGCGGCCGCTCCCAGGTCGGCTTCGGCCCCGGGGCGTTCAATGGTGTTCTCGGTCGGCATCCCGACGCCCTCCGATGCGGCTCTGGCCTCGACCTCTACACCGGAGTCCTCGAGCTCCATGTCATCACCTTCGTCCATGGGCGCCGGGACATCCGAGGACGGCACCCCCACCGGCGGGGCCTCTTCCCGCAATGCCTGTTTGCGTGAAAGGCTGATTCGCCGCCGGTCGAGGTCGATATCGATGATCTTTATCGGAATGCGGTCCTGGACGCCGACTTCGTCCTCGGCCCTCTCAACGTGATGCTCGGCGAGCTCGGAGATGTGGACCAGGCCCTCGATCGCCTCGTCGACCTCCACGAAAGCACCGAAGGGCACGAGCTTGGTGACGCGTCCCTCGATAACGTCGCCGACCGAATGCGCCCGGGCGAACTGCAGCCACGGATCTTCCTGCGTCGCCTTCAGGCTCAGGGAAACCCGCTCGCGTTCCAGGTCGACGTCCAGCACCTGAACCTGGACGCTCGCGCCGACATCGACTACTTCACTGGGATGGTCGACGTGTTTCCACGACAGCTCGGAGACGTGTACGAGGCCGTCCACCCCGCCGAGATCGACGAACGCCCCGAAGTTCACAATCGACGACACGGTGCCGGTCCTGACTTCGCCCTTCGCGAGTGAGGTGAGGAAGTCCTGGCGCTGCTCCGCCTGAGACTCCTCGAGGAACTTGCGCCGCGACAGGACCACGTTGTTGCGGTTCTTGTCGAGCTCGATGATGCGGCACTCGAGCTCGGTGCCCACGTAGGGCTGGAGGTCCCGGACACGCCGCATCTCGACCAGCGACGCCGGCAAGAATCCGCGCAACCCCACATCCAGGATCAGTCCGCCCTTGACGACCTCGATCACGGGACCGGTGACCGTTCCGTCGACCGACTTGATCTCCTCTATCCGGCCCCATGCCCGCTCGTACTGAGCCCGTTTCTTGGACAGGATGAGGCGCCCGTCCTTGTCCTCTTTCTGCAACACGAGCGTTTCGACCGTCTCGCCCACCGACACGACCTCCGACGGATCGACGTCGTTCCGGATGGACAGCTCCCGGGCGGGGATTACGCCTTCCGACTTGTAGCCGATATCGACCAGCGTTTCGTCCTTGTCGAGCTTGACGATCGTGCCGGTTACGAGGTCGCCTTCCTCGAAGGGCTTGATCGTCGCCTCGATGGCGGCGATGAGCTCCTCCTCGGTGTCGTAGACGTCGTTCTCGACGATGACGCCGCCGGCGAAGGTCTCGCCGGAGGTCGAAGGCGCCGTGCGCGTGATCAACCCACCCTGCCCGTCGGGCAGAGTTTGCTCTTGCTCCGGCGCCGCCGCTGGTGCCGGGGAAACCGGGGCCTCGGTGGTGTCTTGGGTCATCTGGACTGTGTTCCTCCTCGCAAAGATTCGCCCCTGGGGGCCGGAAAAGTATACGGGGGGCCGGCGGGGGCGCCGGACGCCGGTTCTCCGGACGGCTGACGCGCCGCCGGCGAGCCGTCGCCGCGGTCATTCACAATAGTGCAATGAGCGACGCGGCCGAGGGGGTCGGGTCCACGGCGGCCCCCGTCACCGGCCCCGAGGGAGGTGGAGGTGGAGGGACGAGGGACGAGGGACGAGGCGCACATGGCAAGGGCCCCTCTAACGAGGGGCCCTTGCTCGAAGCCGAAACGCGACCCTATCTGTGGAGCTGGCCTCGAAGTGCTCCATCCGGGTACCTAACGTTGTGGATGTTCACGTAGTACCGGCCGGGATGCTCCTTGATGTCGCGGATCTCGCCTCTGGCCACTCCGCCGACACAGCCCTTTACCGCCGTGAAACTGCCGGGCAGCGGCTCCGAAGCGGTGAACAGCTCGACGACTACGTCGCCGGCCTCGTCTTTGGGTGCCTCGTGGATGTGCGCCGCCACGGGGCCTCCGATGCGGTGGAACGACAGCTTGTAGCAAACCCTTCCCCTCTTTGCGTTGAGCCTGATCGAGGCGCGCCCGGCTCCGTTCGGGTCACCCGGCTCCGGGACTTCCTTCTCGCCGGTGAGCCTCGCCTCCCGGCGAACCACTGCGGCGGAGGCGTCGGCCGCCCCCAGCACCGACATCGAAGCGATCAACCCTGCGGAACAGAGGGCTGCCAGGACCTTCTTGCTCATCGATCGACCTCCCAATAGAACGGCACGGAACCGACTCTCACCATACGCATCACGGCCCACCCACGGATTGCTCTTCACCAGAACCTGTGTCCCGGACCGTGGACTTCCTCGCCGCGCGCCGGGTGAGTGACGGCGCCTCAGGCTTTGGCCTCGGCCCAGTTCCGACCCCAGGAGACCTCGACCCCCAGCGGCGCCTTCATCTCGGCGACCCCGACCATGGCGGCCACCACGATGGCCCCGGCGCGCTCCTTTTCGCCCTCGGGAACCTCGAACACGAGCTCGTCGTGGACGGTGAGGATCATCTCGGTTCCGAGCCCCTCCACCCTCAGGTCACGATCCACGCGGATCATCGCGAGCTTCATGATGTCGGCCGCCGATCCCTGGATCGGGGCATTGAGCGCCTGACGCTCCCCGATCGAGCGCACCCGGGGGTTGCCGCTGCCAAGCTCGGGCAGATAACGACGCCGCCCGAACATCGTGGTGGTGAATCCGTCGGCGTAGGCCTGGGTCACGACCCGGTCGAGGAACTTACCCACGCCGGCGAACTGCTCGAGGTAGGCGTCCATGATCCCCTGCGCCTCGGGCACCGGCACGTTGAGCCGCTCCGCCAGGCCCGGCGCCCCCATGCCGTAGGCGAGCCCGTAGTTCACCATCTTGGCCACCACACGATGCTTCGTCTCGAGCTTCTCGACGGGCACGCGATAGATGCGCCCCGCGGTGGCAGCATGGACGTCTTCGTCGTTTGCGAACACCGCGATGAGCACCGGGTCGCCCGAGAGATGCGCCATCACCCTGAGCTCGATCTGCGAATAGTCCACCGACAGCAGCAGACTCCCGGGCTTTGCGAGGAAGGCACGTCGGATCTGACGTCCGAGATCGGTCCGGATGGGGATGTTCATAAGGTTCGGGTTGGTGCTCGAGAGCCGTCCCGTGGCGGCAATGGTCTGGTCGTATGTGGTGTGAAGCCGCCCATCCCTATCGTCGACCAGCGGGGGGAGGGCGTCGACATAGGTGTTCTTCAACTTGGTCAGCTCACGGTGCTCGAGCAGGCTCCGGACGAAGGGGTGTTGATCCACCAACTGTGCGAGCGCCCGGGCGTCGGTCGAAAGACCCGTCTTGGTTCGGCGGGTCGTCTTCAGCCCGAGCTTGTCGTAGAGGAGGACCCGCAGCTGTGAGGGGGAGCCCAGGTTGATCCGTTCCCCGGCCGCTTCGTAGCACTCCGCCTCGAGCTCGGCGACGCGCTTGTCCAGGCCGCGCGCCATCTCGGCGAGGTAATCGAGGTCGATCCCGACGCCTATTTGCTCCATCCGGGCCAACACGGGGACGAGGGGATGCTCGACCTCTCGGTAGAGGTCTGCCATCTCGAGCCGCCTGAGCTCCGGCTCGACCGCCTGCGCCACCTCGGCGACCGCAAGCGCACGCAGGCAAGCATCTTGTGCTTCGATCTCCTGGGGCGCGCCGTCGAGATCCAGGGCTCCCTGGGCGGCGTCCTCTTCAGCTCCCTCCTCCCCCCGTTCGATTCCTTCGATCGCCTTCAACTCTCTGCCCGTGTACTTGCGGGCGACCTCCTCCAGCGCATAGCCGGAGGCTCCGGGGTCGAGCAGGTAGCTGGCTATCCTGGTGTCCAGGCGCAGACCTCCCAGGGGGATGCCGATCGCCGCCAGGGAGAGGATCACGGCGCGCGCCCCATGTGCGACCACCGGGAGCTCGGGGTCCGCCAGGACGGGTCCGAGGGCCGCACGCACCCCTTGCGGGGTCACGCCCGACGCCCCCAGCGGCACCCACCCCACCTGGCCTTCACCCCAGGAGAAGGCGAGGGAGCGTGGCCCCCCGCGGGCCGACGACGGCACGAGGTCAAGCGAAAAGCCACCCGCCGACACGAGCCGGCCCGCCAGCTCCTCGAGGCGGTCCGGTGCGCCGAACTCCTGGACCTCCAACTCGAACGGCTCGCCCTCGCCCTCGGCTGCGTCGGGAAGATCGGCCAGCAGGCGTTCGAGCAACGACCGGAACTCGAGCGAGGCGAACAGCTCGCGCACCTCCTCGAGGTCCCACTTGCTCATCTTGAGATCGTCGAGCGAAGTGTCTTCCAACGGCACCTCGACCAGGGTCGACAACCTCTTGTTGATCGCCACCTGCTCGGCATGGGCGGCGAGGTTCTTCGCCAGCTTCGGCGTTTGCTCGGCGGCGTGCGCGACGACCTCCTCGGCGCTCCCGTACTTCTGCACAAGCTTCGCGGCGGTCTTGGTCCCCACACCGGGGACACCCGGAAGGTTGTCGGAGGTGTCGCCTTCCAACGCCTTGAGATCGACGTACTTTGCAGGGGCCACCCCGTACCGTTCTTTGACCGCCTTTGAGTCCATCTCGACGATGTCGCTGATGCCGCGGCGGTTGTAGAGCACTCGGATATTGCCCCCGACCAGCTGAAAGAAGTCACGGTCGCCCGTGACTATTCGCACGTCCACCTCAAAGGCAGCCGAGCGCTTGGCGAAGTAGGAGATGATGTCGTCCGCTTCGTGGCCGGCCAGCTTGAAGACGGGGATGCGCATCACCCGAAGGACCTCGTCGACGAGCGGCATCTGCGACCTGAAGGTGTCGGGTGCCTCGGTTCGATTGCTCTTGTATTCGGCAAAGGCCTCCGTGCGCTCCAACGGCGCCCCCATATCGAAGCAGCAGGCGATGAAGTCGGGGCGCTGCTCCTGCAACAGCTTGATGAGCATCGAGGTGAAGCCGTAGACCGCGTTGGTGTGCGTCCCGTCGGTCGTGGTGAGGTCTTCGGGCAGCGCATAGAAGGCCCGGAACGCGAGTGAGTGTCCGTCTAACAGCAAGAGCTTCGGCTTGTTGGATGGCATCGGTTGCGAGCTTACAATCCGCTTCAATGCACCCGCCCTCACCGGATCTCCGCTCGCTCAATCCCGCCTCGAAGGAATATCTCGAAGCCGTGTTCGAGCTTCGGGAAGAGGGCCGAAGGGTGGTGCAGGCGCGCATCGGCGAGCGGCTGGGACTTGCTCCGGCAACCGTTTCCGAGGGAGTGAAGCGGCTCGTATCTGAGGGATACGTCGAGATCCAGGGGGCCCGGGACGTCGAGCTGACCGCCAAGGGACATCTCATCGCCGAGGCCCTCGTACGCAGGCACCGCCTCGCCGAGCGCATGCTCACAGACATCCTCGGAATCGCCTGGCATCTCTGCCACGAGCAGGCGGAGGACTGGGAGAAGGTCATGACGCCCGAAGTCGAAGAGGCGATCCTGGCCAAGCTGGAAGGGGAGCCGACCTGCCCCCACGGCAACCCGATCCCAGGAACCAGCTCGGGGATCCCGTGGTCGTCGCTCCAACCCGTAGCCGCGCTGGAAGTAGGCGCCGGCGGGGTGCTCACGCGTTTGCTCGAGGATGTCGAGTTGGACCACGACGTCCTCAAATACCTCGAGGAGCACGGCCTCATGCCCGGCTCTCACCTCACCGTTGTGGAGACGGCCCCGGACGGAACCGCCCTCCTCGAGGTGCGAAGGAGCGCGTCCGATCCCGTCCGCGCCGCCCTGGGACGCAATCTCGCAGACAACCTCTGGGTGCTCCCTTCGTTTTAACTTGAAAAGAAAAAGCTTGCCGGCGAAGTGCAAGAGCAAGGGTCTGCCGACACGATGTTGCCTGATATCCTTATCCAGGAATTACCACAGGCATGGGGGCGAGATGGACGAGTACCGGAGCGGGAGGGGCGCGGCTGCAGAGAGTCCGGTGGATCGACTCGCGCCTTTCGACGACTTCCTTTCGGCCGCCCGGGCGGTGGTCCGCCTCCTGCACTCGCGCCTTGATTTCGCAGTGCTGATGGTCACCCGCATCGAGGGGGACCACATGAAGATAGTGGCGGTGGCCGACTCGGCGTACGGGTTCCAGGAGCAGGACGAGCGCAGCTGGTTCCACTCGTTGTGCCGCGCGGCAGCCGAGGGCCGTGCGCCGTCCATTGCTCCGGACCTCGCCGGGATCCCAGGCCTTGCCGAACCCGCCGAATGGGAGGCGGAAGCGGGAAGGCCTATGCGCGCTCACATGGGACTTCCCCTGCTGCTCCCGGACGGGTCGCTGTACGGGACCATCTGTGCGGCGGACCCGCAACCCAAGCCCGGCGACATCGTCGATGACCTTCCCCTGTTCGAGCTCATGGCACAACTGCTCTCGACCGTGCTCGCCGTCGAGACGAAGGCGGCGTCCGAGGTTCGGCGCGCCGAGCTTGCCGAGGAGGAGTCCCTCGTCGACGGGCTCACCGGTCTTAGCAACCGGCGCGCCTGGGATCGTTACCTGGAGATCGAGGAGAACCGCTGCAGACGTTACGGGATCCCCGCGAGCGTCGTCGTCGTAGACCTCGATCACCTCAAAGAGGTCAACGACGAGGAGGGTCACGCGGCGGGAGACGCCCTGTTGCGCCTGGTGGCCGAAACGCTAGAACAATGCAGCCGGGAGCCCGACATCTGCAGCCGCACCGGCGGGGACGAGTTTGCCGTTCTCGCCGTGGACTGCGACGAGACCGCCGCGGAGGCGCTGGCCGAGCGTGTAGACGAAGCGCTCGCGGAAAGGCGCGTCCAGGCGTCGCTGGGCTGGGCGACGAGGGATCCAATCACCGGTCTGCAGGAGTCTGTCCGAAGAGCGGATCAGGGCATGTTCGAGGCCAAACGAAACAAGCGGTGGTCGCCGCCGCCGGCCTAGTGCACTGGTGCCTGGGGCGAATCGGAGGTGTCGATTCCACAGTATGGGGAGATTGCCACCGCCGAGTCGGCCCGGAAGAAGTGCACCGGGGCGGTCAGCCGCACGTCGACCCGGGCCCCGATCGAGAGGTCGGGACGCGGTCCGAGCAGACGGACATCGACCAGAGTCCCGTCCCTCAGCCGGGCGCGCACGAGTTGGTCGTGACCGTAGAACTCCGCGTGGACGATCTCCCCGCCGCCCTCCTGGGCCCGATCGAGGTGGATGGTCTCGGGGCGGATCATTATGTCGACCGGCCCGTCCGACAGGCCCGGTGCAAGCACCGTCCCCACCGGTGTCGCCGCCAGACCGGACCTCACGTCACCCGGCAAGAAGTTGGCCTCCCCCACCATCCCCGCCACGAGCCGGTGCGCCGGGGCGCCGTAAACCGCATGGGGGCTTCCGGTCTGGATCACCCGGCCGTGGGTCATTACCGCCAAGCTGTCGGCCACCGACAGCGCCTCCTCCTGGTCGTGCGTCACGAAGATGGCGGTCGCCCTTGCCTCGTTCAGCACGCTTCGAACCTCGGCCCTGACCTGTGCCCGCAGCGACGCATCGAGGTTCGAGAATGGCTCGTCCAGGAGGACGACCTCGGGCGATGGCGCAAGCGCACGGGCGAGCGCCACCCGCTGCTGCTGGCCCCCCGACAACTCGTGCGGCATGCGGTGCTCGAATCCGGTCAGATGGACGAGCTCGAGGACCTCACCGACCCGGCGCACCCGGTCCCGTCCGGGGCAGCCGAAGGCAACGTTGTCCGACACGTCGAGGTGGGGGAACAAGGCCCAGTCCTGAAACACCATGCCGACGCGGCGCTCCTCGGGACGGATCCACGTGCCCTTACCCGCCACGAGGCGCTCGCCGATCCACACCTCTCCGGCGGACGGCCGCTCGAGCCCTGCCATGATGCGGAGAGCGGTGGTCTTGCCGCACCCACTCGGGCCCAGCAGGGCAAGAAGCGAGCCCTCGTTCAGCTCGAGGTCAAAGCCGTCGAGCGCGACCGTGTCGCCCCAGCCCTTGACCACGCCGCGGCAAGACAGAAGTGTCCTGGACTCGGGCATCACTCGGCTCTCACCTCGACATCTTGCATCTCGCGAACCTCAACGCGACGCGCCAGACCGTACAGTGGAAAGGCACAGACGACTATCAGCAGCAGGGCGGGGGCCGCCGCTTTCGAATACAGCCCGGCCGTTGCTCCCGTCCACACCCTCGTCGCCAGCGTCTCGAATCCGGTGGGACGCAGGAGAAGCGTAGCGGGAAGTTCCTTCATGGCGGTCAGGAAGACCAGCCCCCCGCCGGCGATTGCTCCCCTGGAGATGAGCGGCGCAACGAGGCTGCTGAAGATCCTCAGCCGGCCTTTGCCGAGGGCGCGCCCGGCTTCCTCGACGCGCGGGCTCAACTGGAGCAACGCGCCCCGGATCGGCTCCGCCGCCTGGGGGAGGAACAATACGACGTAGGCGATCACCACCAGCGGCAGGCTCTGGTAGAGCATCGGCGTGAAGTTGGCGGAGAAGAACACGAACGCCAGGGCGACCACGAGACCGGGAAGCGCATAGCCCGAGTAGGAAAGCCGCTCGGCCGCGACGCTCACCCGCCCGGGGTAGCGCGCCGAAAGAAGCGCTACCGGTAGCGCCGCTACCACCGACAGGGCGGCTGCGCTCGCCGACACAATGATCGAACCGCCGGCTGCGGACCACGACAGGGCGAGGGTCTCGCCGCCGGCCAGGCCGCGCGCCAGATAGAAGGCAATGACCCCCACGGGAAGCACGAGCGCCAAAAGAGCGATTCCACAACACAGAGCCAGGGCAGGCCAGCGCCAGCAGCCGAGACGAACCGCCGTTACCGGCCGTTTGGAGCCGATGCCGGACCGATAGTAGCGAGCCCGCCCCCGCGCCCGTTGTTCCAGAACCAGCACGACTCCCGCCAGGCCCACGAGCATGAGCGACAGGATCGCTGCGGGTGTGCGATCGAAAGCCCCCCGATACTGGACGTAGATCGCCTGCGTGAAGACGTTGTAGCGCATGAGCGAAACCGCGCCGAAATCGTGCAGCGTGTAAAGCGCCACGAGAAGGCCCCCGGCGGCGATCGAGGGCCTGAGCAGCGGCACCGTGACGCTCCAGAAGGTGGCCCACGGGGAGCGTCCGAGGATGCGTGAGGCATCCTCGAACGACGGATCCAGCCCCCGGATCGCTGCGGCCACCACCAGGTACACGTAGGGATAGGTGAATAGTGTCAGAGCCAACAGAGCGCCCGCAAAACCGCTTATGTCGGGCAGGCGTTCGACCCCGAGAGGGCCGGCGAGCGCCTCCTGGAGCATCCCGTGCGGCCCGAGCGCACCGATGAGCGCAAACGCTCCGATGTAGCTGGGGATCACAAGCGGAAGCGCAACCACCACCGTCCAGGCACGCCGGCCGGGAAGGTCGGTTCGTGCTGTTAGCCATGCGAGCGGCACCCCGATGGCGCAGGAGGCGGCGGTGACGCACACCGCAAGCGCCGCGCTCCTGAATGCAAGCCCGAGGGTGCGTCGCTGCAAAACCAGGTCCCAGGTCCCCGCGTCGGCATCGCCGGCGCGGAGGATCAGGTAGACGAGTGGGAGGAGCATGAGCCCGCCGACTGCAGCCGCCGCTGCCAGCAGCGCCGGGGGTATGCGCGGCCGCAGGGCGCTCCGGGCCTCGGCCCGCAGCGCCCGTCTCCCGTCCTCGGGACGGCGCTCGAGCCCTGCCGTCAGGCTCACCGGGTCGACTGGATGGCAGACTTTGACAATGCACAACCATCACCCACTGGCCACCCGGAGGTCACAAGAGGCCGACCTCGACCAGGAGTTCCTGCGCCGGCGCCAGCGTCGCGCCGAGGTCGGAGAGGTCTAGGTCAGGGGCGTCGATGTCGTCCAGCGGCACGAGATCCTCCGGGGTGCCGTAGTCGGCCGCCACCGGGTACTCGATCAGCTCGGTCGGAAAATAGGTCTGCCCCGGCTCGCCGGTGAGGTAGTCGACCAGTGCCTGGGCGTCCTCGGGCTGGTCGGTCCCCTCCAGTACGCCGACCCCTGCGGTGTTAATCAGCGCGCCCGGGTCTCCTCCGCTGAAGAAGTGGTTGGCGACCGGGATGTCGCCCTCTTCCTGGGCAACCTCGTAGATGTAGTAATGGTTGACGAGGCCCACGTCGATCTCGCCGTCCGCAACCGCGCGAACGGTGGCTTCGTTGTCGTCGAAGTGGGTGACCGGCTCGTTGGCTTTGAGCTCTTCGAGGAACGTTCTGGTTGCATCCTCGCCCTCCAGCAGGATCATTGCTGCGATGGACGCCTGAAACGAAGAGTTGCCCGGCGGGAAACCGACGCGGCCCTCCCAGCTCGGATCTGTGAAGTCGTGGATCGAATCGGGGAGCTCTCCGGGAGTGAGCACGTCGGTGTTGTAGGCCGCCACCCGCGCCCGGGCCGAAGTTCCCACCCAGGTGCCATCAGGCGACCGGAACTCATCATCAACGCGCTCGAGTGTGGCCGGCTCCAGCTCACCCAGCAACCCGTCCTCCGACACCGCACCCAGAGAACCGGCGTCCTGGGAGAAGAAGATGTCGGCCGGGGTCGAGTCCCCCTCCTCGAGCAGGGTCGCAGCGAGCTCGGCGGAATCGCCGTAGCGGACCTCGAGATCGATGCCCTCGTCGTTCTCGAAGTCATCGAGGAGCTCCTCGACGTATTCCTCTTCCCTGCCGGAGTAGACCACGAGAGGGTCGTCTCCGGCCGTGTCCGGGGTCGCGGTAGAGTCCCCGCAGGCGGCGAGAAGTGAGCCGCCCAGCAGCAAACCGATAGCCACCCATCGCCGCATCCTCACATCGACCCCTCTCAGGTTCGTTTCTCATGTTCGTTGCACCGAACAATTTCCGTTAGGCGGGGCTATGTTAGGGGCCCCTAACCTCGGCCGTCAAGCGCCCCCGGCACTGAAGAACCGCGCCGCCTTTTTTGACAGACCGACCCGGGCCCTCTACCCTCTGGGCACCCAACGGGCAACGGCGCTCTGCTGACATGCAGAGCGCCTTTTTTTGTGCCGAGGAGCCCCATGAGACCCTACGAACTCGAGCGAGATGCATGTGGAATCGGCTTCGTGGCCGCCGCCGACGGGAGCCCCTCCCGTGGGATCGTGGACGCCGCCCTCGATGCTCTTTGCCGGGTAAAGCACCGCGGAGCGGTCTCCTCCGATCGTCTCACCGGCGACGGAGCGGGACTGCTGCTCCCCCTTCCAACCTGGTTTGCCCGCCCCGGACAACAGGAGGATCGGACCGGCGTGGCGATGTTGTTCCTCGACCCGGCCGACCCCGGCGCCGGCAGGGCGGCCGTCAAGGCCGCATGCGCGGACGAGGGCCTCGAGGTTACCGGGTTCAGGGAGGTGCCCGTCGAGCCCTCGGCCCTCGGCGCGCAGGCGCGCTCCTCGGCTCCGTGCATCGAGCAGGCGATGCTGAGATGTCCTCGTGGCGGCGGCGACGACGCGCTCGAGCGGCGCGCCCTCCTGGCGCGCCGCAGGATCGAGCGCTCGGCGCGCCGGGGCGGTTTCGGGCTCTACGTCGCCTCTCTGTCGTTCAAGACCGTCGTCTACAAGGCCCTGTGCGCGGCGGACGCCCTTCCGAGCTTCTACCCGGACCTGGCCGACGAGCGGTACGAGGCTTGGTTCTCACTGTTCCATCAACGGTACGCGACCAACACCCTCCCGACGTGGGAGCGGGCGCAGCCGTTCCGCCTCCTGGCCCACAACGGCGAGATCAACACCATTCGAGGCAACGCCGCGGCGATGACGGCCCGTGAAGGCTTCCTCGGCGGCGGGCTACCGGACGGTCTCATGCGGCCGGCCGTGGACGAGGAGACCTCCGATTCCGGCATTCTCGATCAGACGCTCGAGCTGCTGCTGCGGGGGGGCCGGGACCTCGCCCACGCGGCAGCCATGCTCATCCCCCCGGCGTGGGCCAACGACCCGGATCCGCAGGTGCGTCAGTTCTATGGCTGGCACGAGTGCCTGATCGAGCCGTGGGACGGGCCGGCGGCGCTGGTCATGGCGGACGGTAACCGGGTCGTCGCACGACTCGACCGCAACGGCCTGAGGCCGCTTCGTGTGGCCCTGTGCGACGACGGTCTGGTCGCGTGCTCCTCGGAGGCGGGCGCGGTCGACACGCAGGGTCACGGCCCGGTGACCCGCACGAGGCTGGGGCCGGGCCAGACGTTGGTGGTGGACCCGGCCGCCGGCGGATTGATCCTCGACCCCGAGGTCAAGGCCCGGCTGGCGCGCCGCGCGCCCTACGGCGACTGGCTCCGTCGCCACGCACGAATTTCCGGCCCGGGCGAACCGCTCGTGAGGCCGGGGCCCGACGTGCTGGCGCGCCAGATCGCGGCCGGCTACACCAAAGAGGAGTTCACCGTGGTCATCCGGCCGATGGCCGTGGACGGTGCCGAGCCGACCTCGTCGATGGGCGACGACACCCCTCAGCCGCCGCTCTCGACCCTTGGCCGGCCGGTTTTCTCCTACCTCAAGCAGCGCTTCGCCCAGGTGACGAACCCGCCCATCGACCACCTTCGGGAGCGCCACGTCATGTCCATCGCGGTGCGTCTCGGGGCGCGCAGCCCGCTCCTCGAAGAGCGCCCCGGCGCGGCCGCACTGTGGCACTACCCCTCGTTCGTCCTGCGCCCATCGGCGGTTGCCGGTCTCATCGCCGACGGGGCGGTGGATCTCGACGCCTCCTTCGAGGTGACCGAGGGCCCCGCCGGCCTGGCCGCCGCCTGCCGGCGCGCCGTGGAGCACGCGTGCAGAGCGGTCGCGGCGGGAGCGACCTGCCTCGTCGTGTCCGACGGGCGCGCCGACCGGCGGCGGACGCCGGTGCCCTCGGCGCTGTGCGCGGGAGCCGTCCATCACGGCCTTGTGCGCGCCGGTCTCCGCTCGAAAACCGGCATCGTGGTGGTCGCAGACGATGTGCGCGAGTCGCATCATGCCGCTTGCCTGCTTGCCAACGGGGCCGACGCAGTCTGCCCCGCGCTGGCCTTCGAGTCCATCGTCGACCTCGCGGGCCGGGGGCGGCTCGGAGGCGACGTCGGCCCCGGCGAAGCCCAGGACAGGTTCGCGGGGGCCCTCGAAAGTGGTGTCAGCAAGATCATGTCGAAGATGGGGATCTCGACGGTTGATTCCTACACCGGCGCTCAAATAATCGAGGCCATCGGAATCGGCCCCGATGTCATCGACACCTGCTTCTCCGGCATCGAGTCGGCGCTGGGAGGTCTGGAGTTCGAAGACCTGGGTGAGGACGTTCTCGAGCGTCATCAGGCGGCCTGGGAAACCGGCGCCCGCCTGGCCAACCCCGGTCTGGTCAAGTTCAAACGCGGAGGCGAGTTCCACGCCTTGAATCCGGAGGTCGTCGACGCCCTCCACGAGGTCGTGGGCGTGACCGATCTCGACGACGACGGGCGCTCACCCCAGGAGCGCGAGATGGCGGCCGCCCACGCACTCCAGCGCGCAGTCAAGGGAATCGACGGCGCCTACAGCGAGTTCTCGGAACTGTCGGACGGCCGGCCACCGAGCGAGCCGCGCGACCTACTCGACTTCATCCCCGCTGATACTCCGGTTCCGCTGGACGAGGTCGAGCCCGCCGAGGACATCGCCCGCCGCTTCTCCACCGGGGCGATGTCCCACGGCGCGCTTTCGGCCGAGGCTCACGAGACGCTCTCGATCGCGCTCAACATGATCCGCGGCATGGCCAACACCGGGGAGGGCGGCGAGGCGCCCGAGCGCTTCAGGGACGAGCGCAACTCGGGCATCAAGCAGATCGCCTCGGGGCGCTTCGGAGTCACGCCCGAATATCTCGCCTTCGCCGGCGAGTTGCAGATCAAGATGGCGCAGGGCTCCAAGCCGGGCGAGGGAGGGCAGCTGCCGGGCAAGAAGGTGACCACCGAGATCGCCCGTCTGCGGCACACCGTGCCGGGAGTCGGGCTGATCTCGCCCCCTCCCCATCACGACATCTACTCCATCGAGGATCTCGCGCAGCTCATCTTCGACCTCAAGCAGGCGAACGGGCTCGCCGACGTCTCGGTCAAGCTGGTGTCCTCCGAAGGGATCGGCACCATCGCCGCCGGGGTGGTCAAGGGGCTCGCCGACGTCGTGCACATCTCGGGCGGCGACGGAGGCACCGGTGCAAGCCCGCTCTCTTCGATCAAGAATGCAGGAATGCCGTGGGAGGTGGGCCTCGCCGAAACCCAGGCGGTGCTAATGGCGAACGGGCTGAGGGGCCGGGTCCGGCTGCGTGTGGACGGGGGCCTCAAGACGGGGCGGGACGTCGTCATCGGGGCTCTGCTCGGCGCCGATGAGTTCTCCTTCGGCACCGCCACGCTCATCGCCCAGGGATGCATCCTCGTCCGCACCTGCCACCGGGACACCTGTCCGGTCGGGATCGCCACCCAGAACCCTGCGCTGAGGGCCAAGTTCGCCGGAACACCTGAGATGGTGGCGCGCTACCTGCTGCTGGTGGCCCAGGAGGTGCGGCTGCTGCTGGCGGACCTGGGCCTACGCCGCGTCGATGAAGCGGTCGGGCGGAACGACCTGTTGACCAGGAGCGCCAAGAGCGGCGGGCGCGCCGGCCGCCTCGACCTCGGCCCGCTGACGGCACGCGGAGGCGGGACGGAACACCGGTTCACGGGTGCATTAGCTCTGCAGAAGCCCCGCTCCCAGCTCGGAGACCGGTTGTTCGAAGACGCGAGGGAAGCCCTCGAAGACGGGCGAGTGCTGGAGCTTAGCTACGCCGTCACCACCGCCGACCGCACCGTCGGGGCGCGCCTGGGGACCCATCTCGGCTACTCGTTCGGCGGGGTCAAGCCGCCGGGCTTCGTGCACGCGCGCTTCCGCGGAAGCGCAGGTCAGTCTTTCGGCGCGTTCCTGGGCGACGGCGTGTCGCTGACCCTGACCGGCGAGGCCAACGACGGCGTGTGCAAGGGGATGGCGGGCGGGCGCGTCGCGATCCGCCCCCCCGCAGACGACGCCGGCGACCCCTGTCTCGCGGGCAACACCGTCCTCTACGGGGCCACCGGAGGTCAGCTCTACATCGCGGGGCGCGTCGGAGAGCGCTTCGCGGTGCGCAACTCGGGCGCCGTCGCGGTCGTGGAGGGGGCCGGCGAACACGCCTGTGAATACATGACCGCGGGGGCGGTCGTCATTCTGGGGCCCACCGGCGTGAACCTCGGCGCAGGCATGAGCGGCGGAGAAGCCTATGTTCTCGATCCCACCGGCGACATCGCAGAACGCATCAACCCCCAGCTCGTGGCGCCCTACCCCCCCACCTCGGGCCAGCTCGAGTCGCTCCGGCGCGTGATAGACCGGCATCTCGAGGCCACCGGCTCCCCGTTGGCGCGCCGCATCCTCGCCGACTGGGACACGGAGTCGCAGGCCTTCTGTCGCATCGCTCCGGTCGAAGCGGTGGCCCGGCTCGAGAGCCTGTTCGACGGCACCGCCATCGAACCCGCCGCTTGACGCAGGTGCCTCGTCGCGCAAATCACCGACCCATTCGAGCGCCCCTGCAGCGCCGACGCTCCCGGTGCAGGCGCTACTAACGCAACGAAGGACTTGAGGTCGAGCCGAGCTAGGGATCTCCCATCAGCGCCGTCGCCCGGGTGAAGACGGCGTCGAGCATGGCCTCGGTGAGCCTGCCGGTGAAGGTATTCTGCTGGCTGGGGTGGTAACAGCCGATCAACGTGTACGGGCCCACCTCGGTCTCGACGCCGTGCCCGAAGCGCGGTTTGGGGGGGCGCACGACGAGGGTGCGCAGGAGCGCATCCCACGCGAACCCGCCGAGGGGAACCATCACTTTGACCCGGTTCAGGAGACCGATCTCCTGTTCGAGGTAGGGGCGGCAGGTATCCCGCTCCTCCGTCGTCGGCCGGTTGGCCGGAGGCGCGCACCGCACCGCCGCGGAGACGTAGACATCGTCGAGGTGCAGGCCGTCGTCCGGGCGGCGAGAGCTCGGCTGGTTGGCGAAGCCGGTTCGGTGCAGCGATCCGTACAACCAGTCGCCGGAGCGGTCGCCGGTGAACATGCGCCCGGTCCGATTGCCGCCGTGCGCGGCAGGGGCGAGCCCCACGATCAGGAGGCGGGCAGCAGGGTCGCCGAACGGGGGCACCGGCCGTCCCCAGTAGGTCTCCTTGACATAGGCCGCCCGTTTGTCACGCGCCACGCCTTCGCGCCAGGCGACGAGCCGGGGACAGGCGCGGCACTCGACGACGCGCGCTGCCAACTCTGCCAGCGAACGTTCGGAGCTCATGAACCTAGGAACCATTTGGGGCGGTTCCCTTCCCGCGCGCGTGGGACCCGCCCAGCGCAGCTTACGCGCACAGGTTTGCCCTTGATCAGCCGGACGACTTGATCACCAGGATCTGGTCCCTCTCGGCACTGGCCGCGGCGATCACCTCGCGCCCCCGGTGGGTTACCCGGACCTTGTAGTCGACCGGCGCGCCGTTGAGCCTGGCCGACGCGACCCTCGCGCCGAACGGAAGGGTGTGCCCCAACCTCAGGCGTGCGTCGACCTTCGCCCCGACCACCGTCACGTAGGTGCCGTCCTCGGCCAGGGCCGAGACGTTCACAGATCCTTTGCCGAGGCGGATGTTCTTCCCTCCCAGACCCGGCGAACCGGGTGGTACCTGGGGGACCACCTGCAGACGGTCGTTTCCCAGATCCGGCCGCACGCCGAGCTGCTGGTGGACGGCCGGCCATGCGGTCCCGTAGTTGCCCCACGCCTGCAGCACCATCGCACGTTCGTTGAGGTGCAAATCGATCGAGCGCCCGTAGTCGGGCGAGGGGGCGATCTCCGGCATCGCCCCCGGCTGCTCGTCGGGATTGGGGAGCTGCAAACGCCGGTTCGCCGTGGTGAAGCGCCGTTGCTGATCATCGCGGAGACGGCCGTAGTTGCCCTCGGCCACCGCCATGAGTGCCGTATTGAGCGTGAAGATCACCCGTTCGGCTGGTGCGTCGGAGACGATCGGGTCGCACCCCGGAGCGCCGGTGTGGAAGAGCCCGAAGGCGTCCCCGTAGCAGTCCGTCTCGCGCAGCTCGAGCGCCCGGACGCCGTGCCGGCGCGTCGTCAGCCCCGGCCTGGGCCCAACCCGGCCGGGAAGCTCGACCTCCATCGGGGTGACGCCGATCCAGTGCCGCTGCTGAAGCTTGGCGTTGCCGGGATCGTCGAGCGAGTCCGCGTGCTGCGGCACCTGTGGCATCCACCAGGCGGACTCGAACCGGCTTCGAAGGCGGCGCGCCTTCTCCTTCGCCCACTCGACGGTCGCATCATCCCCCTTGCTGGCGGCCATGTCGGCGAGGTCGAGCAATCCGCGGATCGTGTAGACGGTGTTGTCAAGCTTCTCTTCGCCCATGCCTTCGCGCTCGACATTGCCGAGCCCCTCGGGCCATCCGTCGTTGTCGGCGTCGAGGGCCCTGTAGATGTAGCGCATGTTGTCTTTTGCAAAGCCGTACATCTCGTCCCGGAATTTGTTGTCGCCGGTCCATCGCCACACGAGAGCGACCGCGCTGGGGAACTTGGCGGTCTCGTCGGTGTTGCCTTCGTCGGCGTTCGTCCCGAAATAGACGGAGCCGTCGCCTACGACCTCGTGCACGACCTTGCCGCTGGAGCCGTTGACGATGCGGCTCGAATCTCGCAGCGCCCGGAGGTGGTCCTTGATCGGCGCGAACTGGCCCACGGCGACGCTGGCAAAGGCGGTGAACTCGCCGTCGGTGCCGAACAGCCACGGGTAGTCGGGGAAGCCGGCGCCGAGCCAGCGCGCCTCTTCCAGCGTACCCTCGGGCGCGGGGTAGTTCACCCCCGCATTGGTCTCGCGGATTGCAAGACCGCGAGCCCTCTGCACGGAGTCGGCGAGGTTCTGCTTGCTCCATTGGATACCCCTTGCAAGAAGCGGATCTCCGGGAACATACAGGCGCGTGCGCCGGGCAAGCGTTCTGCGGTGGGCGATCTTGGCCTCGAGGGCAGCACGGGGGTGGTCCAGTGCCGCCTTCAGCTCGCCGAACGCCGGGAAGACGCCACGGTCGCTGCCCGCAACCGCAAACCACACCGTCTTGGTGCCTCCAGCGGGCACCGACACGTCGTAGAGCAACCGTCCCCCAGCGCCCTTGCCGTATTCGGTGTCGTCGCAGCGGTCGGGCTGGGGGGCGTCGCTGGTGGACACGGGGCAGATCACCGGGGGACCCTGAGGGCCGCGGAAACCCGACCCGATCCTGTGCCCGCTCGGCGGCAGGTTCGAGGCCACCAGCGACGCCCAGTTGTGGCGGGGGGCATTTGGCACCGGTGGAGTGCCCCGCTCGCGGAAGACCAGCGCCCCGTTCCTGAACTGTGCGGAGTCCTCAAGGTTGAAGTCGGTCTGCGAAGGATCGGTCTCGCCCCACGGGTAGGCGCCCATAAGCTCGGAATGAGCGTCCACTTTGAGCGTGAAGCTCTGTGCCGCGCCCGGCGCGGTCAGCTCGAGGCCCACCAGTACGGCGCGCCGCCCGCCGGGCACGAAATCGACCCGCCGGATCTCGAGAGAATCCGTGCCCGGCAGTTCCATGCCGACGTAGCCGTAGCCGCTGGTGAAACGGGTGGCCGAGCCGATCCAGGTGTCGTCTATGCCGAACCAGAGGCCATCGAGGAGCTTGATCGGGGGGCTCCATATGCCACCCATCTCGCCTCTGGTGTGGAACCCCATGGCCGGGAAGCGCCCGTCTTCGGTGCCGACGACGTAGGCGCGCGGCCCGGTGGCGACGTAGCGCCGGTCGGCGAGGCGGTCGGCAACCGACAGGGTCGGCCCGGGCGAGGGGATGGTCGACTGCCGGCGCGCCGGACCCGCTACAGCTCCGGTCACCGAAGCAATCATGAGCATCGAGACCGCCACGCCTGCCAGCTTGCGCACCATAAGGACCGCCCTCCCCGGATCCTAGTAAGAAGCGTGCAGTTTAGCGGTTTGGCGGGAAGACGGGCCGGTGGTCAGTGCGTAGTGCTCGTCCGGCCCGCGATGTAGGCGCGTTCCAGTCCGCGAAACAAAAGTCCGTGGTTGGGAACCTTCCGATGCAACAGCTCGTGAACGATGACCTCGGTCCGGGTTGCCTCTGGCTGGTCGAGGAGGTCGCGGCTGAAGGTCACATTCCGGTCGTCGAGCAGCTGCCCCCATTTGCGCGCCATCGGCCGCACGTGAATTTCGGCGGGCGACACACCGATGCGCTCCGCCCAACCCCGGACCTCGAGCTTGGAGGCATCGGTCGACAGTCCCGCAGAGCTCACGCGGATCCCTTCTTGAGGACCTCGAGGAGCCTGTCGACGACTCCGGTGTGGTCGCTTCCCGTCCTGAGCACCGCCTTGGACAGGGCCCTCCGCAGCTCTCGCTCATGCTCTTCGCTGGGCCGCCAGTGGGCCAGGATGCGAACGCGCCCGCCATCTCGGTGGCGACCTCGAGGGTCTTGTCTACGCCGTCCTCTTCGAGGATCACGAGCCCGGTCAGACCCTCGGTCGAAAGCCCCGTTTCCATTTGCTTGCGTCCAGCACTCCTCGATCTCATCCAACGCGAGCTGAAGTCCCTTGAATCGGGACCTAACCCCAAGCTGCTCCACGCTTGCTGAGTGGAACATGACCCAAAGTCAGGAGCGATAAGTGAGGGCCGGCCGCTGTCGCAGGCGCGCTGGCGGATTGGGAGGATCTCGAGGACGTCGTCGACGAGATCTACGTAGCGCGCCGAAGAGCGCGTGACCGAGCGGCTCCCGAACTGGACTGAATTTGTATTGTTTCGACACGGACATCCTCAGCGCGGGCCTGAAGCGAAACCCCGCCTTGCATCTCGTGAGGCGACTCGCGCAGATCAACCCCCAAGGTCAGTTCACGACCTCTATTACCCTCGGTGAGCTGCTATGCGGCGATTCGAAGCGCGGGAGCGTTTCCCTCACTCGCCGGGTTAGGGAACTGATCTATACGGCCCAGGCCATCCTCCCTTTCGACGAGTTGGCTGCGGAGACATACGGGGCACTGCGAGCCGGACTCGAGTTCGCAGGTCGTCGTCTGGACGAGCCTGATCTCCGGATCGCTTCGATAGCTCTAGATCGTGAGCTGACGCTGGTCACCGGGAACATGCGGCACTTTGCCCAGGGTCCCCGAGCTGAGCGTAGAGAATTGGCTGGTCGACTGAGCCACGTTCCCATTCAAGTACTAAGCGTAAAATCCGCGCGCTCCGGCGGCCTCAGCGTCGGCGCGGCAGGTGCCTGCGGACCCGGACGAGCATCCGAACCATCTCCTCGGCAAGCTCCTCGGAAGGCGCCCTGGGATTGTTGTAGACGACGTATTCCTTTGCCACCAGAGTGGCGAGATAGTCGAGGAGTGAGCTTTCGTCGTCCTTTACGAGGATGTAGTCGGGATGGTGGTCGTTGTAGTAAACGATCCCGGCATCGTCGTCAAAGCGGCTGCGCAAACCGTCCGGACTGGGATCGGGGACGAGATTGGGGAGATCGCGCCCCCGGCCGCCCCTCGGCGCCGCCTGCGGAGACTGATCCGCGGGCTCGGGCGCGGGCTGCTCGGCCGGGGGCATGAGGTCTCCGACTTCTTCCTCCGGTTCCTCGGCGCCGCCAGGACCGGAAGCTCCCGCTGAAGGCTCCGTCAAGAGCGCTCCCTCCCCGGACTCGTCGCCGACCGGGGTACGCATGGGGTTGTCCAGGTCGTCGAGCTCTTTCAGCACGCGGCCGAAGATCTTGCGCACTGCCTCGGCGAGCCGGTCGGCCGTCTCCTCGGTGACCTCGCGCGTCACCCGCTCGAGAGTCCGCGAAACGGCGGGCTCGATGGCACGCACCCCGGTGACGAAGGCGGGGAAGACATCGCGGTCCCGAAGGACGGCTCGCCGACCGGAGGTCTGCTGAAGGGCCTCAAAGGTGATGTAGCCCGACACCTGATCGCTGGACCACGGCGGACCGTCGAATTCCTCAATGTCGGCGATGTCGTCGATGATCGTGGTCCCGCCCCGACCGACGACCGCGACGCGGCGGTGGCGGTCGGGCTGCGGCGAGACGAACAACAACAGCTCGATTCGCCCCCACGGAGTGATCTGTGCGGGGACGTCGAGGCGGACTCCGTCGGGCTCCTCCGGCGTGACGAGCTCGGCCTGCCGGCGCTCGACCACTTCGATGACGTAATCGCCGCGCCCGAGAGCCGCCCCGCGACGTCGCCTCAGGTAGTTCACGATCTTTCGCTGAGTGAGAACGCGCAGAACGTCCGGGTCGAGGTCCCCGAGATACACCGTGGTGCCCGCTCGGTCACGGGCGCGGCGGCGCTCGTTCAGATCGAGCTGCGCCGTGGTGCTGCCGCGCGTGAGGCGAAGCGCAAAGGTCCTCGTTCCGTGAACCGGCCGGGTCACGATGTCGCATCGACCGGCGAGCTGCTGGAAGGCGAGGATCCCGATCGCCTTCTCCCCCACCGTGCGGGGGTCGCCCGCCTTGCCGGACTCGAACAGGCTCCTCGCCACCCCCCTAATGCGCTCGGCGTCAAGGCCGCGGCCGAAGTCCTCGATTGCGATCACCGGATGGCGCCCCCGCCGGCGAAGCAACACCCGAATCAATCCTCCCCTAACGCCGGCTTCGGCGTACTCGTCCGCCGCGTTCGAGATGAACTCGTTGAGGGCGTCCTTGGGGTCCTGGTACGCCTGGCCGGTAATGAGGACGGCCTTTCCAAGGTTGCCGATGCGCAGCCGAAGCTTTTCCGTCGCCATGCCCGAGATGCTACGAGAAGGCCCTCCTGGGGCGCGGGTTTCTTCAAGGACTTGTTGCAGACGGCGCAGTTAACTGAAATAAGGCCGTCACACGATCGGGGCTTGGCCGGGCACGCCAAGACTGGCCTCAGCTCCGGGCGGAACATCGGCGACCCCTGCCCGGATGGAACGCGCCAAAGTCTTGCCCACGGAAATCCGTGTGGTTGGTCGCGCCGAGAAGGGAACTCGTGCCTGGGACCACACCATGCTGTGGTTGGTCGCACGAGAGCGGTTTTGTGTGGGGGAGACCACACGGCGTCACTTCCCATGCCGACGGGGCTGCGTTCGCCCTAGTAACGGACTATCTATGTATCCGTTGTGGATTCGACCACCGCTCGGAGCGTCGCAGTTGCTTCCCGCAGCGGAAGCCACGCGTGCAGCGAGAGCGCATAGGCGGCTCCGTCATTGCGCCACAGGAACACGACGTGATCACCGTTGACTCCTCCGTTCGGATAAGGCGGCGCCAACACCAGGCTCCCGTTCACCTCGTTCCAGCGCGGCCTGCCGAGCAGCAGCGCGCCTTTGCGCCGCCGCGAAAACTCAATCCCCGGGGCCGCTGCGGCGGGCACCTCGAATGGCAGGATCGTGCCGGGGTCGCCGGCCTGCACCACCAGGTGGGTAAAGTGCGGCGGGCCGCCTCTGCGGCCGATCCCTGCGCGACCCACCCCCCATTCCGCCGAGAACAACCCCCGGTCGCTCTGCAGGGATAAGAACGCGCGCCCTTCGATCTCGGGGACCTCGGCCGGACAGACCACTTCGATGCCGGGGGTCGCACTGCACCGGCGGGCGGCGCCCAGGGGAAGCGGCATCATCGCGGGCCTGTACTCCGGCGCGCCGGCGCCGTTCCGTGGAGTCGACGGCGTGCTCTTCTCCGGGGCGTACTGCGATCGGTCCGACGGCGCGCCCGAGCAGGCGACCGCGACCGAGAGCGCCACTGCGATCGTGCTCCGGTGGTGCATGGCCCCACGCTAAACGCGTCCGGCACCCGGGACTCTTGCTAGCGTGGCCACCCGTGAGAGGTCTCGGAACGATCATCAATCTCGTCACGGTCGCGCTCGGGGGAGGCGCCGGCGTCGTCCTCGGAGACCGCCTCCCCGAGCCCATGCGCCGCACCATCATGCAGGGGCTGGGACTGGTCACGCTTGCCGTCGCCATCGGCGGGCTCGCGCCTCTCTACGACGCGGACCGGGGACTCCGGCGCTTCATCATCCTCATCGCCTCGATCATCATCGGAGGCCTCATCGGCGAATACCTCCATCTCGAAGAGCGCCTCGAAGGGACGGGGGAATCGCTGCGCACACGATTCGGCGTCTCCCGCGACGCCCTCCCCGGAGCTCCGGGGCCCTCGAGCTTCGTGGAGGGGTTCGTCACCGCCTCGACCATCTTCTGCGTGGGGCCGCTGACGGTGCTCGGCGCCGTCGAGGACGGACTCGGGGGAAGCATTCGTCTGTTGGCGGTGAAGAGCGCACTGGACGGATTCGCGGCAATAGGGCTCGCCTCGGTCTTCGGAGTCGGCGTGCTGGCGTCGTTGCTCACGATCGCAGTTCTGCAGGGAACGCTGACGGTCCTGGCGTTTGGCATCGAACCGGTCCTGAGCGCGGAGGCCCTGGCTCAGCTCGGCGCGGTGGGAAGCCTGCTGATCCTTGGCATCGGCCTGCGCCTCCTCGACATCGCCCGAATCAGGGTGGTAAATCTGCTCCCCGCAGTGCTGCTGGCGCCGATCGCGGCGGGGCTACTCGACCGGATCCTGTAGCCCCCCCAGGGAGGACAGGTCCAGCAAGTTGGGCCGCGCGCCGTCCTCGGCGCGCCACCCCACCCTCCGGGCGAGCTCCTCCGCAGCGTCTTTTACCACCCGGCCAACCGCTTCAAGGCGCGCCTCGAGACGGAACTTAGGCCCGGACACGTCAAGGGCCGCAACCACGCGGCCGCGCCCGTCCCTAACCGGCGCGGCGACCGCCACCAACCCAGGCTCGAGCTCCTCTTCCGCAACGGCGAAGCCCTTCCCGCGTGCCTCGACGATGCGCGCATGGAGCTCGCCCACGCCCTCCGGCGAATTGGGCCCACGTCGAGGGAGCCGGTCGCCGGGCCACAGCGAGGCAAGCTCCGGCAAGCTGTGGTCGAGGAGCAGGGCTCGCCCCGACGAGGTGCAGTGCGCGGGAACAGCGCGGCCGACCCAATCAACGGCCTGAACCGCCAGAGCGGGAGATTCGGACAGCACCGTAAGCACCTCGCCTCCCTGGAAGACGCACAGGTGCGCCCGTTCCCTCAGCTCGCGCACAAGGCCGATGAGCAGCGGAGAGGCTTCCTCCACCAGCCGCTGGTCTCCCGCCCGCGCAGCCAGGGCGAACAGCTGCCAGCCGAGCCGGTAGTTCAGGGTGTCCGGGTCCCGGTCGACGAGCCCGAGCTCGTTCAGGGTGCGCAGCGTACGGGACACCTGGCTCTTCTCCCGGCCCATCAGACCGGCGATCTCCATGACGCCCAACCCGTGGCTCTTCACCGATCTGTCGGAGGCGAGGACGAGCATTACGGACAGCGCGCGCCGCAGGCTGGTGGCTGCTTCGTTGGACACGGTCCGAATCTACAGGCCGGGGGGGCGCCCTCGGTCGGTTTTGGAGCCACCCCCACGGCGCGACGGGGGATGATCCTCAAAGAAGCGGGCACCGGGCATGGTTCGCCTATGCTGCAACGGTAGGTGCATCATTGTCATCGAGGAAGGGGATCATGCACGAGTTCGGCTCCGAAACCCTGGAGGGGCTGCTGGCCTACCCCGTCCTCGAGGTGTTCCCGTCACCCGGTATCGAGGAGCGGGTGGCGCAACTGCCCGAGGGCACCAGGCTGAGCGTGACCTGCTCGCCCGCGAAGGGGGTCGACGCGACGCTGGCGCTGTCCGGTTCCCTTCGCCGGGAGGGGTTCACGGTCGTCCCACACATCTCGGCGCGCCTGGTGGACGATCACCGCCACCTCGAGGCCATCTGCCGGCGCTTGACCGACCTCGGGATCGGCGAGATATTCGTCATCGGAGGCGACCTCAAGCAACCCGCCGGCCGCTTCTCCTCTGCGCACGACCTGCTCGCCGCCATGGCGGAGCTCGGACACGGCTTCGACGAGGTCGGCGTCGCAGCCTACCCAGAAGGCCATCCCACGCTTTCGGACGAGACGCTCTGGCGGCACCTTCGCGCCAAACAGCCTCTGGCGACCTACACGGTCACTCAGATGTGCTTCGACGCCGAGACGATCCTCACCTGGATCGATCGGGCGCATCGGGAGGGCATTGCCCTGCGCGTCGTAATAGGCCTGCCTGGGGTCGTGCAGAGAAGGAAGCTCCTGAGCCTGTCTCTGAAAATCGGGGTGGGCGACTCGACCCGTTTCATCGCGAAGCACTCCGATCTGACTGCAAAATTGATGAGCTCCGGGCGCTACAGCCCGGAGAATCTCGTCACGAGACTGGCGCTCGAGGCCGAACGCCGCCGCCTTCCGCTCGGCGGATTGCACATCTACACCTTCAACCAGATCGACGGCACCGTCAGATGGAGAACACAGATGTTGAGCTCGGTTGGGGGTGAACGGGGCGCCGGGAGCTGAGGCCCAACCCACCTGGGAACCACAGCTAGCTGTACGACCTGGATCCGGTGCCGTCCCGAGGCGTTCCCGTCCGCGTCGCACAGGCTTCAGGACGTGCCGCCGAAGTCGACATCCTTGGTCTCGACCGTCCCGGCCGTCCGCCCCGGCGCCGTCTGGTAGGTCCAGTACAGGTTCGTGTGCGCGATGACCTGGTCCGACGGCGGCGCCCCCCATGCCGTCTGGTCCTCCGTCGTGTGGGCGTCGCTGACAAGGATCGCGTCGTACCCCCTGGCGAACGCGCCGTGGAGCGTCGAGCGGATGCATGCATCGGTCTGTGCGCCGGCGACGACGAGTCGCCCGACTCCGAGGCCCGACAGCACGGTCTCGAGGGTGGTGTCCTCGAAGGAGTCGCCGTAGTTCTTCTCGACGAGCGGCTCGGCGTCGCCCGGAGTCAGCTCGGGGACGACCCGCCAGTCGTCGCTCCCCCTCGCAAGCTGGTCGTCGGAGTGCTGGACCCAGACAACGGGAACCCGCTGCCGCCGAGCCTTCTCGACAAGGCTGCCGACGTTCGCGACGACCGCGTCGCGCTCGTGAGCCCCCTCGACGACGCCGTTCTGCACGTCGACGACCAGGAGTGCGGAGTTCGGCCGGTTCTCGAGTGTGGTCATGGTCTCCCCTTGTCACGCTGGGCTCCTGTGTCCACCCACTGTAGACCTACCCACCGACGGCGGGCCGGAACGAACCTCGGACGCGTGGCGATCATGGGACGACGTCGGCGGAGCGCCGGTAGGACCAGTGGTGTCGGTCATCACCCCCGCTCGATGGCCAGGATGCCGTGGGCGGCGATGAAGCCGGCGGCCCGGGCGATGAAGCCGGTGCAGGGTGGCTCCCTTCTCGTCCGGGAGGATCTCGGAGTACGCCAAGCCGGGAGCGTCATCGACCATGGAGTGCACGTAGTGGTACCCCATCCCGGCCTTCTTCTTCGCCGCGCTCGAACCCCTGGCCCGGCCGTGGGTTCGCCACCCCGCCGCATGGGACATGAGAACCTCCGGACGGTATGAGCCTTCGACAAGCCACCCGGAGGTTTCCCTACGTCAACCGTCCCGACTGTCACCAACGTCCTGGACGGGTACAGCTAGCTCCACGGAAACGGTGAGTTGCTCGTGGGGTGCAGCCGCCCTTCCGCGTAGCGACTGAAGCGGAACGGCTCCAGCAGCGACTGGGGCTCGCCCAGCAGCTCGGCGGCGACGAGGGCGCCTACGCCGAGCATCTTGTAGCCGTGGTTCGAGTCTGCAATGACGTAGGCGTTTTGGCGGAAGACGTCGAACACGGGAAAGCTGTCGGGGGTGAAACATCCGATCCCCCCGGAGGGCTCCTTCGAGAAAAGCTCTCGTTTGCCCTCGAAACGCTTGTGGCAGTGCGCCAACCCGGCCGTCCACATCCGGGCGAAATCGTCGCCGACGACAAAGTCGGGGCTCGCAGGCCCATAGGGATCAACGGCGACGGCGCCGGCAGGCCGATCGACGACATAGGGCATGGCGCCGCCTTGCACGCCCCCGAAGTTGAAGTCCGGCTTGTAATAGATGCCCCACAGCCGATCGGTGACCAGCGCGCCATCGGCGTCGTAGAGAGGGGCATCGGTATCCACGTGGACGACCGGCGGCATGGAATCGCGGTTGTCCATGAGGAAGTTCGGGTCGACCTCGAGGGTGCCCTCCTGGAGCGACCAGTAGGTCCACATGTCACGGTCGTCATAGACCTTGCCGTCGGGGCCCTTGACAGAGATCTTGGCCGGGAGATCGAGCAGCTTCCACATGTCCCGAACCCAAGGACCGACGGCAACCACCACTTGTTCGCACGCGATCGCTCCGGCCGTCGTTTCCACTGCTGTCACCGCGCCTTCGTGCAACCTCATGCCGGTGACGGCAACGTCCGGCTTGATGCGCACCCCTTCGGTCTGGGCTTTTGCGGCCAAACCCCACATCGATGCCCTGTTGTTCGCATAGCCGCCGCGGTGCTCATGCAGGATGCTGGTTATGCCTTCGGCCTGCCAGTCGAAGAAAATGTCCTGCATGTAGGAGCGACACTCGGCGGCCCCTTCCACGAACGTAGATGGATAACCGATTGCCTTCTGCTCTTCGTAAATGCCGGCGACATCCGCGTGCATGACCTCGGGCGAGATCTGCATGTAGCCGACAGGATGGTAGGAGAACGTTTCGGGATCCGATTCCCAGACGCCGACCGAGTGAGCCATGAGCTCTCGCATCGCGGGCTGAAAGTAGTTGTTGCGTATCACTCCACAGGCAATCCCGGACGCGCCGGCAGCAACGCCGGACTTGTCGAGCACCACGATATCGCTCCCATCGCCCGTCCCCCCGGCCTTCAGTCTCTTGCTGAGATGCCAGGCCGTCGACAGGCCATGCACGCCGGCGCCGACGATGACGAAACGAGCGGCTGATGGAAACACGGAAGACTCCAAACTCAGAGCGTTGCCCTATACGCAACGCCGTTTCACTTTTGTTAGGATAGGCTACCATGGTCCACCTAGCCGAGCACGGCGTTCGCCACGTTGCCTCCGTTGCTCGCGCCGTCTCGGTCCTCGATGCCCTGGCCGAGGCGGACCGGGACCTCGGCACGAACGAGATCGCCCGCCGGACCGGCATAAACGCGAGCTCGGTCTCCCGCCTGCTGGCGACGCTCGCAGGTGGTGGCCTCGTCGTGCGCGCCGCGGACACCGGCCGCTATTGCCTCGGGTTGAGGATGTGGCAGCTCGGCAATGCCGCACTCGGCCGGTTCGATATCAGGGCCACGGCGCGCCCCCATCTCGCCGCCCTGGTGGACGTCACCGGAGAGACGGCGTCGCTTTCCGTTCCGGGCGAGCGAGAGGCGATGACCGTCGACTTCGTCCAGAGCGAGCGGTCGGTGCAGAGCGTTGCGCGCGTCGGACGGCCGAGCGTGGCGCATGCTAC
>JALZIQ010000009.1 GCA_030860205.1 Actinomycetota bacterium | reverse complement strand
TCACTGCGATCGGCGCGTCGCTCTTTCTCCAGAACACCTTTCGCGCCCTCTACGGCGCGAACACACGCGGTTATCCGGTACCGGAATCGATGCAGGGCAGGATGGATATCTTCGGCATCCCGGTGCTGAGAACTCAGACTCTCGTCATCGTCGGCGCGGCGCTCCTCATGATCGGGCTCTATTTCTTCATCGAGAGAACCAAGACCGGCCGTTCGATGCGAGCCGTGGGAGAGGACCGGGAGATCGCCAGCCTGATGGGCATCAACGTCGATCGGGTCATCGTTCAGACCTTCGCCATCGGGGGGATGCTTGCCGGCGCCGCCGGCGTGTTGTGGGCCATGGTCTTCGGACAGGTCGACTTCTTCATGGGCTTTTTTCCCGGCATCAAGGCGTTCACCGCGGCGGTGCTCGGCGGCATCGGCAACATCGTCGGCGCCGGCCTGGGCGGTCTCTTGCTCGGGGTGCTGGAATCGCTTGCCCCCTATCTCTTCATCTCGCCCAGCGTTCCGTCCCCCAACCAGCTCACCGACGCCATCGCGTTCACCATCCTCGTCTTGATCCTGATCTTCCGGCCCGGTGGAATTCTGGGCTCGAGTGAGGAGGAGAAGGCGTGACCGCAAGCGCCCTTCGCATGAAAGGGCCGGGCTTCGCCGGCGCTACGACGGGACGGGCGGTGCGGTGGGGATCTATCGGGGGCGCAACCGCCGTCTACTTCGCCCTGGTCGGTCTCATCCAACGCTTCCAGGCGCGCGACGTCATCTCGGGATTGATCGGCCTGGGAAGCACCTTGCTCCTCATCGTGGCCGTGTCGTTCGGTTACATAGCCGGGAAGCCGGATCCCGGGGCGTCCACGGGCCCTGAGCCGTCCGGTGCGCAGCAGCCCGGGAGCGTGGTTACAACCGGCGCCGTGGCGGGGGCGCTCACCGGGGCCGTAACGGCGATCTTCCTGCTTTTTGCGAGCGTGGTGCGCCTGCAGAGCGTGTTCGTCAGCGTCTCCGATCCACTGCTCGACACGCTTGCCTTTGGCCAGTCGCCGCCACTTGGCGCCGTGCTGCTCGTGGTCGCCGGCGCGCTTCTCGGGGCGTTGGGTGCATGCGCCAATTTGCTCCCGCCCCGGTTGCGCAGCCCGTTGTTCGGCGGCCTGGCGGCCGTGCTGATCTTCGCCCTGTTCTCCTCCTTGCTGCGCCAGATCCTGTTCAGCCTCTTCATCCCCACCGCCCTCATCTATTCGGGCGACGCGCTCACCATTGCCGGGCTCGTGATCGTGCTCGGCCTGACCGCCGCCGCCGTCTACCTGTGGAAAGAGAAGCGGCAGGTGGCGGGACAACGGATCGAGGCGCTTCCTCATCAGCAGCGCAGGCTGGTGAGGCTCGTGGCCCTGTTCTTCCTGGTGGCGCTGCTGCTCTACCTTCCCCAGATCCTCGGGATCTTCCTCAGCGAGATCGTCGGCACCATCGGGTTGTTCGTGCTGATGGGCATCGGATTGAACATCGTCGTGGGTTATGCTGGTCTGCTCGACCTCGGCTACGTGGCCTTCTTCGCCGTCGGTGCGTACTCCACTGCAATCCTCACGTCGCCGTCGGCCCCGGCGGGAGCGATCGGTATGAACTTCTGGATCGCGCTGCCCCTGGTAGTGCTTTTTGCGGCTTTTTGCGGAGTCCTCATCGGCGCGCCGGTCCTGCGCTTGCGGGGCGACTACCTCGCCATCGTGACGCTCGGCTTCGGTGAGATCATCCGTATCCTCGTCATTTCCAACGCGTTCGCTTGGCTGACGGGCGGAGCGCAGGGAATCCTGTCCATCCCGGACCCGGCTCTAGGCGGCTTCGTGTTCGACGACTCTCAAACGATCTACTACCCGATTGTGATTGCATGTCTGGTGGTCGCCTTCGTATCGGCGCGCCTCGCGAACTCGCGCGTAGGACGTGCGTGGAACGCGATGCGGGAGGACGAATCGGTGGCGGAGGCCATGGGCATCAGCATCATCCGCTACAAACTGCTTGCGTTTGCGATAGGGGCCGCCATCGGATCGCTCGGCGGCATCTTCTTTGCGGTCAAGATCGGATCGATCTTCGCCAACAGCTTCAGTCTGCTGATCTCCATTCAGATCCTTGCCCTCGTGGTGCTCGGGGGGATGGGAAGCCTTCGGGGTGTGGTCGTGGGCGCGGCCGTGCTTGTCGGGTTGCCCGAGCTGTTGCGCGAGTTCGCCGAGTACCGGCTGTTGTTCTACGGTGCGACGCTGGTTGCGATCATGCTGCTCAAGCCGCAGGGCCTGCTGCCCAGCGAACGGCGCAGACGTGAGCTTGCAATCGAGGAGGATGAAGCCGATCAGTACGAGGCGAGGGCGGGGGAGGAATCCGGCGCGCCCGCGCTCGCCGGCGGGACAAAGGAAGCGGGATAAGGCGTGCTCCTTCTCGAGATCAAGGAACTGCACAAGCACTTCGGCGGAGTCGCCGCCGTGGACGGTGTCGACTTCCACGTCGACGAAGGCGAGATCGTGAGTGTCATCGGCCCGAACGGCGCAGGCAAGACGACTTTGTTCAACGTTGTCACCGGTTTCAACCACCCGGACTCGGGTGAGATCTCCTTCGACGGTCGGCGCATCGACGGCCTCAAGCCCAACCAGGTGACTTCGGTTGGGATAGCCCGCACCTTCCAGGCGGTGCGCCTGTTTCCCAACATGACCGTGATCGAGAACGTCATGGTCGGTCAGCACCCCCGGACTCGCGCCGGCATGCTGGGCGCGGTGCTGGGACTCCCCGGCGCTCGGCGCGAAGAGAAAGCCATCACCCAAAGGGCGCGTGAGGTCCTGGGGTTCTTCGGGGACAGGTTCCCGCAGGAGATCGAAGATGAGTATGCCGGGGGGCTCTCATATGCCGATCGCAGGCGACTCGAGGTGGCGCGCGCGATGGCCACCGATCCCAAGCTGTTGTTGCTCGACGAGCCAACCGCCGGGATGAATCCCGCCGAGACGGAGGGATTGACCAAGTTGGTCGGACGGCTGCGCGACGATATCGGGCTGACCATCATAGTCATCGAGCACGACATGCGGCTGGTCAAAGGGGTATCCGACCGCGTGGTTGCACTCGACTACGGGAAAAAGATCGCGGAGGGGACCTACAGCGAGGTGGCGAGCGATCAGCATGTCATAGAGGCCTACCTCGGCACCAGGCAGGAGAACGCGTCTTGAACAAGGCCCAGTCGACGGCAGGCGAAGATCCCGAACGCACAGACCGCGGCGCGCCGCTGCTCCAGCTCGAGGACGTCGACACGAGCTACGGACCGGTCGAGGTGTTGCGAGATGTCACGCTCGAGATCAACGAGGGTGAGATCGTCTGCTTGCTCGGGCCCAACGCGGCCGGCAAGAGCACCACGCTGAAGACGATTCTCGGAATGGTGAAGCCAAACAAGGGGACCATCACCTTGGAGGGCGACCGGATCGACGGTCTTGTCACAACCGAGGTCGTTGCGCGCGGGGTGACCATGGTCCCCGAAGGTCGCCGGTTGTTCGGCAAGATGTCGGTGCGGGAGAATCTCGCCATCGGCGCGAACCTGCGCACGGATAAGGACGGAGTACACAAAGATACCGAACGCGTCCTGACATTATTTCCGCGCCTCAAGGAGCGCCTCGCTCAGAAGGCGGGGACCCTTTCCGGCGGCGAGCAGCAGATGCTGGCAATGGGGCGCGCGCTGATGGCCAACCCCAAGGTGCTCCTCATGGACGAGCCTTCGATGGGGCTGGCTCCGATCTTGGTCGATCAGGTCTTCGACATGATCAAAGAGATCAACGGTGACGGAACGACCATCTTTCTGGTCGAGCAGAACGCAGGAATGGCGCTGGAGATTGCGGATCGGGGCTATGTGCTGCAGACCGGCGAGGTCGTGCTTGCCGATACCGCCCAGGCGTTGCTCAAAAACCCGCAGATGCAGGAGGCTTATCTCGGCGCAGTGGGGTGACCGCAGCGCCGAGTGGGTGGTGAGTGTAAATATGCAGACTTCTCACCTATCCGGCACCTGGATGGGGATGCAATGCGACTGATCGACTCCGGGGAGCTGGAATCCTTGTTGCCGATGCCGGCGGCAATCGATGCCCTGGAGACCGCTTTCGGCGCGCCGGAGCTCCCCGAGATGCCTCCGCGCTCCCACCTGTCCGTCGCCGGCGGTGACCTGCTCATGATGCCCGCGGCCGGCGACTACGGGGCCGGGGTCAAGCTCGTCACCGTCAACTCGTCCAATCCGGGACGGGGACTGCCGCTGATCCACGGGGCCTATGCACTATTCGAGCCCGGCACGCTCGAGCTCGTGGGAGTCATAGAGGGGTCCGGGCTCACCGGGCTCCGCACTGCGGCGGTATCCGGCCTCGCAACCCGGTACATGGCGCGCGAGGACGCCTCTCGCCTGGTCCTGTTCGGCGCTGGGGTTCAGGCCCACACTCACCTCGATGCGATGTGCGCGGTGCGCGCAGTCGAGGAAGTCTCGGTGGTGTCCCGCACACGGGGGCGGGCGGAGGCTTTGGCCGCACGGGCACGCTCGGCGGGACTTCGCACCCAGGTGGGCGAACCGGATGCGGTCGCAACGGCCGATCTCGTTTGTACCTGCACCTCGAGCCCCGATCCCGTGTTCGACGGATCGCACCTTCCCGACGGCGCCCACGTGAACGCGATCGGTGCTTTCACCCCCGAGACGCGCGAGCTGGACGACGATGTCGCCCGGCGCGCTCGCTTCGCGGTCGAGCTGCGCGCCGCGGCCATGGCCGAAGCCGGTGACATCCTCATCCCGTTGGAGTCCGGAGTGATCGACAACTCGTCGGTCGTGGCCGAGCTCCCCGAGGTCGTGCGCGGCGCGCCGGTGCGGCGCAACGCCGGCGACGTGACCGTGTTCAAGTCGGTAGGGGTTGCCTTCGAAGACCTGGTGCTGGCGCGCGCCGCCTTCGATGCCGCCGGCGCTTAAACTCTGGCATCGGACTGCCGCTGCCTTGATCCTGATCGTGGCGGCGGCGTGCACATCGCAGTCCGAGCCGCCCCGACCACCTCCTCCTGATGAGTCCGGGCGGCAGGGGAATTCCGGCCGCATGCGGCCCTTTGCCTACACGAAACCCGTTCCCGAGGCCACTCCGACCGCCGCCGACGGCGCCTACACCCGCCGGGTGACGGTCGCGCAGGTGGGGGGCGCGCCCGTGCCGTGCAGACGGTGCGCGCCCTACCGCCTCGACGCGGGGCGTTCGACCCTGACGCTGGACTCGGGGCGGTACTTCGTCTCCCATACGCCGTCGTCACCCAAGGTCGTGGGATTCGCGAGCACGGGCCATTTCGTCGTAGAGGGGGATCGCATCGTCTTGTTCAACGACCCCAACTGCACGGCAACCCGGGGCAGGTACACCTGGGACGCGTCGTCGCGGAGCGGGAGCGACCGCCCACTCCGGGAGCTGACCTTCAGGCGGCGGAGCGACGGCTGCGGCACCGGGCTAAGAGCCGAGTACCTGACTGCGCTTCCCTGGACGGAGGGCGCGGGGTCATGATCGATTATCTCGGCGAGCTCCCGGAGTCGGCCGGCCTGGTTGTCGTCGGCGGCGGCGTGGTGGGAGCGGCGACCGCCTTCTATGCGGCGCGGGCGGGGCTCGATCCCCTGGTGCTCGAGCGCAGGGCGGCCCTGTGCACGCTGACGACGCCGGCCTCGACCGGCGCCTTCCGGCTGCAATTCGACAATCGCGAGGAGCTGGAATTGGTGCGGGAGTCCGTGGCGCTGTTCTTGAACTTCAAAGACGTCACCGGCCAGGGGGACTACGACCTCGCCGTCCGCCAACAGGGCTATCTCTGGCTGACGACGGATGAACGGCGCGCCGGCCGTCAGCGGACGCTTGTTGCCCGGCAACGTGGTTGGGGGCAGGACGACGTCGAGCTGGTCAACGGAGACGAGGTGCGCTCCCGGTGGCCCTACGTCAAGGACGGGGTCGTGCAGGCGCGCTGGCGCGCCGGCGACGGCTTCCTCGATCCCAAGGCACTGACCCTCGGGCTCGTGGCGGGCTCCCGGGCGCCTGTATGCACCGGGTGCGGGGTGACCGGCTTCCGCACGTCGAATGGGCGTCTCACCGGAGTCGAGACGAACCGCGGGACCGTCGCGTGCGAGTCGGCGGTGATAGCTGCAGGCCCCTTCTCTGGAGTGGTTGGGGCCCTGGCCGGGCTGAGGCTCCCACTGACGACCGTTGCCCGCCACAAGGTCGTCATGCCGGACGTCCCGGAGGTGCCGCCCGGCGCGCCGATGACGATCGACGACGACACCGGCGCCCACTGGCGCCCGGCGTTGCGGGGCGCCTATCTGCTCCACACCGATCCCGCGACACCCCCGAGCCCGCCTGCCGACGACGTGACGCCCGACCACCGCGTCGCCCAGGCGCTGCTGGATCCGGCCAGTCCCGTGTCGGTGGCGAGGGTGTCGGATTTCTGGGAGGGCGTGTGGGCCCGTGGCTCGGCACACTGGTTCATGCAGTCCGGCCATTACACGATGACGCCGGATCACCGCCCGCTTCTGGGGCCCAGCGACCTCCCCGGCCTCCATCTCAACACGGGCTACAGCGGGCACGGGATCATGGGAAGCCCCGCCGGAAGCCGCCGCTTCATCGACGTGCTCACCGGGCGGACGCCTCCCGAGGACAACGCCTTCCGCGCCGACCGAGCCTTCTCGCCCCGGGACCTGGACATCCTCTGACACGAAGCTCCAAGGGATTGCCGGTCTGATGCTCCATTGCACACTCGAGCCCCGTTTCCGGGCTGCCCCCTGCAATGGAGCGTGGCCAACACGGGAGGCCGCCGGCGCCGGAGCGTTCCCGGTCAAGCGGACGACGCCGCGCCGAATAGGTTCCCCGTTATGCAGACGGCGGCGCAGGCGATAGTCGCGGTACTCGAGAAGACGGGGGTTGGGACCGTCTTCGGGATCCCGGGTGTTCACAACCTTCCTCTTTTCGACGCCCTCGAGTCGAGCTCCATACGGACGGTCGTCACGCGCCACGAAGGCAGTGCTGCACACGCAGCCGACGGCTATGCGCGCGCGACGGGCCGGCCCGGCGTCGTGATCACCACCACCGGCCCCGGCGCCGCCAACGCGGTCGCCGGGATCGGGGAGGCCTGGGCGGCGAGCTCGCCGCTCCTCCATCTCACGACCCAGGTCGCGAACGACGTCCTGAGGGCGGAGGCCTACCGGGCGGTGCTGCACCAATCACAGGCCCAGATCGAGCTCTTCAGGCCCATCACCGGCTTCGCCGAGAGCGTGGACCGCCCCGCCGGGGCGGCGTCGGCTGTGAGGCGCGCCCTGGAGGCGGTCGTCGCCGGCCGCCCCCGGCCCGCCTACCTCGAGGTGCCCCACGACCTTCTCGGCGCGCCGGCCGGAGTTGCTGTGGAGAACGGGGGCTGGGCCCCCTCCCGGCCGGCCGGTCTTCCGGGAATGGAGGCGGCTGCACAACCTCTCGAACAGGGGAGCTTCGAAGACCCGGCACAGCAACCCGAAACGCGCCGGCCACCGGACCCGGGGCATGACCCCGAGCCGGGGCATGGACCGGGGCCGGCCGGTTTGGAGGCGGCGGCGGCCCAGCTCGAAGGGGCGCGCCGGGTGACGGTCTGGGCCGGAGGTGGGGTCGTGCACTCGGGCGCCGGTGACGAGCTGGTCCGTCTCGCCGAACGACTGTCCGCCCCGGTCGTGACCACGTTCATGGGGAGCGGCGCGATCCCGGGCGACCACCCCCTGGCCGTCGGCCTTACTCCCCATGACCCCTCGGTGGCCGAGCTGCTGGCGTCCTCCGACGTGGTCGTCGCCGCCGGCACGGATTTCGACGGGTCGATGACCCAGAACGGCGCCCTGCGACTACCCGCAAAGCTCATCCACATTGACCTCGACCCGTCCCAGGTCGGCAAGGTTTACCCCGCTCGGGGATTGGTCGGCGACGCCTCCATGGTCCTGGCCGCGCTCGACGATGCCCTGGCGCGCCGGGGCATCGACCGGTCCGAGGCGCAGGGCCACGTTGCCGAGCACCTGGGCGCCCTGAGGGCTTCGGTGTGGGCCGAGCTCGAGGCCGACCCCCGCACGCGGGAGGCGGCCGGGTTCGTCCGGGCGCTCCGGCGCGCCGCTCCGGCGGAGACCATCTTCGTGGCGGACATGTGCATCGCAGGCTACTGGTGTGGCGGATACCTCCCGGTCCCGGGGCCGCGGCGCCTGCTCTATCCGATGGGCTGGGGGACGCTCGGGTTCGGCTGGCCCGCCGCGCTGGGCGCGGCAACCGCGGGGGCGGGACCGGTCGTGGCCGTCGTCGGGGATGGGGGCTTGATGTACGGGCTCGGCGAGCTCGCAACCGCCCGCGAGCAGGCCCTCGACGTGGTGGCGCTGGTGGTCAACGACGGAGGCTACGGGATGCTCCGGTTCGACGAGGAGCTCCGCTACGGCCGTACCTTCGCGGTCGACCTCGTTACGCCCGACTTCGGCGCCATCGCGGGGGGCTTCGGGGTGCCCTACAGCCTGACGTCCCCAGAGGAGCTCGAGGCCGATGTCCGCGCCGCACTCGAGGCGGGCGGCCCCCATTTGGTCGAGCTCCGCGCCCGTCTGTTCCCACCCGTGACGACATCGGCGCGCTGGCCGGCACGGGCGACGACGTGACCGCGTCGCACGGCGCCGGGGACGGCGGGACCGGGGCGGGGGCGACTGCGCTTGGGGGCGTGAAGGTGCTCGACTTCTCGCGCGTGCTGGCCGGGCCGCTGGCGGCCATGACCCTGGGCGACCTCGGCGCCGACGTCATCAAGGTCGAGCGCCCCGGATCGGGCGACGACACCCGCGCCTGGGGGCCCCCGTTCAAGGGCGATGATGCCGCCTACTTCCTCAGCCTCAACCGCAACAAGAAATCAGTCGTCCTCGATCTCGCCACCGACGAAGGCCGCTCCATCGCCGTCCGGCTCGCCGGAGGCTGCGACGTGGTCCTCGAGAATTTTCGCCCCGGCCTGATGGATTCTTGGGGGCTCGGCTTCGACGCCCTGAACGAGGCCTACCCCCGCCTCGTGTACTGCTCGGTGACGGCCTTCGGCTCCGAGCCTGCGTCGTCGCAGCCCGGCTACGACATCATCATGCAGGGCGTCACCGGGCTCATGAGCATCACCGGCCAAGATCCCGGCGCGCCGACCAAGTCCGGGGTCGCCATCCTCGACGTGATCGCAGGTCTGCAGGCGACCGTGGGTGTGCTCGCCGCGCTGGCAGCGCGCGAGCGCACGGGCCGCGGGCAGAGGGTCGAGGTGTCGCTGTTCGAAGCGGGGGTGGCGGCTTTGGTCAACCAGGCCGCCAACCACCTCATCGGGGGCGCCGTTCCGGGGCCGATGGGAAACGCCCACCCCAATATCGTCCCCTATCAGACCTTCGAGGCCGCCGACCGGCCCTTCATCCTGGCGGTGGGCAACGACCGGCTGTTCGGATGGGCGTGCGAGGCGATCGGGCGCCCGGAGCTTGCCGCCGATCCACGTTGGGCCACGAACAGGGACCGGGTGCGCAATCGTGCCGAGCTCACCGCGCTTCTGGGGGAGGTCTTCGGCACCCGGGACGCGGACACATGGCTGAGTAAGCTGTCCGCCCGCAAGGTGCCGTGCGCGCCGATCCGGGCGCTGGACGAGGTCTTCGGCTCACCTGAAGGGCAGACGGCGGTCGAGACCGTCGCCGATCCAGTGCGCGGGGATCTGCGTCTGGTCGCCAATCCGGTCCGCATGTCGGACACCCCGGCGTCCACTCGTCGCCCACCCCCGGCTCTCGGTGAGCACACCGAGGAGGTCCTCGCCGGCCTGGCCGACTCTATGCTGAAGGGAAGCGACCATTCAGGAGAGCCCACGTGACGACCCGGACCCCCATCGAGCAGCTTCCCAAGCCGGACGCCATTGATTTCTTGGCGGTGGACGCGCTTCTCACCGACGAGGAACGCATGATCCGCGACACCGTACGTAGCTTCGTAGCGGACCGCGTCCTGCCAGGAATAGAGGGGTGGTTCGAGCGCGGGGAATTCCCGCGCGCGATCGTAGGCGAGCTCGGCGCTCTCGGCTTGCTCGGGATGTACCTCGACGGCTACGGGTGCGCGGGGACCAACTCGGTGAGCTATGGACTCGCGTGCCTGGAGCTCGAGGCGGGCGATTCGGGCTTCCGCAGCTTCGTCTCCGTCCAGGGCTCGCTGGTCATGTGGCCGATACACACCTACGGCTCCGACGATCAGAAGGACAGGTGGCTGCCCCGCCTCGCCTCCGGCGAAGCGGTCGGCTGCTTCGGATTGACCGAGGCCGACTACGGGAGCGACCCCTCGGGGATGCGCACGCACGCGCGCAGAGACGGGTCCGATTGGGTGCTGAACGGTAGCAAGATGTGGATCACGAGCGGGGGGATCGCCGACGTCGCACTCGTGTGGGCGCGCACCGATGAGGGTGTGCGGGGATTCCTGGTGCCGCGCGGGGCGACGGGGTTCAGCACGCGCGACGTCCACCGGAAGATGTCGCTGCGAGCGGCGGTTACCTCCGAGCTGACCCTCGATAACTGCCGCCTTCCCGGCGAGGCGATGCTTCCCGGGGCTCGGGGGCTCAGGGCCGCGCTGTCGTGCCTGAACGAGGCGCGCTTCGGCATCGTGTGGGGGGCGATCGGAGCGGCACGGGCCTGCTATGCGAGCGCCCTCGAATACGCGCTAACCCGCGATCAATTCGGCAAGCCGATAGCTGCCTTCCAGTTAACCCAGCAGAAGCTGGTCGACATGTTGCTCGAGATGGACAAGGGGATCCTGTTGGCGCTGCACCTCGGGCGGATGAAGGATGAGGGGAGGCTCACACCGGAACAGGTGAGCTTCGGGAAGCTGAACAACGTGCGCGAGGCGCTCGGGATCGCACGGGAGGCGCGGACCATCCTGGGGGCCAACGGGATCACGCTGGAGTATCCGGTGATCCGCCACTCGAACAACCTCGAGTCGGTCCTCACCTACGAGGGGACCAGTGAGATCCACACGCTTGTGCTGGGTGAGTCGATCACCGGGATCCAGGCGTTCAAATGAGCCGGGTCGATGTCGTGGTGATCGGCGCCGGGATGGCCGGCTCGGCCGCCGCCCGTAGTCTGGCGGATGCCGGGCGGGAGGTCCTGGTCCTGGAGCAGTTCGGTTTCGGCCACAAGCGGGGATCGAGCCACGGCGCCTCGCGGATCTTCCGCTTCTCCTATCCCGATCCCAAGTACGTCGCCCTGTCGATGGAGGCGATCGGGCTGTGGCGGAAGCTCGAGGACGCCACCGGCCTGGAGCTGGTGACTACTACCGGCGGTCTCGACGCGGGCCCGGACCTCGCCGCCCAGGCCGAGGCGCTCGACGTTTGCGGGGCGAAGTTCGAATGGCTCTCCGGTCCCGAGGTAGGGGAGCGCTTCCCGGTCCTCAGCTTCCCGGTGGCCGACACCCTGCTGTATCAGCCCGATGCAGGCATCGTGCGGGCGGAGGAGGCCCTCGGCGCGTTCATAACGGCGGCCGAAGGCAGCGGTGCGAACGTGCGGTGGAACACGCGCGTGGAGGCGCTCCGGATAGATGGACCCGGCGTCGAGGTGGACACTTCGGAGGGCGCCGTCAGGGCAGGAGTCGCGGTGGTGACCGCAGGGCCCTGGGCGCCGGCGCTGCTCGCCGGCGCGGGGATCGATCTGCCGGCCATCCCCACGCGCGAGACCGTCGCCTACTTCAGCCTCCCCGACGACGATCTCGTCCCCAGCCTGGTCGATTGGGACGACCCCATCTTCTATGCGCTGGCGAGCCCGGGCCAGGGCCTCAAGGCCGGGCTCCACCACGGCGGGCCCGTCGCCGACCCCGACGCCGAGGGAGGGCCCAGCGAAGACACCGTGGCGCTGCTGCGCGAGGCGGTCACCAGGCGGTATCCGGGGGCCGAGCCCGAGCCCGCGCTGGTCGAGACCTGCTTCTACACCAACACCGACGACGAACGCTTCATCATCGAGCGGCGCGGCCCGGTCGTAGTGGGGTCCGCCTGCAGCGGTCACGGCTTCAAGTTTGCGCCCCTGACCGGACGACGCCTGGCCGAACTGGCCCTGAACCCCTAACCAGGCCGAGTGGGTGCTGAGTGTGAATTATTCACATCTCCCACCCACTCGACCGACGCGGCGCCGGCGCGGGCGGTGACGCGGACCCGCTCGCCGGTTCGCAGTCGGGAAAAGTCCGTCCTGCCCAACTGAACTACCGGACGGACGGCATCGTAGAGCTCGGCCGCCACCAGCGCGCCGAGCACCACGATCTCGTCGGGCTCGGCCAGGACGATGCCCGCCGGAGCGGTTCCGGCGCGGATCGCCTCGGCCAGCACGCTCGAGCTGCTCGACGAGCCCCGGCCCGAGGTCATGACGAGGATGCGTCCGGTGAGCCCATCCCCGCACTGGGGGTGCTGCCGGTCGACGATGACGCCGGAGTCCGGGTCCATCCCTCCCCAAAAGGAGAGCGGGGCGTCGAGCACGAGGACCTGGCCCTCGGCCGTCCCCTCCACGAGGGTGGCCCCCCTACAGGCCGGCCCAGAGCCGCGGGTCACGAACCACCCTTCCCTCGACGGCGGAGAGCACGCACTCCTGCATGCTCCCGAACACGACCTCGACCCCGATGTTGCCGGGGGCGTAGAATGCCCACTTCGCCGAGTCCGTCATCACCACCCCGGCCTTCCGGAGGATGGGGGTGATGTAGGTGCACGTGTCGACCACGATCTCGACGCCGGCGCCGGCCAGCCGGTCCAGCCAACCCCTCTCCTTCACCTGCGCCAGCACGCCGCGGCCGGTCGAGACGTAGAACTCGATGCCGGGATGCACCCGGATGCCCTCGGTCAGGTCCACGAGCCGGGCGAACTCCGCGACCGAGAGGTGCGGCGTCCCGATGCTGACCCCCTCGATCGCGTCTCCCGCCGAGCTGGTGAGCGAGTCGCGCGCCCGGGCGACGTCGTGCGGGGTGATGTCGATCACCCGGGCCGGCTCTGCGCCGTGGAGGGCGTCCGTGAGGGTTGTCGCCTCGGGGGTGCTGCCCACGGCGTGGAACATGGCCACGGAGCCCGACGACGCAGCCGCTGCCCCGAGCGCCTTGAGCCGGTCCTCCGGTTGTCCGGGCGGAAGGCCGACGATCGCCGGGATCTCGCGGCCCGTCCTTTGGCCCACGAGGTGACCGAGGACCGGGTAGAGGACGTCCTCGTCGAGCAGCCGCTCCGGGATGTCCAGAAGGCGGAAGACCGCCTCGGCGCGCCGGTTGGCGTCACGGTGGAGCCCGGAGTCGGGCACCCGCCCGGTTATCGCGGCACAGATGTCGGCGAAGTCGCCGTAGCGGCTGGTCCGGGCGCCGAGCACCGAGTTGGCGAAGACTATGGCGTTCGACTCCGCCCATGCGATCTGCTCGCCGGCCTCGGGGCGCGCCGGCAGCTGGTAGGGGGCGCAGGTCCAGGTCGGTTCGCAGCCCATGGCGACGTAGGCGTCCATGAGCTCCCGGGCGCGTCCTTTGGTCGCCCGGTCACCTCCGACGAGGCCCGGGTGGAGGAGATCGAGCGACGAAACGTTGAGCGTGGTCGGAATCGCGACCCTGCCGCCGCCCGAGAGCAGGCGGCGGGCGAAGTCGAGCCCTGCCCGCCCGTGATAGAGGCAGCCGTCGATATGGGCGCGCCTGACATCGATCAGACGAGGTGCCCCGTTGACACGTGCGAGGGCGACGATGATGCGCATGGCGAGGCGCGCCGCCGCACCCCCGCCGCCACCGAGCAACCTGCGATCTCTTTCTTCGAGCTCCGGCGTGGGCATCCGGACAAACTAGCTGGGGCACGGAGCCCGGCGAAAAGTGACATCGGCCTTGAGGGCATCGTAAAGAGTTGCAAGGAGCACACGGTGCGGTGTGAATTGATAGACTGCGGGGAGCTACGGGGGATGTCGTAGCGGATTCGATCGGCCAGGCGAGGGGGGGACCTGCATGGACTTGTTCTTCACCTATCTTCAGTTCACCTACGAGGACCTGCTGGTGCAGGCCGGTGAGCACGCCCTCGCGGTCGGCGTCTCGCTGGTGTTGGGAACGATCGTCGCACTGACGCTGGGCTGTCTCGTGTATCACAGGGAGCGCAGTGCCAAGGTGGCGATCGGGATCACGGGCACCATCTTGACCGTTCCCTCTTTCGCGTTGTTTGGCCTCCTCATCCCCCTTCTCGGACTGGGGTGGCCGCCGACGATCGTCGCACTCACTCTTTACGCCATATTCCCCGTACTGCGTAATACCGTCACGGGCTTGCTTGGGGTCGATACAGCCATCGTGGACTCGGCCCAGGGAATGGGCCTGAACCGTAGACAACGGCTGTTTCGGATCGAGCTGCCGCTTGCCGCACCGGTGATCGTCGCGGGTATCCGCGTGTCCGCCTTGATTCTCATTGGTATCGCCGCCATTGCCGCCGGTGTGGGGGGGCCCGGATTGGGGGAGGGGTTCTTCTCGGGCCTGGCGCGCATCGGAAGCGCAACGGCCCTCTATCTCGTACTGGGCGCGCTCTTGGCCGTCATGGCTCTGGCGCTCCTTTTCGACATCGGGTTTCTCGTACTGAGAAGGCTCGTCACCTCCAAGGGAATCCGCAATTAGAAGAGCCATTCGCCCGCGAGCGTTAGAGGGGGCAACGTGATCCGTCTGGAGAATCTGACCAAGACCTTCAAGGGACAGAAAGATCCCGCGGTCGAGGACCTGACCATGGAGATACCCGAGGGCGAGATATGCGTCCTGGTCGGGCCCTCGGGCTGCGGCAAGACCACCACGATGCGGATGATAAACCGGCTCATCGAGCCCGACTCGGGCAAGATCTTTCTCGAGGGAGAGGATGTCACGTCCGTAGACTCCGACCAGTTGAGACGCCGAATCGGCTACGTGATCCAGCAAATCGGTCTCTTCCCGCACATGACGATCGAGGACAACATTGCGACGGTCCCCCGTCTTCTGGGATGGGACAAGAAGAAGACTTCCGACCGCACCGACGAGCTTCTCGAGATGGTCGGCATGGATCCTTCGGATTACCGCCCCCGGTATCCGAAGGAGCTGTCGGGTGGGCAGAAACAGCGCATCGGGGTTGCCAGGGCGATGGCCGCCGATCCGTCCGTGATGTTGATGGACGAACCCTTCGGGGCGATCGATCCGATTACGAGATCGCGTCTCCAGAACGAGTTTCTTCGCCTTCAGGAAGAGATCAAGAAGACGATCGTCTTCGTCACTCATGACATCGAAGAGGCGATCAAGATGGGGGACCGCATCGCGATTCTGAGGGAGCGATCGAGGATCGCGCAGTACGATAAGCCGGAGAACATACTGCTGGCCCCCTCAGACGAGTTCGTTGCGGACTTCGTCGGGTCGGGGGCTTCTCTGAAACGGCTCAGTCTTGCCAAGCTGTCCGATATAGAGCTGATCGACTGGCCGACGGCTAGTCTCGACACCGACCGCGATCAGGTGAGGGAGATGCTGCAGGGCTCCGACAGGGGCTGGGTCCTCCTTTTGGACGACAACAGGCGTCCTCAACGCTGGGTAAGCTCTGATGATCTCGAGGACGACGACGAAGACATGAGCAGGACGGGTCTCCGGGCAGACTCAATCGCCCACCCGGATACGACCCTCAGTGCGGCCCTTGCCGACATGCTTACGTCCGACAAGTCTTCGGTCATCGTTGTGGACGAGTCGGGCTCTTACGAGGGCGTCGCGGACCTCGAGACGATAACGAACGCGACCAAGGCAATGCGCGTCGAGGCGCACGGTGCAAACGGCCACGACAGAGACGGGTCCGCAGAGACCGGCACGGACGAATCAGAAGAGTCCGGCGGCCGCCTGAAGAAAGACGATTCGTGATGGCGACGGCCGTACCGCAAAGAGGCGACGCCGATTCGAGTACGGACGCGGAGCCGGCCCGGCGCAACCTTGAACGCGCGCGATCTTTGGGACGTTACCTAGGGACCCCGCTGTTCCTGGCGTTGGTGCTCCTTGCGCTCTATCTCTACGTAAGCGGCCGCACCCTGGACTCTATCGAGCGGCGTTCGATCAGCTCGACGGTCATAACGACGCGCACGATCGAGCACATTCAGCTCACCGCGGCGTCCACGGCCCTGGTCGTGGTGCTCGCCGTTCCCATGGGCATCCTGCTCACTCGACCGGCCGCGAGGCGATTCACCCCGGCGTTCCTGGCGGTCGCCAACATCGGCCAGGCCACGCCCTCCATCGGGCTTCTGGTTCTTTTCGCGATCGTATGGACCATAGGCTTTACCCCCGCCGTCGTGGCACTCGTCACGTACGCCTTCCTTCCGATCCTCCGCAACACAATGGTGGGACTGGAAGGGGTGGATCGCTCGCTGATCGAAGCGGGCATGGGGATGGGGATGTCCAGGGGCAAGGCGCTGAGGACCATCGAGCTCCCCCTGGCGGTTCCCGTCATCCTTGCGGGAATAAGGACTGCTCTCGTCATCAACGTGGGCACCGCCGCCCTTGCCTGGGCGTCGAACGCCGGCGGCCTGGGCGACATCATCCAGACCGGCATCTCGGTTCGCCGTGATCCTGTGCTCATAACCGGGGCCGTGCTCACGTCCTCGTTGGCCTTGTTCATCGACTGGTTGGGAGGGATCGCCGAGGATCAACTGCGACCCAAAGGCTTATAGAACCGTTGCTGGAGATCGTTTTCACAATTGTAGACATCGCCGAGTGCACCATCGAGAAGAAAGAGAAGGTGAAGCATGAGAGCTAAGCGAGGGTTTGCGAAGGCACTGGGGCTCGTCCTTTTGGTTGCCCTGCTCACAGCGGCGTGCGGGGGCGAGGAGGGCGGCGGATCCACAAGCGCCGGTACCGAGGAGGTGGACCTTTCGGGAGCCAGCTTCACCGTTGGTTCCAAGGAGTTCACCGAGCAGCTGGTGCTTGGACAGATCACGCTGCAGGTCTTGGAGGCCGCGGGCGCCACGGTCGACGACAAGACGGGGCTGCCGGGCAGCGTGCAGGCGAGGACCGCGCTCGAGGGCGGTCAGATCGACATGTACTGGGAGTACACGGGCACCGGCTGGATCACCTATCTCAAGCACACCAAACCGATCGACGATCCTCAGGGGCAGTACGAGGCGGTCGCCAAAGAGGACATGAAGAAGAACGACATCGCATGGCTGGCCCCGGCGCCTGCGGACAACACCTACGCCATAGCTGCCAGCGAGGAGACACTGAAGCAGGACGGGGTAAGCAAGATCTCCGACCTCCCGGGTCTCATCAAGGAGGATCCCGAAGCGGCGTCTTTGTGCGTCGGCACCGAGTTCGCGGTGCGCGATGACGGGCTTCCCGGCCTCGAGAAGCACTACGGCTTCCAGTGGCCGGCAGACCTGATCGCCAAGGTAACGGAGGGGGTTATCTACTCCGAGGTAGACACATCCAAGACGTGCGCATACGGAGAGGTCTTCGCCACCGACGGACGCATCGCCGGCTTGGACCTGGGCGTCCTCGAGGACGACAAGCAGTTCTTCCCCATCTACAACCCGTCTTTGACCGTCGAGGGTAAGGCGTTCGACAAGTACGGCCCGGAGCTCGAGAAGATCTTCGATCCCATTTCGGCCAAACTCGATACCGAGACTCTGCAGAAGCTGAATGGCCAGGTAGACGTCGACGGGCTCCCGGAACAGGCGGTCGCCGAGCAGTGGCTGACCGAAGAAGGTCTTATCTAGAGGGCGGTTCTAGTGAGGTTGAGGCTCCTGGACGGGGCCTCGACCTCATTCCTTTATAAGTCGCCGCCCTCGCTGATCAGGCGACCCAGCTCGCGTTCCAGGAGGGCGAGGCGCGCCTCTTTCACGAGTGGCAGCTGCCAACGCCTTCGCCGAACCGCGCCGAGGTCGAGGTCGACCGTGAGCACGGTTTCTTCGGGGCCCGCCGTGGCAACCGTGCGGCCGCTGGGGTCGACCACATGGGAGCCACCCCAGAAACAGAGATCGCCTTCGGTTCCGACGCGATTTACGAAGACGACGTAACACTGGAACATCACGGCGTAGAAGCGCGTGATCTCCTTCCATTGCGGCTGGATGTCGAGCACGCCGGGGGACTCGTCGAGGGCGCTGTTCACCGGGATGAGCAGAACCTCGGCGCCATCCTGGACCGCAAGGAATGGAAGGCTCGGCTGCCAGGCGTCGTTGCAGATCAGGATCGCCATGCGGCCGAGGCGGCTGTCGAAGGCGCGCATGGTTTGACCGGGGCTGAAGTGCTTGCGTTCCTCAAAGGTGCCGTAGGTCGGCAGGTAGAGCTTCCGGTGCAGATGCAGGAGCGATCCGGCTTCGAGAAACGCAGCGCTGTTGAAGCTGCGCGGGCCCGTCCCACCCTCGTGAAAGCCAACCACCGCGGAGATCTCGCGAGCCTCCTCCGCCAGTGCGGTGATGTTCGGCCCGTCCACATTGAGCCAGACCTCATGGCCAATCCGGCCGAGGGAGTAGCCGGTCAGGATGAGCTCGGGAAAGACTATTAGGTCCGCCCCTGCGTCCCTCCCTTGGGCCATGAGCCCCTTCGTCTTGGCGACGTTGTGGTCGAGGTCTCCTAGCCGACAGTCGACCTGCGCCAGCGCTACTCGCATTCATTCTCCCTTGGTGTGTATAAGGCACCCCTGGTTGCAGCCCGTGCCCCAGCATGGTAATGGTAGGCAGTCAGCTAGGCTGCATTTTAAGGAGTCGCCCATGCGCGTACCGTATGACGTTCCCAAAATCCATATGTACACCCGGATTCGCAAGTCCCCCTACTTCTACGCCTCCCGGGCCCACGGCGTGCAGTCGTACTCGGTCTGCAACCGTATGTACCACCCCCGCCACTACGACGACCCCATCGCGGAGTACTGGAAATTGGTCAACGATGTGACCCTGTGGGATGTCGGGGTCGAGCGACAGGTCGAGATCATCGGTCCCGACGCCTTCAGGTTGACGAACATGCTGACGCCGCGTGACCTTACGAAATGCGCGGTCAAACAATGCAAGTTCGTGCTCAACGTCGACGCCGACGGCGGGATCATCAACAACCCGGTGCTCCTAAGACTCGGAGAGAACCACTTCTGGCTGTCGGTGGCCGACGGTGATGTCCTATTGTGGGCCAAGGGCGTGGCGAGCGCCCTGGGCCTGGACGTCACCGTCAGGGAACCCGATGTCGCGCCGATGCAGATTCAAGGCCCCAAGTCCAGGGACACGATGGTCAACCTCTTCGGCGACAGGGTGCTGGAACTCCGCTACTACTGGATGGAGGAGTTCGACCTCGACGGACTCGATGTCGTCGTGTCCCGCACCGGCTACACCGGCGAGGTGGGCTACGAGATATACCTTCGCAACGCAAGCCGTGATGCCCAGACGCTGTGGGACAAGGTGCTCGAGGCCGGCCGGCCCCACAACATCGCCGTGATAGGGCCGTGTCAGATCAGGCGCGTCGAAGCGGGCATTCTGAGCTACGGCTCCGACATAGCGGTCGATAACAACCGTCTCAACGAATACGGATGGCTCAACCCGTACGAGGTCGGGTTGGATTACACGGTAAACCTGGACAAAGACCAGGACTTCATCGGCAAGGCGGCGCTGGAGCGCATCGCCGCCGAAGGCGTCAAGCGCAAGGTGGTCGGGATCGAGCTCGAGGGCGATCCCATCATCGGCTACATCGAGGACTACCTCGAGGTCGTAGACGAGGATGATCTCATCGGCCAGGTCTCTTCGGTCTTCTACTCGCCCCGTCTCGAAAGGAACATCGGCTACGCCCAGGTTCCGATTGCACTCGCAGACACCGGCAGCAAGCTGACCGTCAGATCGGCGAAGGGCCGGTATCACGCGGTTGTCGTGGACAAGCCCTTCATAGACCCGAAGAAGGAAACTCCCAAGATTTGACGCTTACTCGAGCCCGAGTCCTTCGAGCGACGGCTGCACCCGCGCGATGCCGGCTGCGAGTCGCGCTGGTACCGGTCGAGCAGATAGAAGCAAGTCGCGGGCGTCGAGGGTATATACCTCGGCCGGCCGAGCGCGAGCAGGCCGGCGTTCAGCGGATGGACCGCTTCGATGTCCTTGAGAGGGTTCAACGCACGGAAGATATCTGCTTTCGAGACACCTGGTACCAAGGGTCGAAGAATTATGATTTCGGAAATGCGGGGGTCGCGTTGAGCTTTCCCACGACCGCCAGGGCGTCCGCCTGCTCTACGTCCGATCCAAGCCTTTCGCAGACGTAGTTGCATCCGAGGTCGAGGGCAAGGTGACTACGCGTCGCTCGTACGCCTCAGCCGCGTAGTCATCGCCGGCGATCACCGTCGCAAGTCCCGGGCGCACCGGGTTTGTGGACAACACCAACGTGACTTCATCCGCAAGGCGGGACTTCAACTCGGCGGCAAAAGCGTTTCCGTCGATAACCGCTACTCTCACCTGCTGAGTCTTCGATTAGGCGTTGTCCTCGACCCCGCCTGGGCAGCTCTTGTGGTTGACTTGGCCAACTTCTCCGCCCTGGAGCTCCGGCCGTCAGAGGAGTCGCCCAAGTTGATCTTCACCAACACGGAGGCGGTTCGTGCTCCTGCGTCTGCGAGCAGTCCGGCCGCTATCGCGTCGCCTCTGAGGTTCGGATTTCCGCGAGCGGCCAGGTTGGCGGCGAGGTCTGCAACCTCGGCCGCGATCTCCGCCACGGCCAAAGGGATGTCGGCCGCCGAGGACAGCGCCGATCCGATCGCGCTGCGACGAGTCTCCGGGTCGGGCTCCCGGGGCAGGTCGAGTGCAGCCAGGACGTCTGCATAGGCCCTGGCGTCCGCTTGCGCTAGTGGGGCGACACTGCGGCGCAGAGAGTCGGCTCGGGCGATGAGCCCGGGCGAGTCGTCAAGGTGTTCTTCGGCAAAGCGAGCAGCCATTCCGGCGAGGGCGGCGGCCATCGCAACCGCCACTGCGGCGGCGGCACCGCCGCCCGGCGCAGGGCTCCCTGAGGCGAGGCGGTCGAGGAAGATTCCCAAGGTGTCTTCGAGATAATCGTCGGCGGGACGTCCGCCCCGGGTCGTGCTCATGTGGCGCCTCCACTCGCCGATCGGCGGCTGCTTCTCGGGGTCAAGTCAGCCGTTCGCAATCTCGGTGGAGAAGAATTCGACCAGCTCCTGGGCAACGTCTTGCGGGGCGTCCTCCATGCAGAAGTGTCCGGCTCCTGAGATAAAACTCAGCTGTGACCCCGGAATGAGATCGTGGAGCCGGTCGGCGGTCGCTCGGTCGAGCCAGGCGTCGTGCTCGCCCCAAATGATCCTTACGGGAGTGCGCATGGTCTTTAGCTTAGGCTCGAAGTCGGAGGTGTGGTCTTCGTTGAACTGCGCGACCTTCTGGAGGTAGGCCGCTTGACCCCCGCGCCCCTTCCATCGATCCAGATAAGCGTCAAAGGCCGCATCATCGAATGTCTTGTAGACCGCGGTTCTCAGATGCGTTGCAACGATCTGCTCGTAGATGTGCACGGGCATTGTCCCGTACGCTGGGAGATGAGCCTGCACGTGTCTCGTCGTGGGCGTGATCCAGGGCCGCAGCGCAACCGCGTCGATCAGGGCGATGCGCCGAAACGCACATTTGTGCATAAGGTGAGCGCGCAGCACGGCGGCCCCGCCGATGTCATGACCGGCGATCGCAGGTTCGTCGAGGCCCCAGAACTCGAGGAGGTCCGCAAGAAGGCGTGCCTGGGCGCGCACAGAGACATCGGCGTCCGGCGGCGCGGGAGAGTCGCCGTAGCCCAGGAGATCGTAGACATAGACCGTGAACTTGTCCGCCAGTGTTGCGCCCACATGACGCCACAGGTAGGACCAGGTCGGCGTCCCGTGAACGAGAACGACCGGAGGCCCGTCGCCGAATATGTTCACGGCGACCGTCCCCAAAGGCAGCTCGGCGCGCTGCCCGAGGCGCCACGTTTCCGGTGTTCCCGCGCCGTTCAATACAACCCCACGATGTCACCGTTGTCATCGATGTCGATCGCCTCCGCTGCCGGATGTGAGCTGAGCCCCGGCATGGTGCGCATGTCTCCGGAGATGAGATAGATGAACCCGGCCCCGGCCGAAACGCGTGCCTCGCGCACGGGCAGGGTCCAGCCTGTCGGCGCGCCCCTGAGCTTGGGATCGGAGGATAGCGACAGGTGGGTCTTGGCTATGCAGATCGGAAGTCTCCCGAAGCCCTGAACCTCGTAGCGGTCGAGCTGCCGCGCCGCAGCGGGATCATAGGTGACGCGCGCCGCGCCGTAGACCTTCGTCGCTATGGCTTCGACCTTGTCGCGCAGGCCGGCTTCATCCGGGTACAGGTACCGAAACTCGCTGGGCTCGCCGGCAGCCTCGGCAACCGCCTCGGCAAGCTCTGTCGCACCCTTGCCGCCGTTTGCGAAATGGGTGCAGACGGCAACCCGTGCGCCTTCCTCGCGCGCTATGGCTCCTATGGCATCGTGCTCGGAGGGATGGTCGGTGGGAAACGAGTTGATTGCAACGACCGCCGGGATCCCGTGCAGCCGGATGTTTGCGATCTGCTTGCGGAGGTTGTCCCCGCCGGCATGCACGTCGTCGGCGTTCTCCGCCACCATCTCCGGTGGAAGGGGCTTGCCCGCCGCGACCTGGAAACGGCCCGAGTGGGCCTTCAGCGCCCTAACCGTTGCAACGACCACGGCGGCATCCGGACGCAGGCCCGAGGTGCGGCACTTGATGTTGAAGAAGCGCTCGGCGCCCATGTCGGCGCCGAAGCCGGCCTCGGTAAGGAGATAGTCCCCGGTGTGCATACCGATGAGGTCGGCCACGATCGAGGAGTTGCCGTGTGCGATGTTGCCGAAGGGTCCAGCGTGCACAAGCACCGGGGTGTTCTCCAGCGTCTGCAGCAGGTTGGGTTTGATCGCCTCCCGCATCATGACCGTCATCGAGCCGGCCGCCTTGATGGCTTCGGCGGTGAGCGGGTTGCCGCTGCGGTTGTTTCCGAAAACGATGCGACCCAGACGGCGCCGCATGTCCTGCAGGGAGGTGGAAAGCGCGAGCACCGCCATTACCTCCGAGGCAGCGGTGATGTCAAACCCCGTCTGTCTGGGCGTCCCGTCCTCGCGCGAGCCCAATCCCGCGACGACGTTGCGCAGCATCCGGTCGTTGACGTCGATGACCCGCCTCCACGTGAGGCTGTGGGGGTCGATGTCCAGTTCGCCGCTCCGGTGGAGGGCGTTGTCGATCATTGCCGCCAGGAGATTGTGGGCCGCGGCAACCGCATGCATGTCGCCGGTGAGGTGGAGGTTAACGAGCTCGAAGGGAACCACCTGGCTGTAGCCACCGCCGGCGGCTCCGCCCTTGATGCCGAAGGTCGGTCCCATCGACGCCTGGCGTACGGCGACGGTCGCCCGTTTGCCGATGTGCCGGAAGGCCTGACCGAGGCCGATCGTCGTCGTGGTCTTACCTTCGCCGAGTGGCGTCGGGGTGATCGCCGACACCAACACGTACTTGGCCGAAGGTCTTTCCGCGAGCTCCTCGATTGCCTCGAGCTTGATCTTGGCGACGGCGTCGCCGTAATGCTCGAGCAGATGAGGGCCCAGGCCCATCTCCCCGGCCACGTCGATCAAGGGCTTCAGCGACGCTTGCCGGGCGATGTCCAAGCTGGTCGGCATGTTCATGTCCCCACTCCCTACTCCTCTAGATGCCGGGGCCGGCGAAGCCGTCGACCTCGATGTCGAGCTCGGCGCCTGCATCGAGCAAGGCGTCGAACAGGTATTGACCGAGCGCTCGGTCGCAGTGCATGAGGTAGGAGTGTTGTCCGCCCCGGTCGTCGCGCACCACGTCGGTGACGACCTTGGCGACCGAGCTTCGAAAGGCCGCTCCATCGGGGGTGATCTCTTCGGTCAGGTCGACGGCGCACACTTTCGCCAGCAGGGCGCCCGCCTCCGGACCTGTGATCCTCATGGCCGCCCGCCCGTGGGTCAGGTCGAAGACGGCGCCCTCGGCCGGGGGCAAGGCAGCGGCAGCCCGCTCTGCGAGCCGCCTGCCGGTGCCCGGCGCGCCGAACAACGTCCACTCATGCGGGCCGGAGCCCGTCACGAGCACGCCCTCAGCGTCGCGTTCGGCGCGCCCGAAGGGGATGTCGAAGACCCCATCCTCGGGCCCGAGCACGAGGATCTTTGCGAGCGGCGTGCAGTCGGTTATCCGGAGGACCGCCATGCTGCGACGTGCGCTTACCTCCCAGCCGCTCTCGACCGCGGCCGGAGGCGCGGGTGCGATTGGGCTTCGGGCGACCGCAGTCGGTTCAGCCACGCACCCTCCTTCCATCGGGGTCGAAGTGAGCCAGCTGAGGCATCACCGTGGCGGGGATGCGGCGGCCGTCCGGCAGGTGCACGGTGACGGTCGTCCCCGACGCGCCGAGATGGGGGGCAACGAAACCGAGGCAGATCGATCGGCCGAGTGTCGGCGACATCCGGCTGGATGTGATTCGGCCGGCGATCTGCTTGGTCCCTTCGATGATCTGACTTGCCTCGGGGGGCACTTCCGAGGGATCGACCGGCTGCAGTCCCACAAGCCTGAAGTAGTCGTCGTTTTCCTCTTGCCAGACAAGCTCGCGTTTCCCCGCGAAGTCCTCCTTGTCCAGCTTCACCGCCCAGCCAAGCTCTGCGCCGTAAGCGCCGGTGAGCCCGTCGGTGTCCTGGCCGACGATCATGTGGCCTTTCTCGAGGCGCAGGATGCGTTGTGCTTCCACGCCGAAGGGCTGCACCTTCAAATCGGTGCCGAGCTCGATGAGCGTTGTCCACACGTGCAATCCGTAGGAGGCAGGGATGTGGATCTCGTAGCCGAGCTCCCCGGTGAAGCCGATGCGCCACACGAAGCAGCCCTCCACACCTGCGATGCGGCCCATACGCACTCTCATGTAGGGAAAGGCTTGGGGCGAGAGGTCGATCTCTTCTGCCACGCGCCCCAGCAGCTCGCGCGATTTGGGTCCGGCGATGTTAATGCTTGCGTAGGCGCTGGTCATCGGAGCGACATGGACGCGCCACTCGGGATGTTCGGTCTGCAGCCAGTTCTCGATCCACTCCCACAGGGCGGCTGCGCCGGAGGAGGTTGTGCTCATCATGTACCTGTCGGGTTCGAGGCGGCCGGTCACACCATCGTCGAGCACCACCCCGTCCTCGGCGCACATGACCCCGTATCGGACCGATCCCACTTCGAGCTTCGACCACTTGTTGATGTAGAGGTGGTTCAGGAGCTTGGGCACGTCCGGGCCGCGTAGATCGAACTTGCCGAGGGGAGTGACGTCGATCAGGCCGACGTTCGTTCGGACGCTGTGTACCTCGCCGGCCGGATCGCCGTAGTGGTCCGGCCTTATCCACGTTCCTGCAACCAGAGGTTTGGCGTGGTGGCCTTCGTGCCATGGCTGCATCGGGCTGAGCATCACGGGTTCGAAAATCCTCCCCGCGAGCGCCCCCAGTGAGATTGAATTGAAGGGGGGCCGCCATACGGTGGTGCCGGTGGCTTCGATTGTCGATCCCGTCGCGGCCGCAACGACGGCAACCGCGTTGACGGTTTCGAGCTTGCCCTGAGTGTGTCCCATCGTCGCGGTGGTGTAGCGCTTTGCGAGCTCGATCGAGTCGTATCCTTCTTTGACCGCTGCGACGAGGTCCTTGGACCCGACGTCTTCGGAATAGTCCACCACACCGTGCGTCCTGGCCATGAACAACTCGGGGTGGTCGGCGACCGGCAACTCGGGGATGGCCACCGGTGAATCGGCCGGCCCTTCCCGCCCTTCAATCGGTCTGCTCTGAGGGGTTTCGGCGCACCTGCGGCGCCCGATGTGGGCGGAGCGGCGCGCCGCCTCAGAGCCCACGGCGCGCGCCTGTTCGAGCAACTGATCGAGGCTTCCGTCACCCGCAATCCCGCCCGCCACCAGCACGTCTTCGGGAAGGTTCGAAGGGAAGAAGCGCCCGGCGCGCGGGTTGTAGGCGGGTCGGTCTCCCGACATGTTGGTGAGGGACGTCGGCGCGGTCCATCCCACGGCCGTGACGACGAGGTCGCATTTGACCTTCGTGCCGTCACCACACTCCACGGATCGCACGCCCTTGCCTCCACTCACGCGCACGATGTCTTCGCCCCTGCGGGCGTCTACCAGACGAGCGATCTCCACACCTGCGCGCTCGAGGTCGGCAGCCGCAGCGTCCCCGTCTGCATTGGCGCTGAACACGACCGCGCGATGGCCCGGCTTGACCGCGTACATGTTCATGAGCCGGCGGGATGCGGTCGACAGGATGACACCGGGAGTGTCGTTGCCCTCGAAGACGTAGGGCCGCTCGATAAGCCCGGGCGCAACCACAAGCGACTTGGCGCGCGCTTTGACGAGGCGCTCTTTCACATGGGGCAGGCTGCGCTGCACCACCGCGACCCAGTTGTCGTCGTAGCGGCCGGTGACCACCGAGTCAAGCATCGTTTCGATGCCGTCCATTGCGTCCACCGCAGCGCGTAGTCCCTCCAGAGTCTCGAGGGCGTCCGGGCCCGCCCAGCGCAGATGTCCGCCCAGCTCATGCTCTTCTTCGACCAGGAGTACCGCTGCACCTCTCTCCGCGGCGGCGATGGCTGCGGCCATACCCGCCGGGCCTCCGCCCGCGACGATCACGTCGGGGTGCGCGTAGCGCTTGTCATAGAAGTTGCGCTGCGATTCGGCCGAGACGATGCCGCCCGCGGAAAAGCGTTGTAGGACGTTTTCGTAAGCGGGCCACAAGCGCTCCGGTTTCATGAACGTCTTGTAGTAGAAGCCCGCCGAAAGAAAGCGACCGACTGCCTGGTTGGCGGATTTGACGTCGAAGCGCAGAGACGGCCATGCATTCTGCGCCAGGACCGCCATGCCGGATTCGACGAGACGGTGCGCTCCGCGCACGTTGGGCTCCTCGCCGACTTGCACCATGCAGCCGGGGTCGATGTAGCTCGCGGTGAGGAGCCCGCGCGGACGGTGGAGCTTGAAGCTGCGCGAGAAGATGCGTTCGCCGGCGGCGGCCAGGGCGGAGACGATCGTGTCCCCCACGTAGGCGGTGTACCGGTCATCGTTCCACGTGAATCCGAAGGTGTGGGAGCGGTCGACCACTTCGCACCGCTGAACCCCGAGGCGCATCGGCATCGTGTCACTGAGGACCTGCATCCGGCCCCCTTTGGGTTCCCGCCGACAGGCCTTCGGGGTCGGTGTTGGTTTGGGTTTGCGCGGCAGGGCGACGCGACGCCCTCACGGCGTTCGTCACCGTGTGACGATCGACGGTGAAGTACCTCCTGCATCCGGCGCGGTGGAACCAGTTCTCAGTCGTCCATCCGGCGGGGTTGGAGCGCATGTAGAGGTAGGCGCGCCAGGCTTCGATGGCTGCAGATCCGGGAGCGGGGCGTCTGCTCACCTCGCCGACGTAACGAAACTCCGATGAGTTGCGGGGGCCGCAGTGGGGACAGGGCAACAGCATCATGACCGATCAGTGGCCAACGGACGCCGCCCCCTTCTCGCCGACCAGGGGGCCCTGGGAGAAGCGCTCCAGTCCAAACGCGGCGATGAGCTCGGGCGTCTTCTGGGTCGCGATGAGCTGGGCTATGGTCTCGCCCGCTACGGGGCCCGCCTTGAATCCGTAGGTCCCCCAGCCGACGTCGAGGTAGAAGCCCTCGACCGGAGTGGCACCCATGATGGGGGAGTAGTCGGGTGTCATGTCGCACAGCCCGGCCCATTGGCGCAGCAGGCGCACGGACGCGAGCGAAGGCATCAGTTCGAGGACGTGACCGGCCAACTCCTCGGTGAACTCCAGCGATCCCCGCATCGAATAGGAGGGGAAGGGGTCGACGCTGGCGCCAAACACGAGCTCGCCCCGGTCAGTCTGGCTCACGTAGACGTGCAGGGTGCCGGACACGATGACCGGCCAGAGGAAGGGCCGAACGGGCTCCGTTACCGCGGCCTGCAGGGGCGATGTGGTGACCGGCATGGCGACCCCGGCCATGTCGGAGATGAGCGTCGACCACCCCGCCGTGCAGTTGACGACGGCGGGCGATGCGATCCGTCCACGATCGGTGTTTACAGCAGTCACCCGACCGCCGGCGACGTCGATGCCGGTCACCTCGGTGTCCTGATGTATGTGGACACCGAGGGCGTCGGCCGCACGCGCGTATCCCCAGACGACTGCGTCGTGGCGGATGATTCCTCCCGGTGGGTGATACAGCGCCCCGAGGATCGGATAACGGGTTGATTCCGAGGTGTCCATGAAGGGCACGAGCGCCTTTATCTCCTGGGGTCCGATGACCTCTGAGTCGATCCCCTCGAGCTTGTTGACCTCGGCGCGCCAGTGCATCGTTCGCAGCGAGCTGTCGCTGTGCGCAAGTGTGAGGTGCCCGCGCTGCGAGAACATCACATTGAAGTTGAGCTCTCCCGCCAGCTTCTCGTAGAGCTTCACCGAGCGGTCGTAGAAGCGGACACCTTCCGGCGTCAGGTAGTTCGAACGGATGATGGCGGTGTTGCGCCCGGATCCTCCACTCCCGATGTAGCCCTTTTCCAGGACGGCCACGTTGGTGATCCCGTGGTTGGCGGCCAGGTAGTAGGCGGTGGCGAGCCCATGAACACCACCCCCGACGATGATCGCGTCGTAGCTCGCTTTCAGATCATGAGAGCGCCAAGCGCGCGGCCAATCGCCGGAGCCGATGCCGTATCGGACCAAGTTGAATGCCGAATAGCGCGCGCGCGCGTTTTGACCATTACGCGAGGGCAACCGGCTAAACATCGCCTGTGCGGATCCCTTCCGCCGGCCGGCCGCCGGAGCCCTCCGCAGAACGGGGGTGCGCCGGGACGCCGGAGAGAAGCTCCGCCTTGCCGAGCAGATCGCGCAGGGCGTCGCGCATAGCCCGGCGATGGAACCGTCGTGATGGGCCCTGCAGGCCGAGGATCGCCGTGAGCTCGCCGTGGAGGCCGAAGATCGGTGCTGCGATGGCGTTGAGATCGCTCTCGCGCTCGCCGATCGCCTCAGCCCAGCCGCGCTTGGCGGTGCGGGCCACCTCCACGGCAAGGTCTCGACGGTCGATGATGGTGCGGGCCGTGTACGCCGTCAGCGGGCCCGGAGGAAGCCTCCCCTCGCCGCAGGCTAGGAGCACTTTGCCGATCGCCGTAGCATGCGCCACGCTCGGCCGTCCGACGCGCGCAACGCTCTGCACCGACCGCTCGCTCTGGACGAAGTCGACGGTCATCGCCTCTCGCTCGCCCGGAACGGAAAGCGACGCCGTCTCTCCGGTGA
>JALZIQ010000002.1 GCA_030860205.1 Actinomycetota bacterium | reverse complement strand
ACGTCTCGACCGCGGCGGCCATTGTCTGCGCAGGCGCCGGTGTCCGGGTCGCCAAGCACGGCAACCGGGCGGCGTCGTCGCGCTGCGGTTCGGCCGACGTGCTCGAGGCGCTGGGCGTCCGCATCGAGCTCCCACCCGAGGGGGTCGCCGGGTGCATCGATACCGCCGGTATCGGCTTCTGCTTTGCTCCGGTGTTCCACCCGGCGATGCGCCATGCGGCCGCGCCCCGGCGTGAGCTCGGTATCAGCACGATCTTCAACTTCCTCGGCCCTCTGACCAACCCTGCGGGTGCTAGAAACCAGGCGATCGGAGTCGCCGATCCGCGCAAGCTCCAGGTCATGGTCGAGGTCCTGGGGCACCTGGGGTCGAGTCACGTGGTCGCGTTCCATGGCCACGGAGGGCTGGACGAACTGGCCACATCGGGCCCCTCTCAGGTGGTGGAGCTGGTCGCCGGGGACATCCGTCGCTGGACCCTCGACCCGGCCGAGCTCGGCCTCGGCCCCGCCCCTCCGGAGGCTTTGGCCGGAGGGAGCGCCGCCGAAAACGCCCGGGTGATCGGCGAGGTGCTCGAGGGCGCGCCGGGACCGAGGCGTGACATCGTCCTCTTGAACGCGGCGGCGGGGCTCGTAGCCGGGGGCGTGGCGTCTGACGTGGGCGAGGGACTGGCCGCGGCGGCCGAGTCGGTCGATTCCGGCCGGGCAGCGAGTGCGCTCGGCCGCCTGGTCGAGTGCTCGAACGCCGAGCCAGATGCGCCATCCGGGTGACACCGGCGAGCGGGACGCGCCGCTGGTGAGCCCCAGACGCCCGCCAGCTTCATTGCACCGGCGAGCCCGAGGAGCGGAGTCCGGAGTGCACGGAACAATCATTGCCCGCTGTGTCTTTGGAGATCCTAATCGCGAACATATGTTCGCTACTTCAAGACGCTTAGAGTAGTTGGGTGAGCCAGACCCGTGATGTCACAGGCCCGCCGGATAAGGGGGCGGCGGAGGGTCTCGAGCGCGCCCTCGAGTCGCTGCGGGGGGAATCCGAGGTCGCTCAGGCGCTCCTCGGCCTCTCGGCCGCGCTGGCCGAGGTCCGCTCGGTTGGCGAGACCCTGGACCTGATGGTCTCGGAGGTCCCCCCGCTTTTCGGGGCCGAGCGGGGCTTTGCTGCGTCGATCGATCGCGCCGGCGGGCGCCTGGGAATCAGCGCAGTGGCGGGTTACGACGTCGCCCTCGAGGCGGTGCTGCGACACCCGTCGGGCCAGAATGATCTGCTGGCGCCGTTGCGCTCCGCCCTGAGCGGCCGGGAGCCCGTCGTCGTTCAAGGAAACGATCCCGTTCTGACCGCCCTCGGTCCAGTCCGCCGGATCGAGTCACTGCTCGTCCTGCCTCTGGCGCGTGCGGGTGTCGATTTTGGAGTGTTGGTGGTCGAGTTCACGGAACCGGCCCGGTTCGCCCCCAAAGACCTTGCCCTTGCCCGGGGGGTTGTGCATCAGTGCGCGGTGGCTCTCACTAACGCCCGCCAGCTCGACCTGCTCCGTGGACTGCGTGAGTTCGGCCTGCGGATCAGTCGCAGGCTGCGGTTGCGAGGGGTCATCGAGGACATCACGGACGGAGCAGCGGATCTCCTCGACGCCGACGCCGCCCTGCTGTACTTCGCCGACCCTGCCGGCACCAGGTTGGCGCCCAGCAGGTTGGCGCCGATTCCGCCGTGGCTTCCGCCGAGTTTCGGGCGTTTCGATCTGACCTCTCCTCCGTGGGACAGGTTGATCCAGGGGGAGTCACTTTCGTCCAAGGTGGCGGCGGGCGCCGAGGGTGTGACCGGGTCCGAGCTATCGGTGCTGGCCGCGCCGATCCTGACCGGGCGGTCGCCCATTCTCGGTGCCGTCGTCGTCGTTTTCCGGGGCTCCCGCACTCTCCGCAGAGAGGACGGCCAAGCGCTCAATGTCCTCGGGGCCCAGGCGGGTATGGCAATCACCAACGCGCGCCGGTTCGAGCGGCAGCGCCGGGTGGCGCGCCACCTCCAGGCAGGTCTTCTGCGCACTACCCTCCCCGTGATCGAGAACTTTGACGTCGGCACGGTCTACAAGCCGGCGAGTGGGGAATCCGAAGTCGGCGGAGACTTCTTCGACGTCTTCGAGCTTCCCGACGGGCGTCACGGCTTCATGGTCGGGGACGTTTCGGGAAAGGGCGCCGAGGCCGCGGCACAGACTGCGATGGCCAAGTACATGCTGCGCGCTTTCTGCATGCGGGAGCCGGATCCCGCCCTGGCGCTGCAGGACCTCAACAGCGCACTCGTGCAGACCATGGGCGAGGAGCGGTTCACCACCCTGATCTACGGTGTGATCGACGGTGCGTCGCGCAGTTGTTCTATGGCCAGCGGGGGCCACCCGGCTCCGCTGGTTCATAGACGGTCGAAGGGGATCGTGGAAGCGCTGGAGACTCCGGGCGGAATCCTCGGTTCGTTCGAGAACCAGCGGTACACGACCCTCGATTTCGATCTCTTGCCGGGTGACGTCTTCCTCTGCTACACCGACGGCCTCCTCGAGGTGCGCTCCGACGGTGAGCTCTACGGCAGAGACCGGGTGGCGCGCTCGCTCCTCGATCAGCCTCCCGAGTCCGGCGCGCCGGATCTGGCGCGACGCGTCTTCGAAGCCGCGCAGAGCTTCGGTGAGGTCACCGACGACACGGTCGTCTTCGCCCTCATCTGCGGGGCTTCGGGGGAACCAGGGGCCGGAGAGGTCCGGGGCGGTCGGTTCAGCGGCGCGCCGGAGGTCTGAGGCTCCCTTGTACCGGTGCAACGCATGCGGAAACAAGACCCGTTTCGACGTCGTGGAGCGAACGCGCGTGCGCGCCTACATTCACTTCACCCTGGGGGGCGAGGCGTCGGTCGAGGAGGAAGAGGTGCTCGAACGCGAGGTCGAACGAGTGGCGTGCCGGTGGTGTGGCTCGTCGGACGAGGTGGTGGCCGAAGCCCCGCCGGGCGCGAGATGACCGAAAGGCTGCCGGATCACGTGATGACCGAGAGCCTCCAGGGCCCCGCGGTGACCGGACCCTTCCCCAACCCCGCGGTGACCGGACCCTTCCCCTACCCCGCGGTGACCGAGCTCTCGGGGGCAATGCGGGGGAGGGTTCCCCCCAGGGCGTGGCGCGGCAGGACCGAGGGCGCCGAGGAGGGGACGTTTTGATCGAGCGCCCGCCCCCCCACGTCGAACAGGCCCTCGCCAGGTCCGTGGCCGCCTTCTTGAGGAGCGCCCCCAATCAGCAGATTCCGGCACGGCTGCGGCGGTTCAAGGGCATCCGGCCCAAGGGGCTTGGACAGCACCGCGCCGAGCTGGTGGGGGTGCTGGAGGACGTGGTGCTTCGGCGCCAGATCCTCGAGTGGCTCGATGGGAGAAATCCGCTTGCCCGCTCCGACGCCGACCTCCTCCGGCTGGCCGTCGAGCGCCCCGAGGGTTGGTCCGATGCACTGGGGGCCGGGTCGAAGCCGAAGGGTTCTCAGGGGGATGGCACGAAGGTTACCCGGCTCGAGGCCGCGGTCGAGCGCGAGCAAGGGCGAAGCCGGCGCGCCAAGGACGAGGCGATCCGGGCCAAGGACGAGGCGATCCGGGCCAAGGAAGAGGCGCGCCGGGCCAAGGAAGAGGCGCGCCGGACGGTGTCCGAGGAGCGCTCCAAGGCGGGGGAGCTGTCCAAGGAGGTAGCCCGGCTCGAGGGGGAGCTGACCGCCGCCGAACGGAAGGTGAAGGAGACGGCCGCGGAGGCCTCTCGGGCCGGGCGGGCGCGAGAGCGAGCCGAGCGAAGGGCGCGCACTTCGGTGGCCAAAGCCGAAGCGGAGCGTGATGCGTCCGTGCGCGAGATGCGTACGGCGCGCCGGGACGCGAGCGCGGCCCTGGCGCGGGTTGAACGACTCGAGGCCGAGCTCGAGGCATCCCGCAACGGTGCGCCGAAGGCCAAGAAGAAGACCGTTCGGGCCGGAAAGCCGAAGGCGCCGGCGCGCAGGAGACCCCTTCCGGTGCCCAAGGGCCGCTTCGAGGACGACCCCGAGACTCTGCGCGAATGGCTCGGTGTGCCGGGCGTCCTGCTCCTCGTCGACGGCTACAACGTGACCAAAGCCGAAGGCGGCTTCGGCGAGCTGTCTCTCGAGCTCCAACGCGACCGGCTCGTGGAAGGGGTCAGCGCGCTTTCGCTGAAGACGAAGGTCGGCGCGACGATCGTATTCGACGGCTCCACTGTGCCCCCGGGGATCGCAAGTCCCAGAAAGCGGCGGATAAAGGTCGTGTACTCCAAGGACGAGACCGCCGACGATCACATCGTGGCTCTGCTCGAGAAGCTCCCTCCGGACCCGGTGGTGCTCACGACCAACGACAAGGAGCTTCAGGCGCGCGCCGAGGCGCTGGGGGCAACCGCGGGGACATCGGGCCAGCTGCTGGCGCTCCTGCGCTGACCGTGAGGCGCGTCCCGGGCCCAAGTGGCACCGGGGGTCTCACCGGCCGGCGTTCTCCGGGCGGGCGGGAGACGCGGCCGGGCTGCCTACCAGCGCCACCTCGGCGCGCCGAAATCGGCCTCGTAGTAGGGGACCACGGCGCGCCCGGGCGGAGCGACCTCGTCGATGCGGGCGCGGTCCTTGTCGGTGATGTCGATCTCTGCGGCGCCGAGGTTGTCCTCGAGCTGAGACATGGTCCGGGGACCGATGATCGGGCTGGTCACGCCCGGCTGCTGGGCGCACCACGCGAGCGCCACCTGGCTCGGGGTGGCGTCCTTCTCCTCCGCGATCGCCTCGACCGTCTCGAGAACGTCGAAGGCCGGGTCGGTTAGGTGCTTGTCGCCCCAATCGTGGCTGTCTCCGAAACGGGTGCCCTCGGCAGGCGCCTCACCCCGCTTGTATTTGCCGGTGAGAAAGCCACCCGCCAGCGGTGACCAGGGGATGAGGCCGAGCCCGTAGCTCTCGGCTACGGGGATGAGCTCGCGCTCGATTCGCCGGTCGAGGATGTGGTACGGAGGCTGCTCGGTCGCGACCCGGTTGAGCCCCAGCTCCTTGGACGCCCACAGCGACTCGACCACCTGCCACGCGCCGAAAGTGCTGAAGCCGAAGTAGCGGATCTTGCCGCCCCGCACCAGGTCGTCGAGCGCCCGGAGCGTCTCGTCGATGGGCACCTCGGAGCTCGGCCGGTGGATCTGGTAGAGGTCGATGCAGCCGGTCTGCAGACGCCTAAGGGATGCCTCGCACCCTTGGATGATGTTGCGCCGATGGTTGCCTGCGGCGTTGGGATCGTGGTCGTCCATGGCCCCGTGCACCTTGGTGGCGAGCACGACCTGGTCGCGCCGGCCGTTTCTCCTGAAGGCTTTGCCGACGGACTCCTCGCTCAGTCCCCGGCTGTAGACGTTGGCCGTGTCCACGAAGTTGATGCCGGCGCCGAGCGCACGGTCGATGATGTCGGCCGAATCCGAGTCGTCGGTGGGTCCGCCGAACATCATGCAGCCGAGACACAATGGGCTGACCTTGACCCCGGTCCTGCCCAGCGAGCGGTATTCCATTTCCTGCCCCTTCCGTTGTCCTTTTCGACTTCTTTCGCTGCCTCACCGCAAACTTGTCACACCATCGCACTAGCTTGGTCACAGCCATTCGAAGAGGGCGGCACCGGAAGCTCTGCGGCACCCGCTCTGCGATGGGAAAGCTATGGGGCAAGGAGGAGAGGCGATGAGGATCGACTGCACGGAATGCGCGATGTACCAGTCGGAGCACTGCGACGACTGCCTCGTGACTGCGCTGCTTCACCCTCCCCACGGCGCGGTCGAGATCGACGATGATCTGGAGCCGCCACTGGTTGCGTTGTCGGGTGCGGGGCTCCTGCCCGTGCTCAAGTTCCGATCCCGGCCCTCCGGTGGGACCGGCGCGCCGGGATCCGACCCGGGGAGCGTTGTGGAAGAGCGCTCTGCCTGAACCCGCGCCGGGACGCTCTCGGCGCAGGCGCTGCTTAGACGATGAGGCACCAATGCCTCGTCGCGCAAATCACCGACGCATTCGAGCGCCCCTGCATCGCCGGTGGCTGCGTTGTCGTCGCTCACGTACCTACCCAGGTACGCTTCGACTTTTCCACGCCCTTGCCCTCGGCGCGCCGGGACGCTCTCGGCGCAGGCGCTGCTTAGACGATGAGGCACTAACCTGCTTCCATGAGCCCTATGCGCGCGGCGGTGATCGTGTTGGCACTGTCGATCGCCGGCGCCGCCACGGTGGCGTTGGTGTCGCGGACTCCCGAGCAGGTGCGCCGGGCCGCGCCCGGGCGAGCGGCCAACAGTCCTTCCAGGGGAGCCGACTTCAGCCCCGAGGACGTGGCGCGCCACGCGGCCTATCGAGGACCCGGCTATCTCGCTTTTCTCCTGGGCATCGCTCTTCAGGTGACGCTGCTGGTGGTATTGGCGCGTGGGCCCTTCGGCCGGCTCGTCGAAAAGGTGGAGCGCCTCCCCGGAGGATGGATCGTCCATGCTGCAGTCCTGGCGGTCCTCGTGGTGGTGATGGTGGCTGTTGTGTCTCTGCCGTTGGGTTACGTGCGCGGCTACGCGATGCAGGATGCATGGCGCCTCTCCACTCAAACCGCGGGCTCGTGGTTCGCAGACCAGGGCCGCTCGCTCCTCGTTGGAGCGGTGACCGCAGCGGTGACGGCCGTTGCTTTCTACGGGGTCGTGCGATGGCAACCTCGCACCTGGTGGCTGTGGGGGTGGGCCATCTTCACCGCCCTGACCGCCCTGTTGGTCTTCATCTACCCCGTCGTCGTAACGCCCCTGTTCAACAAGTTCACGCCCCTCGGTGATGACGGACTCAAGGAGCGTGTGGAGCAGCTAGCCGATACGGCAGGGGTCGACATTGCCGAGGTGCTCATAGCCGACGCGAGCCGCAGGACCACGACGGAGAACGCCTATGTCGCGGGGCTCGGCAGCACGAAGAGGCTCGTGCTCTACGACACCCTGTTGCGCTCCGGGTCCGAAGACGAAACCATCCTCGTGGCCGCTCACGAGTTGGGACACAGGGTGGAGGGCCACATATGGAAAAACGTCGCGCTCAGCTCGGTGGGCTTGCTGGCAGGCTTCTGCGCGCTGGCGTTCCTTGCTCGGCAATCCGGACTGTGGGCCTGGGCGGGAGCTTCCGGTGTCTCAGATCTCAAGGCGATCCCCGTCCTTCTCCTTTTTGCCCTGCTCGCCGGGCTGGCCGTTCTTCCGATTGAAAACACCATCTCCCGCAACTTCGAGGCGCGCGCCGACGCCATCGCGGTCGAGTTGACCGATACTCCGGGTACCGCGGTGCGGGTCTTCCGCAGACTGGGTTATGCGAACCTGGCGGATCTGAAGCCGCCCGCGCCCCTCGTGTGGGCGTTGTTCACCCACCCTCCGATTCCCGATCGGATCGAGGCTGTGCTGTCACGAAGCTCGGGCGCACCCTAGACTGACTTGCGGCATCCGAGCTGGTAACCGAGGGGGATCATGTGGCGGCCGAGACGATCGTCGACAGGTTATGGGAGCGGGTCGAGCGCACTCCCCGCGATGTTGCCCTGCGGCACAAGGTGGGGGGGAGATGGGAGGACGTCACCTGGGCGGACTACGGCGCGACGGTGCGGCGCGCCGCCCGGGGCTGGCGCGCCCTGGGTCTTGGGGCGGGGGACCGGATGAGTCTTTTGTCCCGGAACTGCCCCGAGTGGCATTTCGCCGATCTCGCCTGCATGACCATGGGTGGGGTCACGGTGCCGGTCTATTCCACCAACTCCCCGGAGCAGGTTGCCCACATCGTGGGCCATTCGGATTCCAAGGTGATTGTTTGTCACGACCCCGACCAGTTGGCCAAGGTGATCGAGGTGCGCGCCGAGCTTCCGCATCTAATGAAGGCGGTTGTCATCCACGGTGACGTGCCCTCCGATGATTTTGTCATGTCCTGGTCGGAGTTGCTCGATGCGGGTGAGGACGCCGCCCAGGAAGGCCCGCGGCCGGAGGATCTTGCAACCCTGATCTACACCTCGGGAACTACGGGACCGCCGAAAGCGGTGATGCTGACCCATTCAAACCTGTGGTGGACCTGCGGCGCGACCGAGGATTTGTTGGTTTCCCGCATGAGCGGCGCCCGCACGATTTCCTATCTTCCTCTGTCCCACATTGCAGAACGAATGTTTTCCCACCTGCTGCAGATCTACTACGGATCCCAAACCTGGTTTGCGGAATCGATCGATTCGCTCGTGGACGATATGAAAGAGTGCAAACCCACCTACTTCTTCGGAGTTCCGCGCGTTTGGGAGAAGTTCCATAGCCGAATCGAGCAGCGGCTTGCGGAGGCCGACCCCAACGACCGAAAGACCAAGCTGGCGCGGAGGGCATTGGACGTCGGCCGCCGGGTGGCGGAGGCCGAGCAGGAGGCAGTGGCGCGCGGCGGCGTGCTCGCCGACGCAAAGATTCCACTCGGCACAAAGGTTCAGCACGCGATCCTGGACCGACTGGTGCTTCACAAGATACGCGCCGCCCTGGGTCTCGACAGCTGCCACACGGTGCTGTCTGCGTCCGCTCCTTTGCAATCGGATCTTGTGTGGTTCTTTCACTCACTCGGGTTGCGAGTCGCCGAAGGATATGGGCAATCTGAGGATAACGGCCCGACCTCTTGGAACGATCCAGGGGCAGTAAAGATCGGTACCGTCGGGCCCCCCCTGTCCGGTGTGACGGTGAAGATCGCCGATGATGGAGAGATTCTCGTGCGCGGGGGCAACGTCACCCCCGGTTACTACAACGACCAGGGCTCGACCAGGGAGTTGTTCGACGACGACGGCTGGATGCGCTCGGGCGACATCGGCCACCTCGACGAGACCGGTTACCTGAGCGTGACCGACAGAAAGAAAGACCTGATCATCACCGCGGGCGGCAAGAACATCGCACCGCAGGAGATCGAAGGCATGATCCAGGTCAGCCCCCTGATCTCGCAGGTCCTGGTCACCGGTGATCGTAAGCCTTACCTCACCGCATTGATCACGCTCGATCCCGACCGGGCGTCCGCGTGGGCGAAAGAACGAGGCGTCGACGGTGATGTGGCCGCCATAGCCGGGCACGAGTTGACTCTCAAGGAGATCAAGGCCAATGTGGCAGAGGCCAACGACAAGCTGTCGCGCGCCGAGGGGGTCAAGAGGTTCCGTGTCCTCGACCGTGATTTCCAGTTGGACCTCGACGAGATCACACCGACGATGAAGGTCAAACGCAGGCGCATCAACGCTCTGTATCGGGATGTCATCGAAGAGATGTACCGGGACGGCGCGCCGGAAGCCGCCGCCGCGAAGGCTCCGCCGCCTGAGTAGCGCCTTCTCTGACGACGCCACGCAGAGTTCGGCTTTCTGAGCGGCACCCCCTTTCCACGGTGCGGGCGTATGCTTGTAATGCCTGCGGCTACCTCAAAGGAGGCGACAGTGCCGGTAACGATTTTGGATGTGCGCGCGTTCAAGCAGCGGGGCGAACGTTTCGCAATGCTCACGGCCTACGATGCGCCCTCGGCGCGCCTTCTCGACGAGGCGGGGATACCGGTAATCCTGGTCGGAGACACCCTGGGTATGGTGGTGCTCGGCCATCCCTCGACCATCCCGGTCACCATGGACGACATGGTGCATCACACCGCTGCGGTCGCGCGCGGCGCCCACAACGCTTTGGTGGTTGGAGACATGCCGTTCATGAGCTACCAGGCGTCGGCCGATGACGCGGTCCGGAACGCCGGACGCCTCCTGAAGGAAGGGGGGGCCGGGGCCGTCAAGCTCGAGGGCGCAGGGCGCAGCATCGAGGTCGCGGCGCGACTGACCGAGGCCGGCATCCCCGTGATGGGACACCTGGGGCTGACACCGCAGTCGGTGAAGCAGTTGGGCGGCCACCGGGTCCAAGGCAAGACCGAGGAGGCCGCCGCCCGGATCCGGTCGGGCGCCAAGGAGCTCGAGGCCGCAGGCGCCTTCGCGGTTGTGCTCGAGGCGATGCCCTCCGCCGTGGCGCAGGAAGTTACACCTGATCTCGAGATCCCGACGATCGGAATCGGCGCGGGACCACATTGCGATGCACAGGTGCTGGTGTGGCACGACTTCCTGGGTATCACCGGAGGCCGGCTCCCGCGCTTCGTCAAAACCTACGCCTCGCTCGGGGATGAAATCCGAGCGGCCGCCGGCGCCTTTGCCCAAGACGTAGCCGACGGAACCTACCCGGCCCCCGAGCACACCTACTAACCCCGCGCGCCCAGTCACCCGGCGATCCCGGCCGCGAACATCGGCGCTCCGGAACCGGGTCCGGGGCGCGCCCAGCCGAACAGGGCGCGCTAACCGGGCCGAGCCCTCGCCCGCGGATTTCAGTTGGCCGGGCGGCTTGTCGATACGCGGGCGTGAGCACCGAGATCTCCACCAGGTGCCCCGCGTGTGGAGGGCTGAACCGATCCGACTCCGAGTGGTGTGGCCAGTGCTTCGCCTCATTGGCCGGGCCTGAAAACGCTCCCGCGCCCACCACTTCGACCCGCCCGAACTCCACCGACGAGCCGCAGGGCCGGCGCGCCGAGGACACCCGATCGGTTCCCGACCTCGGGGAGCAGCGCGCCGCGCCGGGCCCCAGAGGCGGCGTCTTCAGGGTCGAGGAGGGAGGCGGCGTCAGCTGGCAATGCGGGCAGTGCTCCACCACCAATTCGTTAGACGCCGACGCCTGCACCGCCTGCGGCACGTCATTCGTCACGACGATGAAGCCTGATGAGCCGATGGGGCCGGAACGTGATCCCGGGACCGCCGCGATGCTTTCGCTCTTCATGCCGGGCTCGGGGCACGGCTATCTGGGGTTGTGGGGCCAGGCCGTCGCCCGGGCCGTCCTCGGCCTGTGGGTCTCCGGGATAGTTCTGCTGGCGGGTCTTCAGGACGGAGCGGGCTCGGGGCTCATAGCTATCGTGTTCGGCGCCGCATCCTTTGGTCTCTGGATTGTGACTGCTCACGATGCCTACCGGGAGGCCGGTCACGACCCCGGCGCCGTCATTCTGAAAGGCAGGCTGTTCCTCTACACGGTGCTCGCGCTCCTGGTGATACTTCTGGGCATGTTGATCCTCTCCGGCCTACGCGCCAGCGCGGCCTGACGCGTCTCACCTATCGGGCCGGCAGGAGACAGCAACCACGAATAGCGCCAGTGCATGTGACGGCAGACACCCGGACTCCCCTAGAGCCCAATTACTTTGGAGGCGTGCCATCACGACCCCGTGAAGCAAGCCTCGAGGGAATCCTCAGGGATCTAACAGCCAAGCAGCTCGGTGTCTTTTCTCGACGACAGGCGAGCGAACGGGGAGTGTCAGACGGCGTGATCGGTCACGCCCTCCAAGCCGGCCGAGTCGAGCGCGTCTATCGGGGCACTTACCGGATGACAACCTCACCTACGAGTTGGGAGCAGTCACTGGTTGCCGCCTGTCTATCGCCCGGTGAAGGTACTTTCGCGTCTCACCGAGCGGCTGCACGCCTCTGGGCGCTGGAAGGTGTCGACGAGACTCCACTCGAGATCACAACGATGCACGATGTGCGTCACATGCCGGGCATCATTGTCCATCGGGTCACCGCCTGGCCGCCCTGCGACATGGAGCGGCGCGCTATCCCACTCACCAAGCCCGAGCGCACGCTTCTGGATCTCGCCGGGGTGATTCCCGTTGAACGACTAGAAGTGGCACTCGATGATGCTCTGAGGCGGCGCCTAACCACGGTGCGGAGGTTGCAGTGGCGCCTGAGTGCTATCGGCACCAAGGGGAAAGTGCAAAGTAATGTGCTGAGAATGCTCCTTGCGGAGCGTCCTGTTGGCGCGGCAATCCCCGAAAGCGTGTTGGAGACGCGCCTACTTCGGCTTATTGCAACTGCTCGGCTTCCCCTCCCTGAAAAGCAATACGCGATCCTTTCTTGCGATCGCTTCGTCGCACGAGTGGATTTCGCGTATCCGAGGCACAAGGTGGCGATCGAAGCGGATGGTTACCGCTATCACTCTGGCCGGCAGGTTTGGGCACGCGATCTGGCCCGTCGCAATGCGCTACAGAGTCTTGGGTGGGTCGTGCTTCATTTCACCCATCATCAGGTCGTCTCCCGGCGTGAGGAGGTCGTGGATTTGATTGCGACGGCTCTTTCGCGCGCCACCCTTGGGGATTAACTCCGGTATGGGGCAGCTAATCCCCAAAGGTAGAAAGTTAGGGAAAGCGCGCCGGCGTCAGGGGGCCGTCCGGTCCCTCCACCGCCCAGGACCCGCCCCGGAAGGCCGCCCCGACCCGGCCCTCGGGGTCGATCGCGAGCAAGCCTGCCTCCAGCGGCTTCACCTTCCCCAGATGCTCGATAATCCTCTCGCACGCGCTCTGGGGGTCGAGCCCGCCCTCCACCAGCGCCCCGGCCCGGTAGCATGCCAGCGTCTCCAGGAAAAGCTCACCCACCCCGGTGCCCACAACGGCCACCTCCGGCGAGGCGTAGAGGCCCGCTCCAAAGATGGGCGAATCCCCGACGCGCCCCGGCATCTGGCCGAAGACTCCTCCCGTCGAGGACCCGGCGGCGACATGGCCGGCGCCGTCCACGACCAGGGCCCCCACCGTGTCGACGTGCTCGGAGTCGCCGTAGCGATCGAGCCCCAGCTCTCCCGAGGCTTCCGCCCGCTCCCAGCGCTCGTGTTGCTCCGGCGTCGAGCCCTCGATGCGCTCAAGGCCCTCTCCCACCTCGAGGGCCGCTTCGCCGACCAGGAGCATGTGAGGCGTGTTCTCGAGCACCCGGCGCGCCAGCGAAATCGGGTGGCGCACGGCCACACCCGCGACTCCTGCGAAGCGCCCTGCGGTTCCATCCGCCAGGCCCGCATCGAGCTCGACCTGGCCGCGGCGGTTCAGGACCGAGCCGATCCCGGCGTTCAACGCGGGGTTGTCCTCCAGGCTCCGCACTGAGGCCTCCACCGCATCGAGCGCGCCGGCCGCCCCCAGACCGGCGCGCCGGCATCCCGCAAGGGATGGGACATCCTCCCTCTCGCGCCCCGAGACGCCGCCGTGCACATAGACGAGATTCAAGGCGATGCCCCCTTAGGTGCGTGTGGCCGTAGCATTCCGCGGATGCCGATCCACATTGTCTCCGACCTCCACGGTGCGTCCGACGCACTGAGAAAGGCGGTCCCGGAGGGTTCCACTCTGGTGCTTCTGGGAGACCTCATCAACTTCTTGGATTACACCTCCATGACCGGAATCCTCACCGAGGTCTTCGCTGTTGACACCGTCGCCCAGGTCGTTCGGCTGCGCACCCAGGGACGCGCCGTGGAGGCGAGAGAGATCATGAAGCGGCGTTCCGAAGGGCGTGAGGAAGAGATCCGGCGCGCCCTTACCAAGCGCATGACGGCACAGTACGAGGAGGTGTTCAGCGCTCTCGTCGATCCCACCTATCTCATCCTGGGCAATGTGGATTCACCCGAGACCGCCCACGCTTTCGCTCAGCGATTCCCCGCCGTCACCGAGGCCGACGGACGGGTTTACGCGCTGGATGGCGAGCGGTTCGGCTTCGTGGGCGGAGCGCTGCCATCGCCGCTCCATGTCGCGGGGGAGATCACCCACGAGCAGATGCGGGCGAAGCTCGACGGGCTCGGAGAGGTGGACGTCCTCTGCTCCCACATTCCCCCCGCCATCCCGGAGCTGTGCTACGACACGCGCGCCGGGAAGCTCGAACGAGGGAGCGAGGATCTTCTCGGTTACATCGTCGACGTCCAGCCGCGCCGAGCCTACTTCGGGCACGTCCATCAACCGCTGACCTCGATGTTGCATATCGGCGGGACCCTGTGCGTCAACACCGGATACTTCCGCGCCACGAAGAGGTCCTGGCCCCATCAGGGCGGGCCGGCCACCTAGCCCAGGCTCCAACCGGGGCACGCGGCAACCCTGCCTGGGGCTCCAGCCGGTGCGCGCTGCGCCCTGCTCCTCGTGCCGATGTACGGGCGGAGGCGGGACAATGCGGCCCCTCACCGTATCCTGCAGTGATGTCAGAGACTCGTGCGGCGATCGGCGTCGACATAGGCGGCACCAAGGTCAAAGGCGGAATCGTCTCCAGCCAGGGTGCGCTTCTCACCCGGGTCGAGCGCGACACCGACGTGCATGCAGGCACCAAATCGATCCTCGCCACGGTGCACGAACTACTGGAACGGGCGGACGAGCTCGGGATTGAGATTCAATCCATCGGCGTCGGCGCCGCGGGCTTCATCGATTCGAGGTCGGGTTCGGTCATCTTCGCGGCCAACCTCGTTTATGACGACCCCAGGGTGGCTGAGGCGTTGAGGGCCCGGTTCGACCTCCCGGTGGTTGTGGACAACGACGCCAACGCCGCGACCTGGGGCGAGAGAATCTTCGGAACGGCTCAGGGAGCAACGAACGTGGCCCTGTTGACCATCGGAACCGGGATCGGGAGCGGCTTCATCGTCAACGGCGAGCTGTTGCGCGGCGCCACCGGCGCCGGCGCCGAGATCGGCCATACCGTGGTGGATCCGAACGGCCCCCTCTGCGGATGCGGGTTAAGAGGGTGTTTCGAGCAGCTCGCCGCCGGACGCGCGATTGCCCGGCTGGCAAGGGAGGGGGTTACCGAGAATCCCGAAAGCGCAATCATGAGCTTTGCCAGCTCGGCGGAGGACATCACCGCGCGCGACGTCGCCAGGGCGGCCGCTGGGTTCGACGAGACTGCGTGCCGGGTCCTCCGGCGCGCCGGCCAAGCCCTCGGTGTGGGTATGTCCAACGTCGTGAATATCTTCGACCCGGAGGTGATCGTGCTCGGCGGGGGAATAATCAAGGTGGGTGAGCCCTATCTGGGCCCGGCGCGCGATCATCTCGTGAAGATGACCACGTCGCAGCGCCGGAGACCAATCCGGGTTGACGTGACTTCGCTGGGCGCGGAGTCGGGCATTATCGGAGCGGCCGCACTCGCCTTTGATCAGGCGGTCTAAAGGGCTAGAAGCTCGGAGGAGGCAAACGTGACAACTTCGCATGGGGGACCGGAGGGACAAGCCGGAATCGGCAGGCTCAAGGAGTTGTGGCTGTTCCTGCCGCAGTTGTTGAAGCTGCTGTACGAGCTGTTGCGCGAGCCGAGGGTGCCCCCCCGCAATAAAGCCATCGTTGCGGTGGTCGCAGGTTATCTCCTGCTGCCCTTCGACATTATTCCCGACTTCATTCCCTTCATCGGGCAGGCAGACGATCTGGTGCTGGTCGCTTTTGCCCTCGACCAGATCCTCAACCGGGTTCCCGAGGAGATCGTGCTCGAGCACTGGGAGGGCGACGACGACGTGCTCCAGGTCGTTCGCGAGGTCTTGGAGGTGGCGACCGCTCCCTTACGGGGACGCTGGCAACGCTTCATGCCCTTTTAGTGCCCCGTCGCGCAATTCACCGACGCATCGGTGCAGGCGCTTCCTGCACGACGAAGCCCTGACTCCATTGCCGGAGGCGGACGGGTGTGCCCCGTGAGCGGCGCAGGCGCCGTGGTCGCTCTCGTCTTGCTCGAATGGACCACGGGGTGGCTGGCCGTTGCCGCCTGGACGCAGTCGTGGGCGGTGATTCGACGGGGACACTTCCGCATCACGGCCTGGGCAACGCTCATCCTGGGTGGTCTGGCGGCGGCGGCCTATCGCTCGGTCGAGGTTGGGGATCTACAGAGCCGGGCCGTCCTGGGTTTCGTGGTCGCCGTCGCGCTCTACGTTGCGGTCCAATACTCCCGCACCGACCTCCCCGGGGCGGTGATGGGCGCCGTTGCGGGCATCTGTGGGGGTCTCGCCCTGATCCTTTCCGCGGAGCTCATCCCAGCTTGGCCTCAGCCATTGGCTGCTATGCAGCTGCTGGCGGGAGCGGCGCTCCTGGGGGCGGTGAGCAACGGGATGATGCTGGGGCACTGGTATCTCAATCAGCCCGGTCTGAAGACCTGGGCGCTGGCGCGCCTGACTTTGCTCGGCGTGGTTGCAACAGGTGCGTCCGGCGCCGTCGGATTGCTGGGAGCCGCGCGTCTTTCCGGTGCGTCCACTGCCGGGGCGGCCTTCGGCCTCCCCGGCGCCGGTGACTCCTTCGGGCGGGCCTTCTTCCTCGTCTGGACCTTCCTGCTCGCATTTACCGGTGTGGTCGTGTGGGCGGCGCGCCGGTGCGTGGCGATCCGCTCGATCCAGTCGGCCACCGGCCTCTACTACGTGGCCATCCTGACCGCGGGAGTATCCGAGTTCGTGGTCCGCTACCTCATGGTCAACGCAGCGTGACCGGGGTCCGCCTGGGTGTGACCTTGCCCCAGTTCACCGGGGATCGGAACGAGGTTCTGGAGGGCGCCCGGCGCGCCGAGACCGCCGGCCTGGACTCGGTCTGGCTGTTCGACCATCTCTGGCCACTTCCCCCGCAGCGGAGGGAGGGTGGCGCACCTGTCGGGGCGTCGGCCCAGGGCGAGAAGGGCGGCCGGCGCCGGACAAAGGACGTGCCCGTCCTGGAAGCATGGACCACGCTTGCCTATCTCGCCGCAGCCACCCGGCGCATCACGATCGGCACACTGGTCACGCGTTCATCCCTCCGGCATCCCGCCGTTCTTGCCAAGATGGCGGCCACGGCCGGCGCCATCGCCCCCGGGAGGATCATTCTCGGGATCGGGAGCGGCGACCTCAAGAGCCGAGCCGAGAACGAGGCCTATGGCCTGCCCTACTGGTCGGGCGCGGCGCGCCGGGAGCAGCTCATCTCGACCGTCGGGACCCTCCGGGACCTCTTCGATGCTTCGACGACCTCGTCGGCGACGGTCACGCGAGACGACGGGTTCGTCCGCATCGAGGATCTGCCGCCGAGCCCGCGGGTATCCGAGGCTCCCCGGGTGTGGGTGGGTGGCAACTCGGGGTGGGCTGCGGAGTTTGCAGGGAGCGCCGCCGACGGCTGGAACGCCTGGGGCGTCCCGTCGGGAGCCTTTGCCGAGTCGGCGGCGAGGGCCACGGCAGGCGCCGCGGGCCGGCCCATCGAGCTCTCCTGGGGCGGGGGCGTCCTCCTGGGTACCTCCGAGCGGGATGTGCGCAGGCGATTGGGGCGCCGCCAACCATCCGGGCTGCTGGTCGGTGCCCCGGAGCGCATCGCCGACTCGCTTGGGGCGCTGGCTGGGGCGGGGGCAAGTCACCTGATTGCGTCGTTGCCGTCCCCGGTCGACCCGGAGTGCATCGAGCTTCTCGCTGGCGAGGTCAAGCCTCTGCTTGCCCCGTCCGGGGGCTGAGTTGGAGGCGAGCACCACGAAGCTTCTGGTCGTCCGTCATGGAGTCACCGTGTGGAACCGCCAGGGGCTCGCCCAAGGAATGGCCGATATCGATCTCGACGAGAAGGGACGCCGCCAAGCAGAGGTCGTGGCCTCCCGACTGGCCTCCTTCGACATCGACGCGGTTCTCTCGAGCGATCTCAGCCGGGCGGTCCACACCGCCGAGCCCATCGCGGATCGGCATGGGCTGGAGGTGGTCCAAGATCCCGACTTCCGGGAGGTCGACCAGGGCGAGTGGACCGGGCTCAACACCGAGGAGATCCGGCGACGGTGGCCCGACCTCTGGGGTCCCGCCCGCCACTATTCGGCGCGCCCCGGAGGCGAGTCTCCGGAACAGGTCCGCCGGCGCATGCTGCGGGGGGTGGCGCGAGTGGTCCGATCGCATCCGGGGCAGACGGTGGTGATCGTCAGCCACGGCGCGGCGATCCGCTGGCTCAGTGCTGAGGCGCTCCGCTACGACGACCTGCGCGCCGCTCGAATACGGGGATTGAGCAACGCCGGAGTGGTGACGATGGATGCGCACCTCGAGGACGGACGGGTGGTGCTCGAGAACCTCGTCCGGTTGGACGGAGGGACCCCCGACATCGACGACCCCAATATCTGAGGCCGTCCTTGTAATACTGTAATCGGCGGTGACACCGCCCCGGAGATCTCCCCACGACCCTGAGCGATGGTTCAGGCAACGCGTCCCGACGGAGTGGTTCACGGTTCCTCCCTACGTGCGAGCCGACCGGGACGAGATCCTCGTGATCGGGGAGTTGCCGCGCCCCGCCCTTCCCGCCCCGGCCGGGGACCACGAAGAGGCCCTGGCCGAGACCGCCCTCATCGAGGACTTCAGGGTCCGGACGCGCGATCTACGGGTTCGGATCGCCGCCGAGGCGGAGCATCTCTTCGGTCGGAGCGTCTCCTGGGGCGCCATTTGTGGGGGCACCCGGGAGTTGTTCACCACGCTGAGCGTCCCGGTGATGACGAGGCTGCGGATGGGGGAGCGAGGTGTCCTCGACACCCTTGTCGATGCGGGCGTCGCCCGGAGCCGTAGCGATGCGCTCGCTTGGTGCGTGCGCCTGGTAGCCCGCCACGAAAAAGACTGGATAGCAGAACTACGACAAGCCCTAGTGCAGGTTAAGCAAGTGAAAGCAAAGGGCCCCGACTGACACGGGGGCTGCCCCCGCCAGGTCACCGATCAACAGATACCTGGGAGCGCGGCTGCTAGGTTGCAGCTATGGAATTTAGACGGATCGAGCGTTTTCCGCCGTATGTCTTCTCCATCGTCAACGATCTGAAGCTTGCGGCGCGCCAGGCGGGCGAGGACGTCATCGACCTCGGGATGGGGAACCCCGATATACCGACTCCCGATGCCGTGGTCGAGAAGCTGAAAGAGGCCGTAGACAACCCCCGCAACCACCGGTACTCGTCCTCTAAGGGCATCCCGAAGCTGCGCGGCGCGATCTGCGATCACTATGAGCGCGCCTGGGGAGTGACCCTGGACCCCAACACGGAGGCCATCGCGACGATCGGTGCAAAGGAGGGCATCTCACATCTTGCCTGGGTGCTGCTCGAACCGGGTGACTCGGTGCTCGTGCCCGAGCCTACCTACCCGATTCACACCTACGCGATGATCCTTTCGGGCGCCAACGTCACGACGGTCCCGCTCCGGCTCGAATCCGACTTCTTCGCCGATCTAGTGAAGGCTTACGAGCGCTCGGAGCCCAAGCCGCGCGTCGTGCTCTGCTCGTTCCCGCACAACCCGACGACGGCAGCCGTCGGATTGGAGTTCTTCGAGCAGCTGATCGACTTCGCCAAGTCGAGAGAGATGATGGTGGTGCACGATCTCGCCTACGCCGACCTCGTCTTCGATGCCGAACATGCTCCATCGATGATGCAGGTGTCGGGCGCCAAGGAGGTCGGTGTCGAGTTCTTCTCGATGTCGAAGTCGTACTCGATGCCGGGTTGGAGGCTCGCATTCGCCGTCGGTAACCCCGAGATAATCGGTGCTCTTACGAAGCTCAAGTCGTACCTCGATTACGGAGTCTTTCAACCCATTCAGATCGCCGGGATCATTGCGCTCAATGAGTGCACCGAGGTCCCCAAACAGATCCGGGAGATATATCGCAGTCGCAGGGATGCGCTGTGCGAAGGACTAGAACGGATCGGCTGGGACATGCCCGTGCCCCCTGCGACGATGTTCGCATGGGCGCCCATCCCCGCGCCCTTTGCGGATATGGGCTCCCTCGAGTTTGCAAAGTTTCTGATTGCTGAAGCGAAGGTCGCCGTTTCCCCCGGCGTTGGATTTGGGCACTTGGGGGACGGTTACGTACGATTCGCCCTGGTCGAGAACGAGCAGCGCATCCGCCAGGCCGTGAGAGGACTCCGCCGGGCGCTCGAAAGCGGGTAGGCTGCCGCCCGATGACGCCTGGACAACATGATCGAACAAGAGTGCTGCTGTTGGGCGCCGCCGGACGTGACTTCCACAACTTCAACGTCGTTTACCGGGACGACGATCGCTATGAGGTCGTCGCCTTCACCGCGGCGCAGATACCCGGTATCGACGGCCGCCAGTATCCACCCGAGTTGTCCGGAGCACTGTATCCGGAGGGCATCGCCATTTATGTGGAAGAAGGCCTCGAGGGTTTGATCGAGAAATTCGAGGTCGACGAGGTGGTCTTCTGCTATTCGGACCTTTCGCACGAAACCGTAATGCACCTCGGCTCGCGTGCACTTGCATCCGGAGCCGACTTCCGTCTTTTGGGCCCGCGCGCGACGATGCTGGAATCGAAAGCTCCGGTGGTCGCGGTGGCGGCGGTGCGCACCGGCTCCGGGAAGTCGCAGACGACGCGCGCAGTCGTGCGTATCTTGAAAGGCGCGGGCCAGAAAGTCGCGGTGGTGCGGCACCCTATGCCGTACGGCGATCTCACCAAGCAGAGCTGCCAGCGTTTCGAGACCTATGACGACCTGCTTGCCGCCGAGTGCACCATCGAAGAGCGCGAGGAGTATGAACCGCACCTCGAGCAAGGCTCGGTTGTGTACGCGGGCATCGACTATGCCGAGATACTCAGGAACGCCGAACAGGAAGCCGACGTGGTTGTTTGGGACGGCGGCAACAACGATCTTCCGTTCTATCTCCCCAACGTCCAGGTTACGGTCACAGACCCACTCCGGGTAGGTCACGAAACGACGTATCACCCAGGAGAAGCGAATCTGAGGATGGCCGACATCGTGCTCATAAACAAAGTTGACTCGGCGCGCCCCGAGGACGTCGCGACCTTGCGCTCGACGGTTGCGACGCTCAATCCGGACGCCACGGTTGTGGAGGCACGCTCTCCGATCACACTGCACGACGATCTGTCGTTGGAGGGCCTGAGGGTCCTGGCGGTCGAGGACGGACCGACGTTGACTCACGGTGGGATGACCTACGGCGCCGGGGTTGTGGCCGCACAGCGCGCCGGCGCCGCAGAGCTTGTGGACCCCCGCCCTTGGGCGGTCGGAACCATCCGGGACGCGTTCAAGACCTATCCCGGGATCGGTACCTTGCTTCCCGCCATGGGTTACTCGCAGAAACAGCGCAGGGACCTGAGCGATACGATCAATGCCTCCGACGCCGACGTGGTCCTGATCGCCACCCCCATCGATTTGCGCAGGATCTGCGACATCCAGAAACCGGCCGTCAAGGTTTCCTACGAGCTGGCCGAGGCCGGCGAACCGACCCTTAAAAAGACCCTCCTCCAACGGCTCGGCCTTTAGAGCCAAGGGCCCGCCGGGCTAACAGTGCGAGTGAAGACATACCGACGACGGGCAGGCGATGCTCGAACGGCGTGTTAGGGGAGCTTGCCTTGGGTACGGTACAAGTAGGGAGGCAATTCAAGTCGAGCGAAAGGATGGTTCTGTATGCCTTGGACCGATCTCAAACCGCGGGAGTTTCCAGCATTTAGCAAGGAGCTCCGCGGCATCTCCAAGACGACCATGGATAACCACTACAAGCTGTACGAGGGATACGCGAAGAAGTCCAACGAGTGCCGCAAGATCCTGAGAGACTTCGATTACAACGAGATCGAGGGCAACCAGGTCTACTCGCCTCTGCGGTCCGTGTCCGTCGACTACACCTTCGCCCTCTTGGGCTTCAAGAACCACGAGCTCTACTTCGGGCATCTCGGGGGCGATGGCGGCGACCCCACCGGGCCGATTGCGGACTACATCGCGCAGGAGCTGGGCAGCGTCGACATGTGGAAGGCTGCGTTCCGCAAGGCGGCATCCGCAGCGCGCGGCTGGGTCATGCTCGGGTTCGACCTCAACGATGGGTCTCTGTTCAACTACATCATGGACACCCAGAACCTTTGGGCGGTCTACAACATGGTCCCCGTGCTCGCGTTGGACGTCTACGAGCACGCCTACGTGGGTGACTTCGGCGCCACACCCGACGGGCGCAAGGAGTACGTCGAGGCATTCTTCGACAACCTCGACTGGGACCACGTCAATCGTCAACTTGCCCAGGCACAGGCGGCCAAGAAGGGCGCCGATGGGAGCGGAGCCGGCGAGAGCTAGACGCACAGGGGTCGCGCAATCCAACAGGGCCCTCCGGGGCCCTGTTCGCGTTCACTAATGGCGAGCGTGGATAGTTCATATCTCTCACCCATTCGGCGGAAGTCCGGCTCGAGCTACCCCTGAGCTGTTAACGCGGTGTGCGTGCGCCCGCTCTGCGTACCTCTTGCTCCTTGTCGGTTTTCTTGAGCTCGTCCGGCGCGAGCCTTTCGGCCAACCCGCTTATGAAAAGCCCGATGTCGGTGATAATCCCCATCGACTGCCACGAGCCCCGGTCCATCAGCTTGGTCACGGTCGTCTGGTTGATGTCGACGCAGATCAGGGGGACCGATGCCGGAAGGCAGTTGCCGGTTGCAATTCCGTGCAGCATGGTGCCCAACACGATGCAGAAGCTGATGGGTTGCTTGTCGCCGGTTCCCCAGATGATCTCCCTCAAGCGTCTCTGCACCTCGACCATGTCGGTGACGACATCGGGCAACGGTCCGTCATCTCTAACACTGCCGCCGAAGAGATAGTCGGCGCCGTGCTTTATGAGGTGGTAGACGATGCCGTCGCTGAAGACTCCGGCGTCGATGGCCGCCTGGAAGGAGCCGTGGCGCCGTACCTCGTTTATCGCCCGGATGTGATGTTCGTGACCGCTCTCCGCAGGCAGGCCCTGCGCCATGTACACGCCCAGTGACGTCCCGTACATGTTGGACTCGATGTCGTGAGCAGCAACTCCGTTCCCTGCGAAGAAGGCATCGACATAGCCTGCGCGGATCAGCGCGCTCACATCGGGGCCTGAACCGGTGTGCACGACCGCCGGCCCCGCGACCCAAAGAAGCCTCTGCCCTTCGGCTTTTGCCGCGCGCATCCGATCCGCGACCTGATCTACAAGCAGCGTCTTCGGCTTTTCGCTGGAGACGGTGGAGGTCATGAACTCGAACACCTGCCGGTCCTGGGCCGACGGCATCTCCAGCGGTAAAACTCTGATGCCGAGCCCGGCCATCACGATCGGCATGCCCTCGCGCACATCACTCATCGCAACGGTGCGGGCAATGCTCTTCTCGACCACAACGCCACAGTCCATCTCGGGCCGCTGCACACGCCGCCAACCGCCGTCTATTCGTATCTCGGTTTCGAGATTGGTGGTGGAATAGAAGCCGGGTGGGAAGCAGCCAGCCCGGTCCGCCTCGACGACCGTCGCGTCCTCAACGGTCTCGGGGTTGGCGCCGTGCTGCCGGAGGCGCTCGATCAGCCGGACCAGAAGATCCTCCGAGCCGGCGGTGACCTTGATCTTCGCGTAGGACGTGTCCTCGTGTCTGGTTCCGATGTCCAATTCGATGATCTCGAATCCCGCCCCGAGCTCGATGATCTCGTCGAGGGCCCGGGGCAGAATCAGCGATTCGATGATGTGACCCTGAAGTACGATGTTTTCAGAGGGCATATGGCTGACGCTTTCTAGATGCTCGGTTGAGGTCGACGCCCGGTTCGCCCGACTTTGAATTGTTTAGAGTAGTTGACCTCCGGTCATCCGCAATGCCGATGTGCCGCGGGTGGTTGAGAAGCGAGAATGCTATTTTGCAGGAGGCAAGCATCCTAGAGCGCGGCCAGGGTGAGGCCCACTTTCCGCTCACCGACAAGAGGGCGATTGGTCATTTGCGCCGCGAGATTCGGGACGACTTCGATCGTGTCGGCGCGAATCCATCTCTCGTCTTCGAGTGTCTCGTGTCGGTTACAGGGCGTGCACCAATGCCCTCAAGCACGGACAGAGCGACGCCGAAGCCGGCGAGCACGATCCCCGGGTCAGCTGGACCATCGAACCGGAGTCGGCGCTCTTCACGGTCCGTGACTTCTCCACTCGCAGGTGGTCGGACAGGCGAGAGATTATCAATCTGAACGAGCCGGCGGCCGGGGGCTACGGGGTCGAGCTCATGCGCAAACTCATGGACGAGGTCTCGATCGAGACCGATTCCAAGGGAACCACCGTACGACTACAGAAGCGCCTAAACACCCAAGAGTGATCAGCGGGCCGGAGCGTTTTCCTACTCTGGCGGGAGGACTATCTCGGCCGATACCCAGGCGAGGCCCGTGAAACCGAGGATCTCGGCTGCGCCCCGGCTGAGATCGAGGACACGCTCTTCGATGTAGGGCCCCCGGTCGTTCACGAGCACGATGACGCTCCTGTCCCCTTTGGTGACCCTCAACCAGGTTCCGAGGGGAAGGTCCAAGCTGGCCGCGGTGAGGCCGTCGGCGTGAAAGATGTCGCCGCTCGCGGTCGCCTGACCTTCGAAGCCCGGTCCATACCACGAGGCGATTCCCTCGAAGGTGACCCCTGTGCCGATGAATCCCGACTCCGGGAGCTCCCCGGGGGAGACCTTCTCCGGCCCGGCGCCGGACGGTGCGCCAACCGCCTCTTCGGAGGGTTGGGCCGCCTCGGCCCGCCGCGCCTCCCCCGCCCTCCTTTCGGCCTCGCGCCGCGCCGCGGCCTCGAGGTCGTCGATTCGGTCCACGAGCTCCTCCAGGGCGGCCCGCCTGCCCTCGAGCGTCTGCTCGATCTCAGAGCTCACCTCCTCCACCCGGGCCCGCTCTTCGAGCAGCCGCGCCTTCCGCTCCTCGATGGCTTCCTCGGCGGAGGAGATCGAACGGCGGGCCCGCTGCCATCTCCTGAGCGCCCGGGCGTCCCGTTCCGCCCCGAGCGCCGTCGCCTCGGCCAGCGTCAACATCTCGCCCAGGCTCGTGGCCGAGAGCAGGAGGGCCAACCGTTCGTTGGCGCCGTCCTTGTAGGCCTCTACCGCCCGCCGCGCGTACCGCTCCGACGCTAGGTCGAAGGCGGCCTGCGCGTCGTGCCTGACGGACTCCAGGACCGCAAGCCGTCGTCCCGCGCGCTCCAGCGAGGCGGCCAGGCGGACTCGCTCGGCGCCCAGGGCCGCGAGGGATCGCTCCAGCCCCGTCACCGCATCTGCGACCGCCTGGGCTTCGTCCCGCATGGCCTCCAGGCCGGAGGCCCCGGCAACCGGAAGCGACCCAAGGGCGAGCGCGCCCGTGAGGCCGGCCGCTCCCAGGGCGCGCAGATACCTGCGGTGCTTTAGGTTCACCTTCCGGTTGTCGGCGCCGAAGTAGGGCGTATTGAGGAGCAGGGTTGCAGGACCGGTCTGAGAGAAATGAGGATAAATGGCGCGTTTTGGGATCCTTACCGGTGGGGGTGACTGCCCCGGGCTGAATGCCGTCATCAGGGCGGTGGTCCGAAAGGGCATCAATCGATATGGGCATGCAATCGTCGGTTACCGGGACGGTTGGCGCGGGGTGCTGGACAACCGCGTCACCTATCTCACCCCCGACAACACCTCGGGGATCCTGCATCGTGGCGGGACGATACTGGGATCCTCCCGGACGAATCCCTTCAAGGACGAACAGGGCGCCGAACGGGTCAGGGAGAGCCTCGCTGCCGAGAACATCGAAGCATTGATCACGGTAGGCGGCGAGGACACGCTAGGGGTCGCCCATAAGCTGCAGACCGAGGGCGTGAACACCGTCGGGGTCCCCAAGACGATCGACAATGACCTGGCCGCCACCGACTTCACCTTCGGATTCAATACCGCGGTGGAGATATGCACGGAGGCGGTCGATCGACTCCACACCACCGCCGAGTCGCATAACCGGGTGATCGTGCTCGAGGTCATGGGCCGTCATGCGGGCTGGATCGCCGCATATGCGGGGATCGCCGGGGGCGCCGACGCCATCCTGGTGCCTGAGGAACCCTTCGACATCGAAGAGGTCTGCGATCACATCCGCCACCGTCACCGCAAAGGCAGGACCTTCTCCATAGTGGTGGTGGCCGAGGGCGCTCGTCCGGCGGACAGTTCGGAGACGGCCCAGCAGAGCGAAGTCGATGCCTTCGGCCACGTCCGGTTGGGTGGCATCGGGGTGGCGCTCGAGCACGAAATCGAGCAGCGCACCGGTTTCGAGACCCGCGCCACGATCCTGGGTCATCTCCAGCGCGGCGGCTCCCCGACCGCCTTCGATCGCATACTGGCGACGCGTTTCGGGATCGCTGCGATCGATGCGGCCCACGAGGGGGACTTCGGAAAGATGGTCGCCCTACAGGGCAACAACATCGTCAGGGTACCTCTGAGCGAGGCCGTCGGAACGCTCAAGACCCTGGACCCCGCTCTCTACGAGGTCGCCGAGGTCTTCTTCGGATAACGGGCGCTATTCTCGAGTCCATGCACGACGGGCTGATAGACCTCCGCTCGGACACCGTCACCAGGCCAACGCCTGCGATGCGGCGCGCGATGGCGGAGGCCGAGGTCGGAGACGACGTATTCGGCGACGACCCAACCATCAACGCGCTCCAGGAGGCTGCAGCCGCCCGGCTTGGCAAGGAGGCCGGCCTGTACGTGCCGACGGGTTCGATGGGAAATCAGGTCGCGCTCGGCGCGCTCACCCGTCCCGGCGATGAGGTCCTGTGCCATGCCGACGCGCATTTCCTCCACTACGAGGGCGGCTCCCCCGCGGTGCACTTGGGGCTCGTAATGCGGCAGCTCTCCGGCGAGGGAGGGACCATTCATGCCGATGACGTCGGGGCGGCCATACGCGCCGGCAACGATCACAATCCCCGCACCGCCGTCGTGGCGATGGAGAACACCCACAACGCCGCCGGAGGGCGCATCTTTCCGATCGATGAAGCTCGCAGCATCGCAAAGGTCTGTCGCGAGGCGGAGGTTGGGGTCCATATCGACGGGGCCCGGATCTTCAACGCCGAGGTTGCCACCGGCACCCCGGCGGCCGAGTGGGGGAGCTGCGCCGACACGATGACCTTCTGCTTCTCGAAGGGGCTCGGCGCGCCGGTCGGCTCCATGGTGTGCTCCACCCGGGAGGTCATCACCGAGGGCCGCCGCCTCCGCAAGCGGCTCGGAGGCGGGATGCGCCAGGCCGGTGTGCTCGCCGCCGCCGCCCGGGTGGCTCTCGACACCGGGGTCGAGCGCCTGGCGGAGGATCACGCCAACGCCCGACGACTGGCGGAGGGCCTGCTCGAGCTGCACCCGGAGGCGGTCGATCTCGCCTCGGTGGAGACGAATATGGTCTACCTCAACCTGCGTCCCTTCTCCAAGCCGGGTGTGCAGGTGAGCGACGGCCTGCGCTCTCACGGCATCCTGACGCTCGGATCATCGGGCGAGGCGATGAGGCTGGTCACGCATCGGGATGTCGAGCGCGCCGACATTGAGCACGCGCTGGGAGCTCTGCGGACGGTGCTCACGGAGAGTGATTAAACGGCAACGATCGCGCGCCGCTCGTCACCAATTTCCCCCAGGGACGTTTCTCCCGGGGGGCGCGGGGAAGAATATGTAGATGGAGGTCCGGTTCACTGTATCGTTGACCAGGGAGCCCAAGAGCGTTCCCCTGGCTCGCCGGCTGTGCGCCCTCACTCTCTCCACGCTCGGCTGCGACCCCGAATGTGTTCGCGACATCAAGCTGGCTGTGACCGAGGCGTGCTCCAACGTGATCGAGCACGCACATGCCAGCGAACGATACGAGCTGGAGTTCTCGGTAGAGGGTGACCTCTGCAACATGCGCATCATCGACGCCGGGACCGGATTCGAGCCTGCCGCCAACGGACATCCCCCGCCCCCCTCGGCTGCGGAGAATGGACGCGGTCTTCACCTGATCGGTCAGCTGGTGGACGAGGCCACGTTCGACTCGACACCGGAACGGGGAACGGTCGTGCGTATGGTCAAGCGGCTCCACATGGACGCCCCTACCGCCGGGACCACACGAGAGATCCGGTCTGCAGAGCGGCGGGCCGGTCCGCTAGAAGGCTGAGACAACGCACTGAGCAGCCGCAGGTAAAGGGAAGGCCATTGCCGCTTTACGTCGGGACCTCCGGATGGCAGTACCGGCACTGGAAGGAGCGCTTCTACCCCAAGGGGAAGGCCCAGAACACCTGGCTCGAGCACTACGCGGAGTGCTTCCAGACCGTCGAGGTGAACAACGCTTTTTACCGCCTGCCGGAACCGAGCACTTTTGCCGCTTGGGCGCAACGCACTCCGGCCGATTTCAAGGTGGGGGTCAAAGCCAGCCGCTACCTCACTCACATCAAGCGCCTGCGTGAACCTCAGGAACCGATCGAACGGTTTCTGTCCCACGCAGGTCACCTGGGATCGAAGCTGGGACCGGTGCTCCTGCAGCTGCCGCCGAACTTCAAGCGCGACGCCGGCTTGCTGCAGGAGACCTTGGGTTGCTTCGGCCGGAGCACCCGGATCGCCGTCGAGCTCCGCCATCCCTCCTGGTACACGGACCGCATCCACTCCCTCCTCGTCGAGCACGACGCGGCGCTGTGTCTTGCCGACCGGGACTCCAGGTGCATCACTCCGTTGTGGCGCACCGCGGGTTGGGGCTATGTCCGCTGGCATTCGGGCCGGGCCACGCCGCCTCCCTGCTACGGCCGGGCCGCGATGAGGTCGTGGGCCGAGCGCATCGCCGGACTATGGAATCCGCAGGAGGACGTCTTCGCATATTTCAACAACGATCCCCAAGCGTGTGCGCTGAGAGACGCAGGCGTGTTCGCCCACGAAGCCGAAAAGGCGGGGCTTCGGCCCACGCGTGTGCCGGCGCGCCGGGAGGTGCGCGTCGGGTGACACTTGGAGGATGAGTGACATCCTGATCGGCACCTCTGCGTGGACCGACAAAACACTGCTTCAAACAGATTGGTACCCCAAAGACGCAAAGTCGGCAGAGGATCGACTCCGCTATTACGCCTCGCAGTTCCCCATTACCGAGGTGGACTCGAGCTACTACTTTCCCCCGAGTGAAAAGAACTCCGAGTTATGGGTCGAACGTACCCCCACGAACTTCACCTTCAATGTCAAGGCGTTCTCGTCCATGACCGGTCATCCCACCAAGGCGGACGCGATGTACAAGGATCTCGAGGTTCCCGTCGCAAAGAAGAATCTCTATCCCGAAGATCTGAAACCAGAGGTAGTCGATGCCATCTGGGAGCGCTTCACCTCGGCTCTCTGGCCCCTGCACGAGGCGGGAAAGCTCGGAGCGCTTCTGTTTCAGTTCCCACCCTGGTTTGTGATCGGCAAGAAGAACCGCAACTACATCATCGACTGCGCCCGGCGCGCCGCTCCCATGCGGATCTGCGTCGAATTCAGAAACAAGACGTGGATGAGCCAGGACAACCGGGACGAAACGCTGAGCTTCCTGGAGGGACACGGTCTCGCCTACGTCTGCGTTGACATGCCGCAGGGCTTCACGAGCTCCATCCCGCCGGTCGTGGCGGCCACAGCCGACCTGGCCGTGGTGCGGATGCACGGCCGAAACGAGAGTGGCTGGGAAGCAAAGACGGTGCACGAACGCTTCCGCTACCAGTACGACCGCCGGGAGCTGGGGGAGTGGGTGGAGCGCCTCGCCAAGCTTGCCGACGAGGCCGAGGAGACCCACGTCATCATGAACAACTGCTACCGTGACTACGCGCAACGCAACGCGAAGGAACTAGCCGAGCTACTAGGTCCAAGCTAGCTTGGCTGGCTGTAGGTTTGCTCGGTGGTGGAGGCTGCACCTGCTGATCATGAGGTTCGACGGGCGACGACGCGGTGGAATCCAAGGTTCTCGCCGACCGGCAACCTCAACCATTCGTCGTCGATGACCCCGAGGACCTTGTGCCAGCGCAGCCACAACTCGCGCCCGTCCGGCATGTTCTCGGCAGCTTCGACGTGTACGCATCTCGTCATCGACCAATGACGCCGCCACCACTCCGGTGTGTGGAACTTGCAGAAGTCAGATGGCCATTCATCGGGCAACGATTCAACCTCTTGGTGCACTCCTGCGTTGACGATCCCTAACTGGTGCCCCAGCTTGAGTAGTCGGACGAGCGACTGAAGGTAGAGCTCATCGGTCCCAAAGTACTCGAAGGCATCGACGGAGACGATCGCGTCGAAGAAGGCATCGGCGAACGGTAACTCTCGTGCATCCGCGTGGATCGGAAACGCTCGATCTTCCAGATCGGCCTCCCGTATTCGTTGAAGATTCTCGGTCGGGGAGATCCACAGGTCCGTCGCCCAGACCTGGACATCGAACTCGCGCGCTAAAAAGATGGAACTGACCGCCTTACCGCACCCGAGGTCAAGCACTCTCATCCCAGGCCGCAGATCCATGGTTTCGCACAGGAACTCGGTTAGCCAAAGAACGTTCGGCCCCATCTCGTTCTCTATGATCCAGTCGCCGTCGTACTTGGACGAGAGAGGAAAACGATCGAGTGCCAGCAGTTCAGAGTGGGTCGTCACCTGGTTACCTGTTCGGGCGGCTCTTGCGGGTTAGAGGTTAGGCGAACGGCGCGCACCCCTTCGACTTGCCCGGAGGGCTCGTTCCATCCCCGGCGACGGGCTAGTGGCGCCGTGCCCAGCGCTGGTGGAGTCGGAACGCGTTCCGAGGATGTGCTCAGGGGGCGCTTGGGGGGAGGTTGACAATCGTTGGTTCTGGTCCCCCCGTAAGAGGTCTGCGCTGGGAAGTCGAATGAGGGGCCGGGACTCCCTGTATCACGACTTGTGATACAATTCCGCCATGGCCAAAGCGATATCGATACGCCTAGACCAGGAGGCTGAGCGAGCTCTTTCCCGCCTCGAGGCGTCGGGGATGAACCGCTCGGAAGCGATCCGAAGCGCACTTGTGGAGTCCGCGCAGAGGCTTCGACGCCGCCAAGGGATAGCGGCCGAGGTCGCTGCTCTGGAAGCGGATGAAACCGACCGAGAAGAGATGTTGGAAGTCGCGTCCCTGATGGAAGGTCTCCGTGCGCAGGGGTAGCGTCCATAAGCTGCGTCTGCCGCGTGGGAAAGGCCATGAACAGCGCGGTCGTCGATTCGGCGTCGTCCTCCAGGCGGACGAGTTCCTCCCCCGCTCGATGGTGATCGTTGCCCCTACCTCTCAGAGTGCGAGGCCGGCGATTTTTCGGCCGGAGATTGAGATCAACGATGGGCCAACCCGAGTTCTCGTCGAACAGTTGGGAGCAGTTGACACGAGTCGTCTCGACAAGCTAGTTGGCCACGTTACCCCCGCTGAGCTATGGGAGATAGACGACGCTCTCAGGCTGATCCTTTCCCTCGGTTAGTCGCCGCGGTCGTCGCGATAAACATCGCACCTTCGCTCGCCGACGGCCCTGCGAAAAGGCGATCTAGCACAGTACTAGTCCGCGTCTACAACTGCTACTGAGATTACGCGCAACGGAACCCGAGGAACTTGGCGAGTTTCTGAGCAGGTCGGAACACGGTCCTTGCCCCCGATTGAAATAGGCGCTCGGTCGCAATGCCAACGCGCATGCGTCTGCTGTGTGATCGATGATTGAAACTCCTCGGCTCAGTCTTATCCCTTTCGACGCTGACCACCGCCGCGCTACAAAGCGGAAAGGCCAAGCTCGAATCCGTTCTTCGAGTATCCGTGCCTGAAGGGTGGCCGCACTTTCCCCGAGACTTATGCCGCAGAATGCCCGGGGGGAACGGTCATTGGCGATCCGCCGTCAGGTGTGTGGGAGACTTATCTTTTTTCTGCTCAAGGATCACTTTTCACTCGTTGGTTCAGGTGGATACAAGGGCGGGCCGAGAGGCGGGATCGTCGAGGTGGGGTACGAGATCGCTCCAGGCCATCAAAATCAAGGGTTCGCCACGGAAGCGTCGCGCGGGATGATCGACTACGCCTGTCGTGAAGGTGCTCGACCTCCCGGCGGTGGCTCTCGCGGAGCACCTAGGCATTCGTTCCAGGGGCGATGAGCTTGTTCCCAGGGAGCGAGGGGTGACGTCAGACGGCGTGGCTGCCGGCAGGCGCTGAAGGCGGGCTGGCCTCGAGGTTGTGCGACCATCCTGTGATGGATCCAGTCCATAGGGGGCGCGATGGGGGAGCCCGCTCCGTCGGGTCGGAGGCCCCGTGCTCGTAGGGTCGATGAACTTTCCGGGCCGGTCGGTGGCAAAGGAGATACACCGGATAGCCGATGACGGTTTTGATTTCCTCGACCTCACCCTCGAGCCTCCTGCCGCGTGGCTGCCCGACGGGCGTGAGGTCGCCCGTCTGCTGGGTGATCTAGGCCTGGGCGTGGTCGGCCACACCGCCTGGTATCTGCCGATCGCCTCTCCGTTCAAAGAGCTGCGATCGGTCGCCCGCGACCTCTTCCGCCGGAGCCTCGACACCTTCGCCGCCGCCGGGGTTCGGCTCGTCAATGTCCACCCCGACGCCCGGGTCCCACTGCACCCGGCCGACCAGATACGTGCGCGCAACGCCGAGGCCATCGCCGTGCTTGCCCAGGACGCCTCCGAGCGGGGGATGAGGCTGATGGTCGAGAATCTCGACCGGGGGTTTGCCCGGGTCGAGGACTTCGGGGCGATCTTCGAGGCGGTTCCCGACGCCGGGTTCCATCTCGATGTGGGCCACGCCAACCTTCGGCTGGGCCTTGGAGAGAGCAACCGCACCGCCGCGTTGCTGGAGGCCTTCGGCGATCGTCTCGTCCACGTCCACGTCTCCGACAACCGTGGCGGGGCCGATGATCTGCACCTGCCGCTCGGGGCAGGGTTCATAGACTGGAAGGGTGCAATCGCAGGCCTGAAGGGCATGGGCTACGATGGGACCGTGACCCTCGAGGTCTTCTCCCGCGAGCGGGAGTACCTCAGGACCTCCCGGCGCCTATGGCTCGGCTGGTGGACCGGCCGCTGAGGCCCGATAAAGGCGGCGCACTAGTGCACTTGCTGTTACTTATGTTTATAGTTGTGGCCTGATGCTAAAAACCGTTCTGTGGTGGCTTCTGGTCGCCTTCCTGATCTTCTTCATCGTCTCGGCCCCCGGGGAGGCCGCCCGCATAGTCCGGGCGACCGGGGAGAACGCCGGAGACTGGTTCACCACGGCGGCGAACGCCTTCACCACCTTTTTCTCTCGTCTGGTGTGATGTCGGAGGCCGCCGGCGCCTTTGCGCGTGACGAGAGGCAGAGGCAGTACCTGGCGGAGGGCGAGAACATGGCTCT
>JALZIQ010000063.1 GCA_030860205.1 Actinomycetota bacterium | reverse complement strand
GGCGTCGTCACCGCCTTCAGGAAGTCCGCGCTCGTAGACGCGGGGCTCTTCAGCCCCGACATGGCGACCGAGGACATCGACATGACCTGGAAGCTGCAGAAGAAGCACTATGACATTCGTTACGAGCCCGCCGCCCTTGTCTGGATGCACGTGCCGCGCACCCTGCCCGTTCTGTGGAAGCAACGACGGCGGTGGGCGCTGGGACTCGCTCAGGTTCTTCGGCGCCACACGGGCGAGGTGATGGGTTGGAAGCACCGGCGCATGTGGCCCATTCTGGCGGAGTCGATGCTGTCGATTCTGTGGGCATACGTGTTCGTGGGCTTCACCGTCATATGGATCGGGTCATACGCAGCAGGTGTTCCTCCAGTCGGTGCTTCTCCCTTCCCCAACTGGTGGGGTATGACGATAGCGACGCTCAGCCTGTTGCAGCTCGCCGTCGGCATGTCCTTGGATCGGCGCTACGACCGCACCGTTGCCCGGTATTTTGCCGTCGCCGTCTACTATCCCCTCCTCTATTGGCTTCTCATGGCGGTTGTCACCACCGTGACTACGCCCCTCGGGTTCACCAGAGGTGCGCGGGGGCCCCAGCGGTGGCAGACGCCCAGAGAAGAAGCCCAGGCGATGTCCCCTGAGGTGGACTCTCCGGAGCTTGCCGAGCTGCAGACGACGAGGTTGCCGGGGGCCTAGATCGCCTTGCGTAGCCCCGGCGGACTCCCGTTTGACTTAAACCTTTTTACACTGTAGAAAACGTTTCGCTGGCCCCAGGAGGGTGGGCGTTTCCAGACTACAGACCCCAGGAGAACGGATGAAGACGGCTGGTTCCCCCGCCCAGGGGCAATGGGCGCTTGGTCACCGGGAGCCGTTGAACGCCGCCGAGCAGGCCAAGCGGGAGGACGACGGCCTCAACGTGCGGGCTCGGATCGAGGGCGTCTATGCCCGGGGAGGGTGGGGCTCCATCTGGCCCTCCGATCTGAGGAACCGGTTTCGCTGGTACGGCCTCTACACCCAACGCCCCGAGTCGGACGGCTATTTCATGCTCCGGATCAGGGTCCCAGGGGGCATCCTGACGGCCGGACAGACCGACGTGATCGGCGCCATCTCCGGGCGATACGGCCGCGATGTGGCCGACGTCACCGACCGCCAGAACATCCAGCTTCACTGGATCCGAATCGAAGACGTCCCCGAGATATGGAGGCGGCTCGAGGCCGTGGGCCTCTCGACCACCGAGGCCTGTGGCGACACACCGCGAAACATCCTCGGTTGTCCCCTCGCCGGCATCGATGCGTCTGAGGTGGTGGACGCCTCGGCGGTCCTCCGGGAGGCGAACGCGCAGCTTGTCGGCAACCCCGAGTTCTCCAACCTGCCGCGAAAATTCAAGATCTCGCTGTCGGGTTGCTCCCATAGATGCGCCCAACACGAGATCAACGACGTCGGTTTGGTGGGCGCCCTGAGCCAAGAGGGCAAACCCGGCTTCGATCTCTGGGTCGGTGGAGGCTTGAGCACCAATCCCATTTTCGCCTCTCGTCTCGGAGTCTTCGTGGGAATCGAAGATGTGGTTCCTGTGGTGCTGGGGGTGACGTCGGTGTTCCGTGACTGGGGTTACCGAAAGGCCCGCAATCGGGCGCGCCTCAAGTTCCTGGTGCAGGACTGGGGGCCCGAGAAGTTCCGGCACATGCTGCAGAAAGAAATCGGTTTCGTGTTGCCGGATCTCGAAGAAGCAAGCGTGCCCGCTTCGGCACACCGCGAACACGTTGGGACCTGGCCCCAGAAAGACGGCCGCAACTATGTCGGGTTCGCATTGAAGGCCGGACGCATCTCAGGGCATCAACTCCGCGCCTTGGCCCGGCTTGCAAACAACTACGGCCACGGTCGGATCCGTACGACGACCCAACAAAAGATGGTCATCCTCGATGTCGCTCCCGAGCGGACTCCCCAACTCGTCGAAGAGCTCGACGTGCTCGATCTACCCGCACGCGCAAGCAATTGGCGCAGGGGAACCATGGCGTGCACCGGAATCGAGTTCTGCAAGCTGGCCATCGTCGAGACCAAGGGGCGCGCCGCTGAGATCTACCAGCATCTCGACCGAGCAGTCCCAGGATACGAGGACGAGATACGAATCAACGTAAACGGATGTCCCAATTCCTGCGCCCGCTTTCAAGTCGCAGACATCGGCCTCATGGGCTGTTTGGTGACCGAGAAGACCCACAACGGCGCCCCCGACGGCGGCACACGCAAGGTCGAAGCCTTTCTCGTTCATCTCGGGGGACATCTCGGTCAGACACGTTCCTTCGGCCGCAAGGTCAAAGGCGTCAAGATCCTCGCCTCGGAGGCTGGGCCCTACGTGGAGACACTCGTTCGCCGCTTCCGCGCCGGCCGGATCGAAGGAGAATCCTTTTCGGCATTCGTAAATCGCCTGTCGGATGAGGAACTCCAGCGCTTTGGCTCCAAGCCTTCGTTCGGCCGGATGACGCCCGCCCCAGCTGCACTCGCCCAACCTCGAGCTTCGTAGGGGCGCGCCTGGATGACCTCACCTTCTCGAAACAGGGACGATCCCGCCAGGAGGGCGGGCTTCGCCGCCCCACAGTGGGACTACTCGCGACTCGAGAACGCAGAGCCGATCGAAATCATCAGGTGGGTCGTGCGCAGCATCGAGAGGCCGGCGGTGGCAACCTCTTTTCAATCATCGGGTTTGGTGATCCTCCACCAGATAAGGGCTCTCGACCCGGGCATCCCGGTTCTCTTTCTGGACACCGGGTTCCACTTTCCCGAGACACTCGAGTTCCGAGACCGCATCGCGAAACAATGGAACCTCAACCTTGTGAACCTAAGGGGAGTGCACGGCTCTCCCGAGGGTCAAGCAGAGCTGTACGGCCGCGACCTCTATCGCCGCGACCCGAATCAATGCTGCATGATAAACAAGGTCGAACCACTTCAGAGGGAGCTCGAGGGATACGACGGATGGATCTCGGGGCTCCGCCGCGATCAGTCGCCTCTGCGAGCCCAGACCCCCATCGTCGAAGCCCAATTGCTCCCGTCGAACAACGAGATCTTGAAGATCCATCCCCTTGCCAACTGGTCCAGGGACGACGTCGACAGCTACATCGCAGAACACGCGATACCCACTCACCCTCTGCTGGAGCAGGGCTATGCCTCGGTCGGGTGTCGACCCTGCACGGCGCCACTCCCGCACGAGCGCAACGAGCGCGCCGGCCGGTGGGTGGGCTTCGACAAAGCCGAATGCGGAATCCACTCCTTCGGAAAGGCCGGAGGGGCGCGTGAAACCGAGGCCGAGCAGTGACCATGCGAGCCGTGCCCTTTCATTGCCCTTACTGCGCGGAAGAAAGCATCGAGCCGGCAGACGACAAGTACGGCTACTACTGCTCCTCCTGTGACCGCCGCTTCGAGGTGCGCTTCGTAGGACTCGGCGCGCCGTGACGGCCTCCGGACAGAGTTATGCCGGCAAGCGTTGCGTGTGCCAGTATCGCCTGGACTTCTGCGATCAGAGCTGCGCTGCAGGCATGCTCGAGACCCCCTTCTATATGTCGGCGCTCAACTTGACCAATCGGAGGGCATTGGTCGTGGGGGCCGGGAATGTCGCCTTGGAGAAGATAGAGGGACTCTTGGCGTGCAACGCCTCAGTACGGGTGGTAGCGCCGGAGGCGCTGGACGAAGTAAGAGACCTAGCGGCATCCGGCTCCCTCGAATGGCGCCAACAGCCGTACAGAGGATCGGACTGGGACGGATGCTGGCTGGCCATTGCGGCAACCGCCGACACCGAAACCAACATACGCGTTTTCGATGACGGGGAGGCGCGGCAGAGGTTGGTCAACGTGGTGGACGTTCCGCCCCTGTGCAGCTTCATCCTGCCGGCGATCGTCAGAACCGGACCCATCGCTATTGCCATCTCGACCGCAGGAGCGAGCCCCGCGTTGGCCAAACGAATGAAGGGGGAAATCGGCGCCCTCTTCGGCCGCGACTACGCGGAGCTCGCGACCTTGCTGAACGAGGAGCGCGGCTGGGCGAAGAGGGAGTTGCCGACCTACCGCGACCGCAAGACCTTCTTCGAGTCAATCGTCACCGGACATCCCGACCCCATCGAGCTGCTCAGGCAAGGGGACAAAGACGGTGTACGCGCCCTCATCTCGAGCGCGAAGCAGCGTGCTCTAGCAGAAGCAAGGGACGACCAGACGCCCCCGGAGCACCGCGAATCCACCGGGAAGGGTTTTGTCTCTCTGGTAGGAGCCGGACCCGGAGACCCCGGACTGCTGACCGTCGCGGGCAGTCACCGTCTGAGCCGCGCTGACGTCGTCATCTACGACCGCCTCGCCCACCCGGACCTGCTCGATCTTGCGCCGCCCCAGGCAGAACGTATCTACATGGGGAAGAGCAACGGCCGTCACATCGCCGAACAAAGGCAGATCAACGAGCTATTGAGGGCGCTCGCCCGAAAGGGCAAGCGCATCGTGAGGCTCAAAGGTGGCGACCCATTCGTTTTCGGGCGGGGCGGCGAGGAGGCCGGATTCCTCGCCGCGGAAGGCATCCCGTTCGAGATCGTCCCCGGGATCAGCTCTGCCGTGGCGGTCCCCGCGTACGCCGGCATCCCCGTCACAGACCGCAGGCATGCCTCTTCGGTCGCCTTTGTCACCGGCCACCGGCACCCCGACGACTCGGATGTGGATTGGCCGGGGCTTGCAACTTCGGTCGACACCTTGGTCATCCTCATGGGCATGCGCCAGCTCCCTGCAATCGTGAACACCCTGGTACGGCATGGCAGACCCGCAAAAACGCCTTCGGCGGTGATCCAGTGGGGAACCACCGAGCGGCAGAGGACGGTCACTGCTCCCCTGAGCGACCTGCCGCAAGCCGTTTCCGCGGCGCGCTTGGAGGCACCGGCGATCATCGTGATCGGCTCCGTCGTCGATCTTCACCGCGAGATCGCATGGTGGGATCCCTGGGGTTCGGGCTGCGCGGATGAGGGAGCGGGGCCCGCAGAGGGAAGGCTCGCCGGCGCGGCTGCACTCGGCTGAATCAGCCGCCCAGTCGGCCTCGACCAACCCCGAAGCGCGGGCTCCCCAAGATCCGGGAGCTGGACGCCGCCGATGATTCAGGTTCACTCGCCCCTGTGCTGCTTCCTGCGGTGATCGGCCAGAACCTCCCGCGCCGCATTGGCGCCCGGCCGGCCCGTGATGCCCCCGCCGGGGTGCGCCCCAGATCCACATAGGTAGAGACCGGGGACGCCCATCCGGTAGTCTGCTTGGCCCCACAGCGGCCTCCAGGCGAAGAACTGGTCCAGCGAAGGCTCTGCATGCAATGCGTGACCCCCCGTGAGACCGTAGTCGCGCTCGAGGTCGAGGGGCGTGATCACCTGTCGCTCGAGAACCAGATCCGCTGTTCCCGGAGCGAAAGCGTCGAGGGTCTCGAGCACCCTGTCGCCCAGTTCGTCACGGCCGGTCTCCCAGCCACCCTCGAGGTCGTAGGGGGCGTACTGCACGACGATGCTCATGACTTGGCGCCCCTCGCAGGCCGGTTGCGGGTCCACGAGCGTCGGGATGGTCGCCTCCATCGGCGGCGATTCGGGGATTCTGCCGTATTTCGTGGCGTCGAAGGCGCCCTCGATCCAATCAATCGAGGGGGCGAGGACGATCCGGCCCTGGAGACGCCGCCGGTCGCCTTCCGGCCCCAGGGCTGGGAAGCGCGGCACATCTTCCAGAACGAGGTTCACCTTGGCAGTCACCCCGGGCGCGCGAATGTTCTCGCCTCTCCAAAGCAGGGTTGGCCCCAGCTCGACCGGGTCGACGAGCCGCAGCGTGCGCTTGGGATCGGCGCCGGAGACGACGACCCCTGCCTCTATCTCCTCTCCGGAGATCAGTGCCACACCGGATGCTTTGCCCTCGGAGTCGGCCGTGATGGCGATCACCTCGGCCCCCGTTCGGAGCTGGGCTCCGAAGGAGCGTGCCGCCGACGCCAAGGCTGCGGCAAGAGCGGCCGGGCCCCCTTCCACGAACACCGCCGATCCCGGCGCGCCGCCCTCGTTTCCCGCGGAATCCCCGAGGAGCAGGGCGGTCGTTCCGGCCGACCACGGCCCCATCGAGGCGTAAAGCACACCCCTGAACGCCAGGAGGGCGCGCAGGGCATCGGTGTCGAAGTGCTCGCCGACGAAATCCGCCGCTGCCATCGGGAGCACGCGCAAGAGGGTCTGGGCGTCCTTCCTGTCCAGCCCCCGGAACGCCTGGATCAGGCGCATGGCGCCGAGTGCGCCTTCGGTGGACAGGGTCTCCGCACTCGGTGGAGTCAGCTCATACAGCCGCCCGAGGACACCGGCAAGGGCGCGCACCCGGGCATCGAAGGCACGGTAGGCATCTGCGTCATGAGCCGACCACGAACGCAACTCGCCGGCGGTGCGCCCGGTGTCCCCCCAGAGGGTCACGGCGCGGCCGTCGGGCTGCGGCGCCCATGCCCGGACCTCGGGCTGGATCAAGCGGAGACCGTGGTCGTAGAGCCCCAAGCTCGTCGCGACCGAGGGCGCCAGGCGGCCGACCGAGTGAGCAAGCGTCGGGACACGGACGCCCGGAGTCAGCTCGTTCGTGGTCCCGAGAGCTCCACCGATTCGCTCGGCGCGCTCGACCACGAGCGTGCTGAGGCCCGCCTTCGCGAGGAGGCCGGCGGTCACCAGCCCGTTATGGCCCGCGCCGATGACCACGGCGTCGTAGTGAGTGCTCACGCCGGCTTCTTGTGGGCGCGGAGCACTTCCAGGGCCGCGATGCGCCCCGGCGCGCCCATGATCCCGCCGCCTGGGTGGGTGGCCGAGCCGCACATCCACAGATCCTTCAACGGGGTGCGATAACGAGCCCAACCCGGAGCCGGCCGGTTGAAGAAGAGCTGTTCGAGGCTTAGCTCACCTTGGAAGATGTTGCCCTCGGTCAGGCCGAAGTCGCGCTCGATGTCGAGAGGGGTGAGCACCTGGCGGTGAAGGATGATGTCTTTGATGTTGGGCGCCCTTTCGGCGATGGTGTCGATGACGGCGTCTCCGAACGCTTCCCTTTGCGAATCCCAATCGCCGTCGGCGAGGGTGTAGGGCGCGTACTGCACGAAACAGCTCATGATGTGCTTGCCCGGCGGCGCCATGGACGGGTCCAGCAGCGTCGGGATGATGGCGTCAATGTACGGGCGCCGGCTGAAGCGTCCGTACTTGGCGTCGTCGTAGGCCTGTTCCATGTAGTCGACGCTCGGCGAGAAGCTGATTGCGCCGCGCAGGTGGTCTCCCGCTCCCGGCAGACAGGTGAAGTCGGCAAGCCCGTCGAGTGCCAGGTTCACCTTGCCGGAAGATCCCCGGAACTTGTACCGCCGTATCTCCTCGACGAAGTCTGCCTCGAGAGTGCCCGGTTCGACCATGTCGAGAAACGTGCGCTTGACATCGACGCTCGACAGAACGACCTGCGCGGCGATCTCCTCCCCGGAACCGAGGACGACGCCTGTGGTCGCGTCACCCTGTACCCGGATCTGCGCCACCGGAGCAGAGGTCCTTATCTCGGCCCCCGCGGTGCGCGCCGAGGACGCGATCGCCTCACTGATGGCCCCCGTACCCCCGCGCGGAATGCCCCACGAGCGGAAGGCGCCGTCGATTTCGCCCATGTAGTGGTGCAGCAGCACGTAGGCCGTGCCGGGCGAGCGGATCCCCTGAAAGGTACCGATGACCCCCGAGGCAGACATGGTGGCCTTGAGTGGATCGGTCTCGAACCACTGGTCCAGGAAATCGGCTGCGCTCATCGTCATTAGCTGGATGAAGACCGCCTGCTGGGCCTCGGGCAGCTTGGAGAACGCCCGCGCCAGCGCCGCCAACGGCAGCCATTCCCCCGGCCTGAAGCGGGACGGATCAGGGGGGACGACCGAGAGGATGGGCTTGATGAAGCGAGCCATCTCGACCATCAGCAGGCCGTACTCGTCGTAGGCTTCGGCATCCGATCGCGACCAGCGCCGGAGCTCCCTCTGGGTCCTTGCATGGTCGTCCACGCGCCACAGATAGTCGTCGACCAGCGGCGTGAAGGTCCCATCCAACGGGAGGATGCTGAGCCCGTGCTTGGGCAGCTCGAGCTCCCTGATGATCTCGGGACGCAGGAGGCTCACGACGTAGGAGGCAACGGTGAAGCGGAACCCCGGGAAGATCTCCTCGGTCACTGCTGCGCCGCCCAGGACGTGGCGTCGCTCGAGTACCAGCACCCGCCACCCTGCGCGCGCCAGATAGGCGGCGCTGGTGAGGCCGTTGTGGCCTCCTCCGATGATGACGGCGTCGTAGCGCTCGCTCATCTAACCCTTTCGTTTTTCTTGGCGCAGTGGTTAGCACACACCAAGCTATCGACCCCCGATGGGGCCCGAGTACTCTAAGTGCTTCGTCGCACCGGGCCATCCCGGCGGGACCTCGTTACGCAATGTCGCAGCAGGCCACCCAACAGAAACGAGGAACAGCTCTGAGCGTCGGAACCGCCTTTTATCCGCGTACCGCAGCCATGAACCAGCGGCTCGAGTGGCGCGACTGGGCAGGCTACTTCGCCGCAAGTCTCTACTCCGACCATCACGACATCGAGTACACCGCGATCCGCACCGCCGCGGCGTTGATCGATGTTTCGCCTCTCTACAAATACAGGGTCTCTGGTCCGGACGCCGAGCGCCTGGTCGACCGGGTGATAACGCGCGACGCCACCAAGATCAAGGTGGGCGGCGTGGTCTACACATGTTGGTGCGACGAGGACGGCAGGGTCATCGACGACGGCACGATCGCGAGGCTCGACGACACCACCTTCCGCTGGACATCGGCGGACCCGTCGCTCCGCTGGTTCGCCCTCAACTCGGCGGGGCTTGATGTGGACATCGAGGACATCAGCGAGTCGGTAGCGGCCCTGGCCCTCCAGGGCCCTCTGTCCCGCGCGGTGCTAGAAGCCGCCTCCGGGGAGTCGTTCACCGATCTCCGCTACTTCGGGCGGCGCCCGGCCCGGGTCGGAGCCACCGACATCGACGTATCGAGGACCGGCTACACCGGCGACCTCGGCTACGAGCTGTGGGTCCAGGCCGGGAGCGCCGTCGAGCTGTGGGATGCGCTCATGGGGGCCGGGGCATCGTACGGCCTGCGTCCGGCGGGGATACTGGCCCTGGACGTCGCCCGCCTCGAGGCCGGATTGATCCTGATCGACGTCGACTTCTTCAGCTCGCGTCAGGCCCTTATCCCCGAGCAGTCGTACTCACCCTTCGAGATCGGGCTCGGGCGCCTGGTGAACTTCAAGAAAGCGGCCAACTTCGTGGGGCGGCGCGCCCTCGAGTCCGAGCAGGCCGCCGGGGGGCCGGCGCGACGGGTTGTGGGCCTCGAGCTCGACTGGGACGGGATCGAGACGCTACATCGCAGACAGGGACTGCCGCCTCAGGTGTCGGCAACCGCATGGCGGACCCCTGTGCCGGTGTACTTCAACGGCCGCCAGATCGGGCGCGCCACGAGCGGGACGTGGAGCCCCACGCTCAAGAAGAGCATCGCCCTGGGATCGGTCCCGGCCTCCTATTCGGAGCCCGGCACCCAACTCGGGGTCGAGTGGACCGTGGAGGCGCGCCGGGGAATCGTGGATGCGACTGTTGTGCCTCTGCCGTTTTTCGATCCGGAGCGCAAGCGCGCCTGAGGATCGCTCCGGGATGCGCTCGTAATGGAAGCAGCCGACATCGATATGAACCTGTGCGCGTGAGCACCGCCCGGCGGGCTTAGCGCGCACGGGTATGCGGTAGCGCCGACGACCTGTACCCCCAGCCGCCCGGATTAGCCGTCGTGCCCGTAGTACTCGTAGGCCGACATGGGCTTGCCCTCCGATCGCCACTCCCTCTCGGCTTCCGTCTGCTTGCCGAGCGCCTGTGCCATCGCCTTGACGTGTGACGCGACCGAGCCGCAGCACGAACCGATGTAGTTGATCCCCAGGTCGCGGGCGGCAACGGCATAGCCGGCCATCACTCGGCGCGGCAGCTGCAGGGGGTCGAGGTCGAGTGGGAACTCCGGGTTCGAGGTGAAGTCCGGAAGCTCGGGCGGAGTCCGGTAGGCGACCGGCTGGCACGCTACGTAAGCGTCCACGGCCGCGCGCATCTCCTCGATCAGCGGAAGGGTGTAGTCGGGGTTGCGCAGGCAGTTCACCCCCACGACGTCGGCGCCGGCGTCGACCAGCTTGCGGGCGCAGTCGGCCGGCGAGTCACCCTCCTTGGCGAAGGGCTCCCCCTCGAACGACATCGTTGTCATGACCGGCAGACCCGTCTTTTTCGCAGCCTCGGTCGCGATCAGTGCCTCGCCCAGCCAACTGAACGTCTCTCCGACGACAAAGTCGATCCCGCCCTCGGTGTGGAGCTCGAGCTGTCGGTCGAACAATGCGCGGACGTGCTCATGTGACTTGCGGTTCTCGGGTTCATAGACCCACGTGAGGCTGAGATTCCCCGCCACCAGTGCGTCTCCTTCGTCGGCAACTTTGCGCGCCACTGCAACGGCGGCGCGGTTGATGTCGTCGACCTTGCCGGACAGCCCGACGGTGGCGAGCTTGTCTTCGCTTGCGTAGAAGGTGAGTGCCTGCAGCACCTCCGCTCCGGCGCGCATGAACTCCCGGTGCAGCTCGGCGAGCGCCTCGGGATGAGTGAGGCTGACCTCGGGGGTGAAGGGGCCCGCCTGGACATAGCCTCGCTTCTCCAGCTCGAGGAGATAGCCACCGTCCCCGAGCACCACCCCGTCCGACAATCTATCCAGCAGACCCTTGGTCATCCCTGCCTCCTCGCCCCAAAAGAGAGCATACTACCCGGCCCACAGCGGCGGTTTGACTGTTTTGGTAGGAATCACTACCATCTCGGTATGAATAGCAGGGTTTCCGAGAAGGGCCAGGTCACGATACCGAAGCCGCTAAGAGATCGATTGGGCATTCGAGCCGGAGCGGAGCTCGAGTGGGAGGAACAACAGGGGCGCCTGGTTGCGACAAAAGTGTCCGTTCGCGATCCCGTCGACGCCGTCTACGGAGTGCTCAGGCTCAACCGACCGACCGATGAGCTGCTTGCAGAGCTGCGAGGTGGTGACGGCCCGGTTTGATAACCGCCGTCGACACAAACGTCCTGTTGGATGTCTTTGGGGCCGATCCTCGGTTCGGAGCTGGATCGGCTGACGCCCTGAGGGCGTCGTTGTCCGAGGGTAGCGTCGTGGCTTGCGATGTCGTATGGGCGGAAACCGCTGCGTGGTTCCCTTCCTACGAAAACGCTCGAGAGACTTTGGATCGACTTGGGGTCGAGTTCGGCCCTCTAGATGAAACCGCGGCTGCCGACGCAGGGATTGCTTGGCGCTCATACAGGCGCAGAGGCGGCCGGCGCGAACGAGTGATCGCCGATTTTCTCATCGGAGCGCACGCCGCCTCTCGGTCGGATCGGCTGCTAACGCGCGACCGCGGCTTCTACAAGAGGGCATTCAAACTGCTGGAGGTGGTCGACCCCTCGGTCCCCGTCTAGTGTGTCGGTTGGCGTGGTCGAGCCAGCGCGATGAAACATTCCTGACGAAACGGAAAAGGTTCGAGGGGGCAGGCGGGTGCCGGAGAAGCTCGATGAGTGGATAACCATGTCCGACGGCGTGCGGCTCTGTGCGACGCTCTATACGCCGGAGTCGGTCGGCCCGTGGCCTGTGATCCTCGAAGGTCTTCCCTATCGCAAGGACGACGTCACCGCTTATCACCAGCCGGAATATCGCCGGCTCCGTGATGAGGGCGACTTCGTCGTTTGTCGCGTCGACCTGCGCGGAACCGGATCGTCCGAAGGTGTGGCTGAAGACGAGTACCCGCCCCAGGAACAAAAAGACCTCTGCGAGGTCATCGCCTGGCTGGCCGAACAAACCTGGTGCAACGGCAACGTCGGTATGTACGGCGCGTCCTACGGCGGGTTCAACTCCTTCCAGGTCGCGATGGAACAACCCCCCGCGCTCAAGGCGATCGTGCCCATCTATGCAACCGATGATCGCTACACCGACGACGTTCATATCTATGGTGGGACACGGCGATCCCTTGATCTGACCGATTACCCGCTCTACATGGTGGCGATGAACGCACTGCCCCCCGTACCCGGCATCGTCGGGCCCGGCTGGCGGAAATTGTGGGATGAACGGCTCGCCACATTGCAGCCCTGGCTGCTCCGCTGGCTCGAGGAGCAGGTGCGCGATCCGTACTGGCAACACGGATCGCTGCGGCCCAACTACGGCGCCATCAAGTGCCCGACCATGATCGTAGCGGGATGGGCCGACGGTTACCGCAACGCAACCTTTCGGGTATTCGAGCAACTCCAGGTCCCAAAACGCCTGTTGTTCGGTCCGTGGAGCCACATGGCGCCCGAGTCCTCGCTCCCCGGACCGAGGATCGACCTCGTCCCCGAGCTCATCAAGTGGTTCGACCAGTGGCTTCGCGGAGCCCCCGCAAACGACGAGCCTCCCATCGCCGTGTTCATTCGGCGTTCGACGCGGCCGGCTCCCGACCTCGACGAGATGCGGGGTGAATGGCGTTACGAGCCGGACTGGCCACTCGAGCGCGGTCGGGTCGCTTCTCTACGTCTGGACCAGAACGTGGGGCCGCGTCAGGGCCACACGCTTGTGGTGCGCGGCGATGTCGGCGCGTACGGTGCAGGTTCATGCGCGGGCGCCCTGCCTGCGGGCCAGCCGTTGGACCAGCGCGCCGACGAGGCCCATTCACTCGTCTACACCTGGCCCCGGTTCGAGCAGGAGTTCGAGATTCTGGGTTACCCAGAAGTTGAAATCACGCTTACCTCGTCTGCCCCCGTCGCGTCGCTATCCGCCAAGCTGTGTGATGTCTTCGAGGACGGCCCCTCCGTGCTGGTGAGCCGCGGGTGGCTCAATCTCACGCACAGGGACTCACACACAGAGCCCGAAGCGCTTCGGCCCGGGGAACGCTACACGATCTCGTTCGACCTCGATGTGAGCTCATGGGTCTTCGAAGCGGGCCATTCCCTGAGGCTCGACCTGGCCGGGACCGACTGGCCGAATGTATGGCCCCCGCCGGAGCCGCTGACCCTTTCGGTGGATTCGGCCGCCTCGGTCGTGAGGCTTCCCGTAGTCGAAGGCCCCTCACCGGTGGCCGAGACACCCGACTTCGCGCCACCCCCTGCGGCAACCAGTGAGCCATCCGGCCAAGCCGGCCCGGTATGGAGGTTCGAGCACGATGTTCTACGGCGTGAGAGCCGGGTCGTCATAGATCACGACCACACCACGCCGTTCGATCACGGGTCTGCGTTTCTCGAGCACTACTGGGGAACGGCGGGTGTGTCTACGGTGGATCCGGGCGCATCATTTGTCACGGGTGGCGGCGCCTTCGAGCTGAGGTGGGATGGAACGGTTGCGCGCGCCGAGACGCACATGGACCTGCGGTCGGACAAAGACAACGTCTACCTCGAGCTCGACCTCGACGTGACCGAGAACGGCGAACCTAAAGAGTCAATGAAGTGGAAAGAGACCTACCCCCGTCACCTTCAGTAGGGAAGATTCAATGATGTCCGTCGGCTAGAGCGGGTTCGCAGGTGTGGCATTCGAACTCGAGGGTCGCATGCGCGATTCCGAAGTCGGCGGACAGCATGGCCTTGATTCGATCACCGCGTTCCTGGGCGTCGTGGAGGCTGGTGTCACGCTCCAGCACCAGATGCGCCGAGAGCGCGGCGCTGTCCGAGGCCAGGTTCCACAGGTGGAGATGATGGACCGACTCGACGCCCGGTTCGGCTTCCATGGCCTCCTGAACCGCATTCACATCGACGTCGCGCGGCGCGCCCTCCATCAGGACGTGGACCGTCTCGACCAGTAGGCGCCACGTAACTGCCAGTATGAGGATGCCGATGACGATGGAGGCGGCAGCGTCCACCCACTGCGCGTCCCACAACAGAACGCCCATTGCAGCGACGATGACCGCAACCGAACCAGCCGCGTCTGAAACCATGTGGAGCCAGGCGCCGTGCATGTTGAGACTCCTGCCTCGCGACCGCACCAGAACGACGGCGCTTCCCGCGTTGACGGCCAACCCGAGCGCTCCCACAGCCAGCACCCCCGAGCCTGCCACCGTCTCGGGGTCCGACAGACGGCCCCAGGCTTCGACGAATATCCACACGGTGACGGCGACCAGGGTGAGGCCATTTGCCATCGCACCGAGCACCTCGGCGCGCTGAAGTCCGTAGGTCTTTCGCGCCGAGAAAGGCCGATCCATCAGATATTGGGCCACGAGCGCGATAGCAAGCCCTGCGACATCGGAGAGCATGTGCGCCGCGTCCGCCAGCAGCGCCAGGGAGTGGAAGAGCACTCCGCCCATTAGCTCGACGACCATGAACCCCGCGTTGAGGCCCAGGGCCACCCACAGGGCTCGCCGCTGAGCGCCGCGCAGATTCACATGATCGTGCCGCCGAGGAACCTCGGTTGGCTTGGCTAGAAAGCTCACATATCTACTCTAGAGCCAGGCGGTAGGTAGGAGAGGCGACGAGCCGTCCCTTCTTGCGGGCGAGCCCTGATCGGCATCACTTCGGGCAATCCGGAGGCGTTTGCGAATAAGATCGTCGAAGAGTGGCTCCCACATATAGAGATTGAGGTTGAGCTCATGACCGATCTGCAAGACCTGGAGAACGCTCGCCGGTACATCTGGGCACTTGTGCATGGGAACTCCGAGGAGATGGACGAGGCCGTTCGCCCTTATCGCGATGAGGGTGCCAACCAAGATCAGCTCGTTCAGGCGCTTGCAAGAATGGTGATTCTTCAAGCGGGCCCCCGACCCGACCTCGATGCCCATCTCGACCAGCTGGTAAGAGCCCTGAGTGCCCTCGCCCGCCGCTGATTTCCTCGCCGGGCCCGAGCCGCTTCCTGACCGGGTTAGACGCCGTCACCCTCGACGGCTCCAGTAACCAGATCCGGGCGCCCCTACGGCCGCAGCGTCGTCCCGCCTTCTCTTGCGGCGAGCTGCTCGCCGTCACCGACCAGGATGCACGCGGCCTCGTGGCCATCTCCTCCTACCGCACGCAGCTGTGGGTCGACCGAAGTGCACTCCGTTATCGCCTCGGGGCAGCGGGGATGGAAGCGGCACCCCGGCGGAATGTGAACGGGGTTGGGGGTTTCCCCTTTCAATAGCTGCGGATGTGACCCGGTCCGCGGATCACGGCTGGGAACGACCGAAACCAGGGCGCGCGTATAGGGATGTTGGGGCCGGCGGACGACTTTTTTTGCGGGGCCAAGTTCCACGATTCGACCGAGATACATAACGGCGATCCGATCCGCGTAGTGGGCCGCAGTCGAAAGATCGTGGGTGATCATCAAGATGCCGAGGCCTGCGCGGCATAGCCCGGCAAGCAAATCGAGAATTCCCGCCCGGACCGAGACGTCGAGCATCGACACCGGCTCATCGGCCACGAGAAGGGACGGGTTCAACACCAGGCTGGCTGCGATTGCCACGCGCTGGCGCTGGCCTCCGGAGAGCTCGTGAGGGTAACGGTTCACATACAGGTCCGCGGGAGACAATCCCGTTCGCTCCAATGCCTTCCGGATGAGCTCATCACGGTCGTTCTTCGACCCTCTTCCTCCGTGAATGATCAGCGGCTCCTCTACTGTGTCACGAACACGAAAACGGGGGTCGAGGGACTCGTAGGGATCCTGGTAGATGAGCTGCATCTCACGACGCAGCGGGCGCATCTGTCGGTGCGACAGCCTGGTTATGTCGCGGCCCCGAAACCGGATCCGACCGCCGTCCGGCTCGATCATCCTCATCACAGTCTGGGCGGTCGTTGTCTTCCCGCAGCCGGACTCGCCCACGAGAGCGAGCATCTCTCCCGGACGGAGGGCGAACGAGATGCCGTCCGTGGCACGCACCTTGAGTTGGGGCCGGCCGGTGACGGTTCCCACAATCCCACGAGGGACCGGATAGCGCGTAACCAGTTCTTCGACTTCGAGCAGCGGGGGTTCCGCGTCGGAGCTCACGGCGTTCGCTCCAGAGCAACGTCGTTCAAATGACAAGCGGCGGCGTGTCTGGGGGCGACTGTAACCAAAGGCGGCGTGATCGTAGGACAAGGTGCGAATGCTCGATCGCATCGGGGTTCGAAGGGGCAGCCCGCGATCTCCCGATCGAGCCTCGGAGGCGCGCCCGGAATGGAGATGATGTGATCCTCGGCGTAGAGGTCGGGCGTGGCAGAGAACAACAAACGTGTGTATGGATGTTTCGGATTGTGATACAGGTCATCGGTCGCCCCATCCTCGACCATCCGCCCGGCATACATCACCGCAGCACGGCCGCACGTTTGGGCCACGACGGGAAGGTCGTGGGTCACCAACACCAGCGCCAGGCCGAGCTCCTCCGACAACTTCACGAGCAACTCCAGAATCTGCGCCTGCACCATGACGTCGAGCGCCGTTGTGGGCTCGTCCGCGAGAATCACCTGGGGATTGCAGGCGAGCGTCATAGCGATCGCCGCCCGCTGCCTCATGCCACCGGAGAATTCATGGGGATAGCGGTCTGCTCTTGCGGGAGCGATCCCCACCATCTCGAACAGCTCGGCAACCCTCTCGCGCGCTGCCCGGCCCTTCGCTATCCCGTGCAGCTCCATGGGTTCGGCGATCTGATCACCGATTCGTTTCACGGGATTGAAGGCATTCATCGCGCCCTGAAACACCATTGCAATGTGCCTCCATCGGTGTGGCGCTACGGTCCTCTCGCCACCCTCGAGTATGTCGCTACCGTGCAGGTACACGCAGCCGGCAACGCTTGCATTTGGCGGCAACAATCCCATGACGGCGAGGATGCTGGTGGTTTTTCCGCACCCCGATTCGCCCACCAGGCCCAGACGCTCGCCCGTGTTCAGCTCGAAACTCAACCCCTGTACTGCATGCAGCTCCCCACCGGGCAGGTCGAACCAGACGTGGAGGTCCTCGACCCTGAGAACCGGGTCCCGGGCGCTCACTCGGCGCCCGGCTTGACGGGAGGCCGGCGCACCCGGAATCTATGGACCGAAAGGTGGCCCACCTTGAGGCGAGGATTGAGGGCGTCTTCCATGGATTGCCCCACCATTGTGCACGCGAGGATCACGAAGGTCACACAGACCCCCGGAGGCACGATCGCCCACCACGCGTCGCTGAAGATCGCCCCTCCCGTGAGCGAGTTTTGGATCAGTTTGCCCCACGAGACTTGTGACGGATCACCCAACCCAAGGAACGCAATGTACGTCTCGGCGAAGATCGCGGTTGCAACCGTGAGAACCGTGTTCGCGATCAACAGGGGCGTCACCTGGGGCAGCACGTGCTTGACGATCAACCGAGCGTTGCCCGCACCTAGAGCGCGCGCTCGCTTCACATACACCTGTTCACGAACACTCTTGACTTGTGCGCGAATCAGCCGCGCCGTGCTCGTCCAGTAGATGACTGCGATGATGACCACTATATTCAGCAGGCTCTGCCCCCAGATCGCCGCCGCTACAATCATCAACGGCACATCGGGGATCACCAAGAAATAGTCGGTTATTCGCATGAGCACGGTATCCGTCCTTCCCCCCAGATAACCGGACAGAATCCCGACCGTGCCGCCGATCAGCATCGCCATGAGCGAAGCGGCGAATCCGACCAGGAGCGAAACACGGGCTCCCCAGATCAACAGCGTAAGCATGTCGATTCCACCGTCGTCCAGTCCCAAGAGGTGCTCAGACGACGGTGGTGCATACACGGGGCCGACCTTGCCGGTGGGACTGTGGGGAGAGATGAGCGGGGCAGCGAGCGCAATCGCAACGAAGAGCACCAGTAACAGCGCGCCAAAAGCCGCTTGTCGATCCCCGAGCACAATCTGCCGGAGAACACCACGGGGGGTCGACGCCACAGGTGCGGGCTCTTTTGCTGGCAGTCCTCCTGCCGCTCCGGTCGGAGGCATAGCCTCGATGGTCATGCGATGACTCGAGGGTCGAGCTTGAAGTACAACAGGTCGGCCACGAAGTTGAAGAAGATCACGGCGAAGGTAAGCAGCAGAAAGGCACCCTGCAAGACCGGGTAGTCACGCTGATCGATGGCATTGATCACCGCCAGTCCTATTCCCGGGTAGGAGAAGACCTCCTCGATGACGATCGCTCCCGCCAGGATGTAACCAAACGACAAGGCAATGAGAGTGACGAGTGGAAGCATCGCGTTACGAAGCCCGTGTCGCCACACGATATCCAGGTTCTTGAGTCCTTTAGCTCGCGCCGTAAGCACGTAATCCTCGCCCAGCGTTTCCAGCATCGCGGAGCGGACAATGAGCGCATACTCGCCGTAGAGACCGATGCCCAGGGTCAAGGCAGGAAGCGCCAGGTGGCGCAAACGATCGGTTATGACCGTCCACGTCGACGGCTCCTCCAGGATTCCGAGCGTCGGATCACGTATCCCCGCCACCGGGAACCCGAACCTGAGGGCGATGTAGAACACGACCATTAGGCCGATCCACTGCGTCGGCATGGCGTAGAAAGACAGTGCCGCCCAGGTATTGAGACGATCGGTCCTGGTTCCTCTTCTCCACGCCGATACGACCCCCGCGAAAACGCCGATGACGACCGAGATCACGGTGGAGATCACCAGCATCGGCAGAGTGTTCATGATCGGTTCTCTGAGGTTCTGCCAGACAGAGCGATGATCGGTGAACGAGGTGCCGAGATCCCCCTGGGCGAGGTTACCCAGGTAGATCGTGTACTGCTGCCACATGGACTGATTCAGGCCCAGCTCTTGCTCGAGCGCGGCCTTGAACTGCTTCGTGCAATGGAAGCACCGCAGCGCGGTGACTGCGCTCCCGGGAACAGCGCGAAACAAGACGAAGTTCAAGGTGATGGCTACGAACACGGTCAAGAGCGCCGCACCCGTGCGCCGGATGACGTAGTCGGCGCCCCTCACCTGTGAACCTCCGGCGGTGTCAGCGAGGCATTACTGGATGAGATGCGGGCTCGTGTAGTAGCACTTGCAGTAGGCACCCAGCTGCGGATAGAAGCCCTCCCACTCGTCCCGAAAAGCCATGATGATCTCTTCTTGCACCGTGTGAATATAGGGCCGCTCCCGGGCGAGCTTGGCCTGCATCTCCCAGACAAGGTCGCGGCGCTCCTCCTGGTCTACCGTCCGGCCCTGCTTCTTATACATCGCGTCGTAGGCCGGATCGTCGTAACCGGTGTCGTTCCAGCTGTACCACTGGTCCTTGGTCATGACCGACAGCATGAAGTCGGGATCCACGTAGCCTATCCAGTCCCAGATCGCCAGATCGAACTTGGTGTAACCCCCAGCCGTCTCGAGCGCATACGCCTGTCCGGTGTCGCCGCCCGGTTTGAGGGTCAGCTTGACTCCGACGTCGGCCCAGCTGTCCTTGACGACCTCGAAATAGCGCTCTCCGTTGAAGTTGAGACTGTTCGGAACGATCACCTCGTAAGACATCGGATGCGCCGGCTGCGCATACTCGCCCGTCGTCGCGGGGACCTCGCGGACGCCATTTCGCATCTCGTATCCGAGGGAGTCGAGGATCTCGTTCGCCCGATCGGGATCGTAGGGCAGCGGCTTGACTTCGGGATTTACCCACTCCCCCGACTGGGACGAGATCAAGTTCGCCCACGGCTTTGCGTAGCCGTTGTAGACGACGTCGATTAGCTCCTGGCGGTTGGTCGCGTACTCGAGCGCCTCCCGCACTTTTGGATCCAGCAGCTCTCGATTCTGTGGTTTGACCGGATTGGAGTTGAAGGTGATGTTGTCGACCTGGGCTCCTAGCTCACTCTGAACGGTAATACCGGGTTCCGACTCGAGCGCCTCGGCTGCGTTGGCAGGCACCGACTCGATCCAGTCGAGCGTCCCCGCACGCAGGTCGGCGATCATGGAAGTGGAGTTGGTGTAGTAGATCAGCGCAACGGCCTCGGTGTTCGGCTCCGGTCCATAGAAGTTGGGGTTCGGCTTGAAAACCGTCGTGCCTTTCTTGTCGTACTTGTCGATGAAGTAGGCGCCGCCGGCCACGACAGGAAGGTCCTGCTCCGGCTGGAAGGTTTTGATGTCCTTGCCGTCGTTGCCGGTGTATTTGGACCACACGTGCTCGGGGAGGACCCAGAACTGCTCCATCTGCGCAAGCACGTTCCCGGTCGCGTTGGCATATTCGATGACCAGAGTCTCGTCGTCGGGAGCGGAGAGCTTCTTGACGTTCGCCAGGGCGGCTGAGAGCGCGGCGGTGGGCCCGTCGGCGTATTTGAGTATCGTGTTACCGGTCCATGCGGCATCGGCCGCCGTCATCGGCTTGCCATCCGACCACTTGGTTCCAGGCTTCAGTTTGAAGGTCCATTTCAGACCGTCGGGGGTGCTGGACCAGTCGGTGGCCCAGTCACCCTCGATCTTGATCCCCGGCCCGTACTGCACCAGCTGCGGATACTGCATCACCATTGCGTTATAGGACTGTGACTCGATTGCGATGAAGGGATTGAGCGAGTCGATGTAGTCAACCGTACCGAGCTTGAGGATGCCGCCCTTCTTGACGCCGCCCTCTTCGTCACTCAACCCATCGGATGCGCACCCGGCAAGGATCAACACCGCCGCGAGGGCCGCCCCGATCACCCGTCTGTTCATCTTTCCCCCTAAATGCAATGCGTTCACCACACGGCCACTCGGCTTGCTGTTACTACACAAATCGTACTGCGACGGAGAAGCTAACGCGGCCCAGCGGTTTTCCCCCAATGCCGTCCGTCCTGCGCGTCGACGCATAATAGGCGTCTCTACCGGCCCGCTCGGTACTTCCACTCTGTATAAGCCCCGGTGCGGAGGATGGTCAGTTAGGCAGGAGGAACGGCACCTTCAAGCAGGCGCGGTGGCCCCCTGAGGGCCCTATTAAACCGAGTTGGGCAGAAGCGCAGCCTCGTCCAGGGTAAGCCGGCGGGCATCGGCGTCAACCGTGGCCCGGACCCCCAGGGGCGTGGTCGAAAGGCATTTGCCATGCCCCATGGGAAGCCCGTAAATGGCCGGGACCCCCAACGGCTCGATATAGCGCTCCAGCACGTCCTCGATGGACAGCGACCGCGGGAAGTCGGGCCTGTCCTCGCGCCAATCGCACTTTTCGAGCTCACCCACGACCACTCCGGCTGCCTTCTGGAGGATGTCGGCCTGAGTCATCTGGTTGAGCAGTCCGTCGACGTAGAACGGCGGAGCATCGTAGTCCTCGAAAAAGAAGATCTTGCCGTCGAGATCGATCTGCCAGGGTGTCCCGATGGTTTGTCCGAGCAGCCACAGGCATCCGCCCACGAGCTCCCCGCTTGCGGCCCCCGGACTCAAGGGTCTGATGTAGGCGTCATCGGGGTTGCGCGGCACTTCTCCGAGGGGATCGCTCGAGGTCAGCGCCTTGAGGAGACGCTCACGCGTGAAGTCCTTGGTGGCGGGATCGGCCACCCCCGCCAGACCGGGGCCGTAGAAGGTGACGAGCCCGGTGTAGTGGCGGATCGCCGCGTGCAGTGCGCTGATGTCCGAATAGCCGATGAACGGCTTTGGGTTCGCCCTGATCACGTCGAAGTCGATGTGCGGGATGGTCTGGGCTGAGCCGTAGCCGCCCTGGAGGCACTCCACCACGTCGACCTCGGAGTCGGCGAACATCCTGGTGATGTCCTCGGCGCGCCGGACGGCGTCCCCCGCAACCCAGCCGTCGCGCGCGAAGACGCCCTCCCCGAGCACGACTCGGTATCCCTGCGACTCCCACCACTCCACGCCGCGGAAAACCTCGGATCGGTTGTGAAAGGGCGATGCGGGAGCGGGCACACCGATCGTGCCCCCCGGCGGCAACGCCCGGCCCTTAATCGTCATGATGGTCCCTTCTCTGTGGCAGCGCCAAGCCGCGCAGCTCGCCGACGAACGCCATGACCTCGTACACCGCGGCCTCGAACAAGACCTTGCCCTTGGCGGCGGTCGCCTTGGTGGCGTCACCCTGGACCCCGGACTCCGAGAACGACGACCACCACGGCATGACCTTCAAAGGGCCGTCCGCCCAATCCATCCAAACGTTGTCGGTGGACGGATAACCGTGCTCGTCTGCTGCCAGTGACATGTCGACCGCATCGGGGGCGAGGTGGAGATACAAAGACGTCTCGAGCTCACAGGCGTGCGCCATGCCGCCGCGTTCGGATTCACGGATCGTTGCGATGGTGGCGGCCGATTCGGGATTGGACAGATAGAAGGCGGTTGCGACGAGCGACTCTGGTTCCCGCACCATTGCTAGGCGCGCCGCCATCTCGACCAACGGCTGGTTCGAGCCGTGCCCGTTCACCAGGAGCACTCGCATGAAACCGTGACGGACCAGGGAGACGGCGACATCGGTGCAGTAGCGGCAGAACGTATCCCACCCGATGGTCACCGTGCCGGGAAAGTCCATGTGGTGGGGCGAGTAACCGTGCACGATGGCCGGGAGCAGTACGGCTTCGCCCGGAAGCCGCTCGGCCGCACCCCTGCAGATGGCCTCGACCAGGGTCACATCGGTGTCGATGGGAAGGTGGCGCCCGTGGTCCTCCAGGGTGCCGATCGGCACGATCGGGACGAACCCCTCGGCCGCGGCGCGCCGGACCTCGGGCCAGGTCAGCCGG
>JALZIQ010000103.1 GCA_030860205.1 Actinomycetota bacterium | reverse complement strand
GGCGGAGGGCGGGGAAGAACCGGCGGGGGGCGGGGAAGAACGGGTGGAGGGCGGGGAGAGGACGGGCGAGGACCGGCCGGCGGGGACCCCCAGGACGGGATCGTCCGGTGGCGGGTTCCGGCGCGGCTCGTGCAGGCTGCGTGGCGAGTGGCCGGCGAGCCCTCCATCGAGCGGCTTACGGGATCGGTGGACCTCGTGCACGCCACGAATTTCGTTCTGCCCGCTCTCGGCAGGGCGCCCGGGGTCGTCACCGTGCACGATCTCTCCTACCTGCGGGAAGACACCTTCCCCGGAGGGCACCGCCTGCGCGATCTCGTTCCCTGGTCTCTCGGGCGAGCCGCTGCCGTCGTCGTCCCCACCCATTCGATTGCGCATGAGCTGATAGATCGGTACGGAACGGCGCCCGAGCGCGTGGAGGTGACCTATGAGGGCGTCTCGCCCCTGTTCTTCGGGGCGCGCCCTCTCTCAAACGTGGTTCTGGGCCGAATGGGTATCCCGGGGCCTTTCGTCGTCGCGGTGGGTACACTCGAGCCCCGGAAGAACCTGGTTCGATTGCTCAAGGCATGGGAGGCTGCATCCGATTCGTTAGACGGATGGACACTCGCGCTGGCAGGACCCAAAGGATGGGGGCCGGATCTCCCCCGGCCCGCCAACGTCGTCCCGCTTGGCTGGGTGGGCGACGAGACCCTGCCGGGGCTCCTCGCGGCAGCCGAGTTGTTCTGCTATCCCTCACTCTACGAGGGCTTCGGCCTGCCTCCGCTGGAGGCCATGGCGGCGGGCACACCCACCCTGGTGGGACGCTACGGCTGCGCCGAGGAGGTGCTGGGCGATGCGGCCGAGCTGGTCGAGCCAACCGACGTCGAGGCACTGAGGGAAGGGTTGGTGGCGTTGGTTCGAGATCCCCTCAGAAGACAGCGTTTGGCCCGGGCAGGGCGGGGGAGGGCCCTCGCCTACACCTGGGAACGTACCGCTGCGGCGACGATAGGCGCTTACCGCACCGCACTGGCAGCGGGAGAGGGCGGTTAGGCGCCCTTGCAATCGTTGCCGTCCTGGGTCTGATGCTTGTGGACGCCCCCGCGGCCTCTGCGGCTCGGGTGGTGACCATAAAGGGCGGCGGATGGGGTCACGGGATGGGCATGTCCCAGTACGGGGCCTACGGCCGGGCGCTTGCGGGCCGCAGCGCAGAGCGGATCGTCGAGCACTACTATTCGGGCGCCTCACTGAGGCGCGCCCGCATGCCGAAGATCCGGGTCGGGCTCATGCAGGGCCGGAGCTCCGTTTCCCTCAGCTCGAGACGCCGGTCGGGGAGGGGTGGCCATATCGTCCTGCAGGTCAAAGGCGCCGGATCAAAGGTCGCCGCGGGCGGCCCCGGCGATACCTTCCGGGTCGCGCCCAGGAAGGCAGGCAAGATGCGGGTGTTCAAGAACGGCAAACGGGTGAGAAGGGACGGCAGAAGGGTCTTCGGCTCCCACCGCCGCCCTCTGATCGTGAAGTACGAACGCTTTGGGTCGCTGGCGCGCGTCTCCGGGAAGCTCTACAGCTACGCCGACGGGAGGTTGCAGCTCGGCACCTATTCGAGCTCCATATGCGGTGGTCAGTGCATGCGCGTCGTGCTCTCGATCCCCATGCAGGAGTACCTCCTCGGCCTCGGCGAGGTGCCGTCTTCCTGGCCGCAGCCGGTTCTCCGCGCCCAGGCGATCGCCGGGCGCACCTACGCCTACGAGAAAAGCCGCCGCATCGGTGCGCACCAGTCCCCCTGCGACTGCACCGTCTACGACTCGACCGTCGATCAGGCCTATGTCGGCGACGCCAAGCGAACCACCTCCGGGTCCTACTGGAAGGACTGGAGGCGCGCCGTCAAGCGCACGCGCGGCAAAGTGATCCTCGACCACGGACGCCCGATCCAGGCGCTCTATTCGTCCTCCTCCGGAGGCCACACCGAAAACAACGAGAACGTGTGGGGCGGGTCGCCTGTCTCTTACCTGCGCGGGGTGCGGGACCGACCCGATCGGGTTGCGGCGAACCCCAATCACAGCTGGACCCAACAGATGTCGTGGCGGGCGTTCTCATCGAAGCTCCGCGCAACCTACGATGTCGGCCGGCTCAGGCGGGTGGTGCTGCTGAAACCGTTCGGCGTTTCCGGCAGAGTGACCGTCCCTAAGCCCAACGGCAGAGGCGGGGCGCGGATAGTGGGCGCCTCCGGCAAGGTTCGAGTCAGTGGGTATTCCCTGAAGCTGGCGCTCGGATTGCGCGACACTCTGTTTCGGATCTCCGTCCACAAAGGGAGCGGATCTCGAGTGCGCTCCGGCGCGCCGTCCTGGTCCGAGGGGGCCCCCGGCGGGGCCGTCATTGCAACTCCGGTCGACGGCGCGCCTGAAGGAATGGTCGCCCAGCAACGGAAGCTTCTCTCGCACGCGCCAGCTCGCTAGGCGCGGGGCCCGGCGTGGGTGCGAAGCCCATTTCGTCACTTAAACTCGCCCGCATGGCGCTTGAGGTTCCCAGTCCAGAAACAATTTCGGTTGCAGCCGCGTCTCGTTCCGGTCTCATGCCGGAACTTGGGTTGGTGCTCATCAGTATCTGCTTCGCAGTGGCGGGACAGGTGACACTGAAGGCGGCTATGGATCAGTTCGGTCCGATCGGTGAAGCTCAAGTGTCCAGCCCGCTGCCCACCCTTGCCCGCGCCGTGCAACAGCCGTTGCTATGGGCGGGGCTGGTGTTGTTCGGCATCTCGGCCGTCTTCTGGCTGGTGGTGCTGTCACGCGTGCCGCTTTCGATTGCCTATCCCCTTGTCGGGATGTCCTACATCCTTGTCGTGCTGATTGCCAAGCTCGTGCTGCACGAAAGCGTTCCCGCCCTTCGGTGGATCGGGGTGCTGATCGTCGCATTGGGGATCGCAGTTATCGGCGCGTCGTTCCGACGGGCCTGAAGGCCCAGGGGCATCCGGGGCGTGCGAGTCCTGATCACCGGCGCGGGAGGCTTCGTCGGCTCCGAGTTGGCGGCTTCGCTCAGGGATGAGGGCCACGAAGTCACGGGAACGGTCCTCCGCGGCAGCCGAGCGGAACAGCCGAGCGGCGACGCTCCCCCAACGCTTGATGTCAGGGATGCCCACGCGGTCGACCGGCTGATCGAGAGGGTTCGCCCCGAATGGGCCTGCCACCTTGCGGCTCAGTCGTCTGCAGGTTTGTCGTGGAAGGAGCCGGCGCTCACGTACTCGGTAAACGTAGCCGGCACCCACCTGGTCCTGGATGCTTTGCGCCGACACTCCCCGAGTTGCCGCGTGCTGGTTACCGCCACCAGCGATGAGTACGGGCGCGCCGATCCCGCATTGTGCCCCCTCGACGAGGATGCGCCCCTCCGGCCGCTGTCGCCTTATGCGGCGAGCAAGGTCGCCCAGGAGTGGGTGGCGCGCACCTTCTACGAGGCCTTCGGGCTCGAGGTCGTGATCACTCGGGCCTTCATGCATATAGGCCCGGGTCAACCGCCATCGTTTGCGACCGCCGACTGGGCGCGTCAGATCGCTCTTGCAGAGGCGGGGCTCGGCGCGCCGGTGGTCGAGGTGGGGGACCTGAGGCTTGCCCGCGAGTTCGGCGACGTCCGGGACGTGGTGCGCGCCTACCGTCTGGTGCTCGAGCACGGTGTTCCCGGCGAGCCGTACAACGTTGCAACCGGTAGTGCCCGGCCGCTGGGTGACGCGCTCGGGATCCTGCTCGACCTTGCACGCGTCGATGTGGAGGTTCGCATCGAGCCGGCCAAGATCCGCCCCGCTGATCCCCCGTTGTTGACCGGCAGCGCAGCCAAGCTAGAGCGCCTGGTGGGGTGGAAGCCCGAGCACCGTCTCGAGGACACCCTCGCCGAGGTGCTCGACTATTGGCGCGCTCGGATGAGTCCGCCCGCGCCTGCAGACAGGCCATCCCAGCACGACGAGGGCGCACAGAGAGCCAGACGGAGGTGAAGGCACTCCTCCTCGCCGGCGGACAGGGCACCCGCCTGCGGCCCTTGACCCTTTCGCGCCCGAAGCACCTGCTTCCGATCGCCAACCGAGCTCATATCGATCACGTCTTCGACCTGCTTGTAGCCCACGGGGTGCAGGAGGCGGTCCTGCTGACTTCCTACCTCGCCGAGCGCTTCGACGGCGTCATCAAGCCCGCCGCCGGGAGAGGTCTCCACGTGAGGGTGACCCAGGAGACGACCCCTCTCGACACCGCCGGTGCGTTGAAGAACGCCGAGTCGTCGGTCGCCGGCGAGACTTTCCTGGCCTTCAACGGCGACGTCTTGACCCAGTTGGACTTGCGCCGCCTTGTGGACTGGCACGTGCGCCGAGGGGCGCTGGCGACGATCGCGCTGACCCCGGTGGATGATCCGTCGGCATACGGCGTCGTGGTGACCGAGGAGGACGGCAGGGTCAAGAGCTTTATCGAAAAGCCGCCCGCCGGCACCGCCACGACGAACTTGATCAACGCCGGGGTCTACGTCCTCGAACCGGAGGTATTCGACTGGATACCTTCAGGCGAGCGTTATTCCGCCGAGCGGTCGCTGTTCCCCAGCCTCGTTGCCGCCGGAGCCCCCTTATACGCTACCGGGAGCGATGCTTACTGGATGGATGTCGGAACTCCGCCGAAGCTCCTGCAGGCCAATCAGGACTCACTGAGCGGACGCTTCCTGACCCGGGCGGTACCCCAACCGGGGCCGGAGGCGGTTGCGATCGCCCCCGGCGTGAAGATCGGAGAGGGCGTGAGCGTGGTGCGCTCCTGTGTCGGCGGGGGCTCGGCCCTGGCCGATAACGCCAGGATCGAAGGAAGCGTTCTGCTCCCCGGGGTCAGGTTGGGGCCAGGGGCATGGGTGCGCGGTTCGGTCGTGGGAGAAGGGGTGATGGTCGCGCCGGACGTGCAGGTGACCGGCCGGACGGTCGCGGACGGAGAAGTCGTATCCGGCTAGCCGCCGTACCGTGACGCGGGCGGTATCGACGATCTCGGAGGAGGTAGGGAAGAATGAAGGTACTGGTCACCGGAGCGGCAGGGTTCATTGGCTCACACCTCGTGGATCGTCTGCTCGAGGAGGGCGAAGAGGTCATCGGTGTCGACGATCTCTCGTCGGGAGCGTTGACCAACCTGGCCGAGGCGCGCTCGGCCGCGGGGAAGTTCTCGTTTCAGCGAGCCGATGTGACCTCTACGGTCATCCGGGACCTCGTTAAGCGCACACAACCCGAGATCATCTTCCATCTCGCCGCTCAGGTCGACGTTCGTGCCTCGGTTGCCAACCCGGTTCAGGATGCGATGGTGAACGTCATCGGGACGGTCAACGTGCTTGCTTCGGCCGGCGAGGCGGGGGTGAGGAAAGTGATCGTTGCCTCCTCGGGCGGCACCATCTACGGTGACCCGGAGCCCACCCGCTTGCCGATCACAGAGGACCAGTTCTTCAGGCCCGAGTCGATGCCGGTGTCGCCCTACGGGGTCTCCAAGAGAGTCATCACGGATTACCTTCGTTATTTCCAGGCAGACAAAGGCCTCGACTACACGGCATTGGCCCTGGCGAACGTCTACGGGCCGCGTCAGGAGCCGGCCAGCGAGGTCGGGTTGGAGGGCCAGGTGGTGGCGATCTTTGCGCGCCGGATGCTGGGGGCGAAGCCGTGCACCATCTACGGCGATGGGAGCCAGACCCGTGACTTCGCCCACGTACTAGACGTCGTGTCCGCGTTCGTGGCAGCCCGCGACAAGGGAAGCGCCGAGCTCATCAACATCGGAAGCGGGTCCGAGATCTCGATCAACGAGCTCTACGCGAAGCTGGCCGCCCTCACCGACGCCCGATTCGAGCCGAATTACGCCCCGTGGCGACCCGGTGAGCTGTACCGCATCGCAATCGATCCCTCCAAAGCGGCCGATGTCTTGGGTTGGAAGCCCTCCCTGGGCATGAACGAGGGGCTCGCTCAAACCGTGGACTGGTTCCGCTCCAGGATGTAGCCAGGCGATCCGGGGCTCAGCCGCCGGACAAACCATCCCCAAGATCGGCGTCCGCAGGAGGCGGCGATGTCGCCGGCTCACTGAGACCGAGGGAAGAGGGTTCGTCGCCCATGTCGGCCGGGGGTGTGGGGGTGAGATCGGGCGTGGGACTCGCCGTCGGGGTGGGCGTGGGACTCTCCGTCGGGGCGGGCGTGGGACTCTCCTCAGGGTCGCTGCCGGGCGTGGGACTCTCCTCAGGGTCGCTGCCGGGCGTCAGCTCAGGGTCGTCTGGGCCCGCAACTTCGGGAGTGTCGAAACCGCTGCCGCTGTCTGCGACCGAGCCCCCCTTGAACTTGTCGGTGCCGTTGGGCTCTTCGGGCGCGCCGCTCTCGTCGTCGGCCGCCGGTCCTGCATTTTTCTCGTCGGTGACGTCCGCCCCCCCTGCGGGGTCGAGCGGGTCTTCGGCTGCGCCGCTTCCCCCCCTGTCCTTCGATGGTTCGGCGCCTGCCACGGATGCGACCGCCCGGGGAATGGTCTCCCCCGACCCTCCCTGGATCGCAATCGTGCCGCCGACCGCGGAGGCGCCGATGAGGGCAGCGGCAACCACCGGCGCGACCTTGTCGCCAAGTGCGACGGAAACATGCTCCAGCATCCCGCTCGAAGTCACCGAGCCGCTTGCGTATGCAATCTCGGCCGCCGGAGATGCGGCCCGTGCCACGTCGGCGGGTCCAAAGGGGACATGGCGGCCTCGGAAACGGTTCAGGAACCCATAGAGGGGCAGCATGACCGGCGCCGGTACCCAGGTCCTTCGGAAACGCTTCCGGGCGCGGTGCAGCAGCGCCTTTACCTGCCCCTCGCTGATGTCGAGCGTGAGGGCGATCTCCCGATAGGGCATGCCTTCGTAGTCGCGCAACACGATTGCGGCTCGATGGGCGGGGGGAAGCGAAGACAACACGGCGCGTATCTTGTCCCCCTCGGCCCTTTTCAGCAGGACCTGCTCGGGGTCATCCGTGCCTCCGTCCGGTCTCTGCTCGAGAGCATCGATTGGGGTGACGTCCTGCGGCCGGCGTTTGCGTAGCCTGAGATGGTCGAGACAGACGTTGGTCGCTATCCGGATGATCCACGGACCCAGCTGGTAGTGGCCGTTGAAGCGGCCGAGGGCCTGGTAAACCCTCAAGAAGGTTTCCTGCGTCGCCTCCTGAGCGTCGTCGCGTTGGCCCAACATTCGGTAGCAGACGTTGTAGACCGACCGGTAGTACCGGCTGTATATGGACCCGTAGGCGTCGTGGTCGCCGCGTTGGAACGAGAGGGTGAGGTCCCTGTCCTCATCCGAGCCCAGGACAGAATCGGTTACCTCTACCTGTTCTTGTTTTCTCAGCGCGGCCATTGGACCTCCCAGGTGCCCCTGTGTTCTCGCCCATCTCCCTCTTATCGCCCGACTTCAGTATCCCACTCTCAGGTCTTAGGCAATCCTCTTACCCCCATCTGTATCTCGCATGCCCGGGGCTCCTGGATTCTCCGGAGCCTTCGTGTCGGTCAGTCTCGGGCGTATGCTCTGCGCCAGCGTCCTGTGGCCAGGCCGTATCGAGCGCGCGCCAGGGTCGGCCGCCAGTCGTCCAGCGATTCGATCGCATAGACAGTGCCCCGCCGGAGCCTGAGCTCCCCCAGAGCTTCCTGGGTGCCCATCTTGTGCTCCCTCCAGGCACCGATCACGCTGCGGAGATCGGCATCCAGCCAGCGGTAGAAGACCCCCGGGCGGCCCTGAACCCGATCGACCGCCTCGCCTCGCAGCAGATCGCAATACAAACCCACCAGGTTGACCCCGGCTCCCGTCGCCAGCCGCAATGAGGCATAGACGCGCGGGTTGACGTCGATCAGATAGTGGCCCATGAAGTCGGCCTGGAATATGCCGTTGTAACCGTCCAGCAACCTGAGGAGGCGGGCTTCGAGCTCGAGATCGACTGCGATCGTCCGTGCGGCGGACGCCGACCCCGCCTCGGGAGGCCACGTCCGTATGTGACGCTGGCGCACCGACGCGATCATCTCCCCCTCCCACACCAGACCCGCCACACCGAATTCCTGCTCACGTTGGAGGAAGGGCTGCACTAAGACCTCCCCGGGCTTTCCGCACCACCATCGGAGATCCTCCGGACCACGGGCCACCCGGGCGGCGTGCTTGACGGTCGGCTTGATCATGACCGGGTAGTCGAGCCGGTCGGCCTCTTCCAGCAGCCGGTCTGTGCTCGCGAACATGGTGGTGGGGGGCATGTCCACGCCGGTCTCCTGCGCGAGCCGAGCGAGCCGGGACTTGTCGATGAAACGTGCTTCCGGTCTGTCCAGGGCGCGCAGGGCGATGTCGGTCGTCGGCAGGACGGTCAGATAGGGATGAGCCTTCAGCTCGGCGGCGATTGCGTCTGCATATCCCTCCGCCCGGTGGCTCGGCACGCGGATCTGCCGCCGGCAGTAACGGGACGAGGCCGCAAGTGAGACCGGGGTCGAGAACGCAACCGCCGGGTGATAGCCCGCGGCGGCGAGGCCGCGCACCGCCGCGACCGACCCGGACGCCTTTCCGTAGTTGTCGTCCGTGACCAGTACCCACCGGTCGTCCTCAGCCATGTGCACCTTCACGCCGCGGCCGTCGGCAGGGTCGGAGAATTACGCAATGTCACGTTCCCCTGGGGGTGCTCCTCGCGGAGCCGGCCGGCACGTTGAAGTGCAGGCCCTGCCCAAGCGATAGAGCACTGGCAGACTTTCTCCCAAGTTTGATGAAAGTTTTCTCGTCTCACATCTTCGCCTGTTTTACGGGTACCGGCCGAAGAGCGTTCGAATCCTGTTCAAGTGAAGCCCGCTGAGGTGCCGATAGAGTGGTCCTATGTCTATCTCCCACAATCCCTTTGGCTTCCCCTCGCTTGGCATCTCCCAGGCCGGATTGGCCATGCCGCGTTGCGGAACGGGACCCTCGGATGCCTAGGGCGGTCGTCACGGGAGGAGCCGGTTTCCTCGGGTCCCACCTGTGCCGGCGACTGCTGGGGGAAGGTTGGAAGGTGGTTTGCCTCGATTCGCTCGTGACGGGCACCTCGACCAACCTCGAGGAGATCTTCGACCACAGAAGCTTCTCGTTCAAGTCCGTGGACGTCACCAACCCTCTGGAAGTCGAGGGCGAGGTCGACTGGGTCTTGCATCTCGCCTCTCCGGCATCGCCACCGGATTACCTTAGGCTTCCGATTGAGACCCTCAGAGTCGGGGCGCAGGGAACCTACTCGGCGCTCGATCTCGCCCTGTCGAAGGGGGCGTCCTTTTTTCTTTCCTCGACGTCGGAGGTTTATGGGGACCCTTTGGTGCACCCTCAACCCGAGAGCTACTGGGGCAACGTCAACCCCATCGGCCCCCGCAGCGTGTACGACGAGGCCAAACGCTATGCCGAGGCGGTTACCTTCGCTTACCACAGGGTCCATGGGATTCCGATCAAGGTCGTGCGCATCTTCAATACCTATGGCCCCCGGATGCGAAGGGCCGACGGCCGGGCGGTCCCGAACTTCATCGACCAGGCGCTCCACGGGCGGCCTGTAACCGTCCACGGCGATGGAAGCCAGACCCGGTCGTTGTGTTACGTGGACGACCTCATCGAGGGCTTTTGGAGGTTCCTTTCGGCAGGGGGCACGGGCCCCATGAACCTCGGGAACCCGGAGGAATCCACGATCCTCGAGCTCGCCAAGCTGGTGGCCGACCTCGCCGGCAGCGGCGCCGAAGTCAAGTTCCTGCAGCGGCCGGTGGACGATCCCGAGGTTCGCAAACCCGACATCGCTCTGGCCCGCCGCGAGCTGGGTTGGGAGCCGACCGTCGAACTGAAGGACGGGCTGGAATGGACTATCGATTGGGCTCGCCCGCGGTGGTCCTGAGCCCTTGAGCCTAGGGCGCGCCGAGTCGCCGTCCGACTCCGACGTTGTCACCCTCCCTCCGACGGTTTTCGGAATCGTCTACCTCTGTACGGGCAACCGCTGCCGGAGCCCAATGGCCGAGGCGTGGACCCGGCATCTGGCCGTCGAGCGCGCCCTTCCCCTCGAGGTCGGCTCGGCGGGGACCCTCGACCTCGGGCCGGTCGGCAGTCCGACACCCGCCCTCGACGTGATGAGGGGAGCCGGAATAGACCTCTCGCGCCACCGCGCCCGCGCTCTGGCGGAGGCCGAGGTGACGAGGGCCGACCTCGTCATCGGGTTCGAGCGCTACCATGTCGCCGCGGCCGTGGTCGACGGGGGCGTCCCTTACGAACGTGCCTTCACGTTTATCGAGGTGGTCCGGCTACTCGAGGCCTCTGAGCCGTTCGCGCAACGGGGCCCGGTGGACGCTCGTACCACGGTCGAGGGCGCACGGCGGGCCGTCGAACGCGCCCACGGCTCCAGGGGCGAGCCGGATCTGGGCACAAGTGAGGACTTGGCCGACCCATTCGGCGCCCCCGCGAGCGTCTACCAGGCCACCTCGGGGCGCATCGCCGACTTGAGTACGCGACTACTCCGCGGCTTATTCGGCTAAGGACTCCCAACGGGGTCGAACTCAAAGAGACCACCGGAGGGTCACCCTCCGGTGGTCTCCCTGAGCTCCTTGGTGCCTGTGGCTAGGCTGCGTCCGGCGCGAAGGTGTTGAGGGCCGGGTCGTTCGGGGTGTTCTGCTTGACGTTGTCGAAGTGGTAGAAGCGCCCGGGCTTTGCACCCTCGGCGCCGAAGCCGAAGCCTGCCGCCTGGAGCTGGACCACCGCGTGGGCGACCTTGTCGAAGCCGCGCTGCCCGCGGTTCGGGGCGCCGGGCGCTCTTTCGACCTGGTCGAACTTCATGAACACCCGGTCGTTGCCAAGCAGGCCCAGCGACTGACGCGCGAGCGCGCGGTGCACGCCCTCGACCCCCATGAACTCCGCCGTGTAGGTGGCGAACTCGCCGTTCCCCTGGTTGCCGAAGTGCAGGGTGGCGATGAGGTAGGCGTTCACGAAGATCTGGTCGCCCACCTGCAGGGTGTTCAGCAGGTTGGCCCGGCTGGCGAAGACCGCGTCCGGGACCCAGATCCTCTTGGTGAGGGGCTTGGCGCCCAGCCTTGTGAGCACGTTGTAGTGCACCAGCTCTTCGCGCGCAGCCGCCTTGATGTTGCGTTGGGTGATAGCGTCTTTGCCGAGGCCGCGCCGGAAGCCGATCGTGTTGACGATCGTGGCCAGGACCTCTGCGGTCGCTGCGATGTTGATGATGTCGGTGGTGCTCTCTCCTTCATGGTGGCCGGCCTTAGCAGCCGAGGGAATGCTGAGGAGACCAAGTCCACCCAGGGTCGCAGCCGCCCCGGCTACGAACTGTCGCCGGCTTGCCGCCGGTTTGTCGGCCACCGTCTTCTCGAGGCCCGAGAACACGTAGTTGAGACCTTCAGTCATGCGTTCCTCCCTGATCGGGGACTGCCGCCATCCGAGTTGCGAAGCCCCCGATGCGGGTGTGTGTTTACCCTCGGGTCGGCTGCAGCCCTTCTGTTGTCTGTGCCTGGATTGAGAGAGGAGCCGGAGAGGCCGAACGCAGCTAAGGTCCAAACACCCCCTTCGCTTGCGATGAATGTCTGCTATCCGTCCCGCCAGAGACCGTCTCCCAACCGTCCGCTGCCCCTTGTTCGTATCTCCTGCGATTCGGGATTGGTCAACTTGGGTTTCGGGAAAGTCCAAGCAGCACCGAAGGTGAAGCGGCCCGGGGCGTCAGCTTTCGGGGGTGAAAGGCGGGATGCCCTGGATGCGTTCCGGTCCAAGGCCCTGGTACCTGGCCCGGAATTCGTCTACGACCTCCTGGGAGACTCGGTCGCAGGATTGCGAAGCCCCCCACGCGGTGAGGACGAAGCTGTCTGAAGTCGGAACGCCGTCGTAGGGGGCTGCAAGCAGGGCGGCTTCTTGGGCCGGGGGCTCCCGATCGATCAAAGTCTCTATCTCCGTGATGGTCTCCTCAGACGCGTCCGGCCGGTACCAGAACACGATCTGGCCGTGCTCGAGGTTGTGGACGAGCTGCTCGGGCCGGAGTGGTGCGGGATAGAAGCCGGGTGCGGCGGGATCCACGTAGTGCGGCCCCGAGGTGGGCGGGTCGGAGTTGTAGGGCGGATGGGTGGCCCCGTCTTCGATATGGGTGCCCCCTTGGGGCTCGTGGGTCTGGATCGGCTCGCAGGAAGCCTCTGAAGCGGCAACCCCAACGGGGGCGGACTCCCGGGTCCGCTCGGCGATTATGAGCGCCACCGCCCCGGCCAGCACCACCACGGCGATTCCCGTCGTCAGGAGGTTTCGCCGTCGAACGGCACGCCGCTGTTCTTCCTGCCGGCGTTGTTGAGCCTCGCGTCGATCCCGCTTTTCGGCAAGCTTTCTGCTCATGGGTTGCTCACTGAGTCGAAGCTAACAGCGACGCGCGCCAAAGTCGCGTCCTGGAGTGCAGGAGCCCTTGGCCTGGGGAGGAACAGACGCCTCCAAAGCGTCCCGGTGCTCCGAGGAGCTAGAGGATGTAGGCGCTGGGGTCGGGCTTCGGGCGGGGACGGGGATGGTAGTCCGGAGACGCGTAGCCCACCAGGACCAGTGCCTGAGGTTCCACCCCCGACGGCAGGTTCAATGTCAGCTGTACCCGTTCGCGACAGAACACCGGCGCCGAGATCCAGCAGGAGGCCACCCCGGACTCGGCGAGCGCGGTCATGTAGATCTGCAGCGCAGCGCCCACCGAATGGGCAAACAGGCTCCACTCTGCGAGCTTGCGCCGGTCGTCGGGGTAAGCGTGCGACCCGGACATATCCGCACAACAAACGGTGAGCAATGGCGTCGACCTGAGCAGCCCATCGGATCGGCTCAAGATCGCCTCGATTCGATCATTCGGGAGTCCGTCCGCGGTGAGGTCGGCCCGCCACGCTCCTCCCATATCGGCGGCCAGGCGACCTTTGTCCTCGGGGGCTTCGAGGAGCGCGAAGCGCCATGGTGAGGAGTGGTGGGGGGCGGGCGCCTGAACCGCCAGCGACACCGCGCGCTCGACGAGCTCCCGGGGGACCGCTCGATCTTGGAACGCGCGCACGCTGCGGCGCGCGGCCACCGCCTCGGTCAAATTCACCGGAACAAGTCCTCGTGGGGTGGCCTGATGATCTCTGCTGCCGCCCCGTCGGCCGGTGTCACGGGTGCACCTCGCACCACGGCGGCACAGACCCCGAGACTCTTGCCCATGACCATCTCGGCGGCTCCGGCGATCTCATCGGCAACTGCGATCAGGGTGGCGGAAAGGGACCGGCCGAACGCGTCGGTGGAGCCTCGGTAGTCGGTCAGCGGCGCCATGCCGGCGACGCCGATGGCGACGTCGGTTTGTCCCACCCTCCAGGCGCGCCCGAAGGTGTCGCTGACGATCACCGCCAGGCGAGCACCGGTGAGGAGCTCGAGCCGGGCGCGGATCCGCCGCGCCGAACGATCGGGGTCGACCGGGAGCAACGCGAGGCAATCACCCGGGACGTTCGAATCGTCCACGCCGGCGTTGGCACACACCAGGCCGTGGCGCGTCTCCGAGATGACCGCGTCGCCCATGCGCCGTAGCACGCGTGTGGACTCCGCGAGGGCCGCCTCCCGGCGCGTGACCCCTCGTACGAGCCGGCCCTCGGACTTCGAGACGACCTTCTGAGTTACGATCACGACGTCTCCGTCGGCCCAGAGGACATCCTCCCCCTCGTCGCTCACCGTTCGGCCGTCCCGCTCGCTCCCCGCTCGGCGCGCGTCCACGATACGGGCGGCGACATCGTCTCCGGGAACGATCTCGCCGATCCCGTGGACCGCGATTATTCTGATCTCGCTCACGGAGAGAGGAGAGACTCAGCCAGCCTCGCCGAGGCAGCCCGGTCGGACATGATCGTGTCGAGGACGAGGGCCTCCGTCCCCGCGGCTCCCGTGCGCTCGAACTCGGATGCGTCGGACGCATCGACCACGAAGATGTCACACCACTCCGAGTAGAGCCGGGCCACGCCGGAGGCGCTGACCTCGATTCCCAGCCCTTTCAGGAGCCGGTCCGCTGGGCCCTTCAGCGGCGCGCCCCTCACGATGGGCGTCACCGCAACGACAGATGGATGAGCCGCCAGGGCGTCTCGGACCCCGGGCAGGGCGAGAATGGGCGCCACCGACACGACCGGGTTGGACGGGCACACGATGACGCGGTCGGCGGTCTCGATGGCGTCGATCACCCCGGGAGCCGGCTTGGCGTCCTCGATGCCGGCGAAGATGACCCGGGCCACGTCGACATCGGCCCGCCTTCTGACGAAATAGTCCTGGAAGGTCAGGGTGGCGCCGTCGCGGCTCACGATCTGTGTCCGCACCTCGTCGTCGGACATCGGGATAACCTGCGTTCGTACCCCGAGCGCTCGCCGGATCTCGTCGGTGGCGGTCGACAGAGTCTGCGCCTCAGCCAAGAGCCGGGTGCGGTGGATGCAGGTGGCGAAGTCGCGGTCTCCGAGCCGGAACCAGGCCGGCGCGCCCAGGGCTCCGAGTGAGTCCACCACGGTGAAGGAGTCTCCTTCGATCCCCCAGCCCCGGCGCTCGTCCGCAATGCCGGCCAGCCAGTAGGTGACGATGTCCAGGTCGGGACATATCCGCACTCCGTAGAGGGTGTCGTCGTCCCCGGTGTTGACGACGGCCGTGAGGTTCGCGCCAAGTGCTGCGTCGAGCCCCACCAGAAGCTTGGCGCCGCCCACGCCCCCGCCGAGAGCCGTGACCTTCACGGGCTCCCCTCTCCGCGAATGGGCTCGTCGCTCCCGCCCGCGAGAGCCGTGACCTTCACGGGCCCCCCTCTCCGCGAATGGGCTCGTCGCTCCTGCCCGCGAGAGCCGTGACCTTCACGGGCCCCCCTCTTCGCGAATGGGCTCGTCGATCCCGGCACATCCACTCTTCGCAACGTCGTCGTCCACCCCGGCCGCTTCATCGCCCGGAGTCTATCGAGTAGCCTTCCGTCCGTGAATGGGCTGGGAGGGCTGTTGGAGCGCGCCGCCGATGGGGTGTGGCTGACCGACGAAGAGGCCCATAGGATGGCTCGCCTTAGCCTCGAGCGCCCCGACGACGCAGTCGCTGCGGCCGGGGCGCTGCGCGATCGCTTCATCGGCCCCCGCATCACCTTCTCGAAGAAGGTCTTCATCCCCCTCACCAAGCTGTGCAGGGATCTGTGCGGTTACTGCACCTTCGTCCATCCGCCCCACCAGGGCGAGCGCGCCTATCTGCCTCTCGAAGAGGTGCTGGCGATTGCCCGAGCCGGGGAGGCGGCGGGTTGCACCGAGGCTCTTTTCACCCTCGGAGACAAACCCGAGCGCAAGTGGGAGCAGGCGCGCCGGGAGCTCGAGAGCCTGGGGCACTCCACCACCATCGGGTACCTGGTTGAAGCATGCCGCTCGGTTCTCGAGAACACCTCGCTGCTTCCGCACGTCAACCCCGGCGCGCTGACGCGGGACGAGGTCGCCGTCCTGCGCCCGGTGTCGGCGAGCCAGGGAACCATGCTCGAGACGCTCTCCGAGCGGCTGCTCAAGCGCGGGATGGCCCATTTCGGCGCGCCGGACAAGAAGCCAAGCGTGCGGCTGGCGACCCTAGAGGCCACCGGGGCGGCGCAGGTTCCGTTCACAACCGGGCTCCTCCTGGGCATCGGCGAGACCTGGCCGGAGCGAATCGACGCCCTTCTCGCCATACGTGCGTCCCATCGACGCCACGGTCACATCCAGGAGGTCATCGTCCAGAATTTCAGGGCCAAGCCCGACGTGGCCATGGCCGGCCACCCCGAGCCCGAGGTGGACGAGATCGCTCTGGCGATCGCCCTGACCCGCTTGATCCTCGGTCCCGGAATCGGCGTGCAGGCGCCGCCCAATCTCACCCCCGAGGAGTACGGGGTCTATCTCGAGGCCGGTCTGTCGGACTGGGGCGGAGTCTCCCCGGTCACGCCCGATCACGTCAACCCAGAGGCCCCCTGGCCGGAGCTCGACGCCCTGCGCCGGGTGACCGAGGAACGCGGTTTCCAGCTCGTGCAGCGGCTACCCGTCTATCCTGCCTACTGCTCGACTCCCGAGGCGCGCTCCAGGTGGATCGACAGGGCCCTGCGTCCGAAGATCATGGACGGGAGCGACGCCGAGGGCTATGCCCGGACCGACACCTGGTACGCGGGCGCGGACCACCCCCCTCCCTCCGCATCGGAGCGCGCCCTCGAGGCGGCCGGCGACGGTGCCTGGCGGGTGCCGGGGAGAGTAATGAGGCCGGCGATCAGCGGCTTGTTGGGACGCGCCGCCGACGGCGTCGAGCTCGACGAGGCCGAGCTGGCGATGCTGTTCTCTGCAAGCGGCGCGGAGGCGGAGCAGCTCTACAGCGTCGCTGACGACCTCCGCAAAGCGACGGTGGGGGACGAGGTCACCTACGTCGTCAATCGAAACATCAACTACACGAACATCTGCTACTACAAATGCGGCTTCTGCGCCTTCTCCAAGGGTCCGAAGTCGCTCAACCTGCGGGGTGCGCCCTATCTCTTGTCGCCCGAGGAAGTGGCCCGGCGCGCCGAGGAGGCGTGGGAACGCGGCGCCACCGAGGTGTGCATGCAGGGCGGCATTCACCATTCGTTCACGGGCGACGACTACGAACGCTATCTGCGGGCGGTGAAGCATGCGGTGCCGGGGATGCATGTCCACGCCTTCACCGCGCTGGAGGTGTTCCAGGGGGCGGCCACGCTGGGAGAGAGCGTGCACGATTTCCTCGCCCGGCTGCGGGATGCCGGACTCGCCACGCTGCCGGGCACCGCCGCAGAGGTGCTCGACGACGACATCAGAGCCATCATCTGTCCGGACAAGGTGAACACCGAGCAGTGGTGCGAGGTACACCGCGTGGCGCACTCCCTGGGGCTGCGGTCAAACGCCACGATCATGTTCGGGACCGTGGAGGCGCCGCGCAGCTGGGCCCGCCACCTCGTCGTGGTGAGGCGCCTTCACAAGGAGATCGCCGACGAAACCGGTGGTCTGTTCGAATTCGTTCCCTTGCCCTTCGTGCACATGGCCGCCCCCATCTACCTGAGAGGGAGGGCGCGCCGGGGCCCGACCTTCGAGGAGGCCCTCAAGATGCACGCAGTTGCGCGCATAGGGCTGGGCCACCACATTCCGAACATCCAGGTGTCGTGGGTGAAGATGGGGGCGAGGGGCTCCCAGCTGGCGCTGCAGGCCGGAGCCAACGATTTGGGGGGCGTGTTGATGAACGAGAACATCTCGCGCGCCGCCGGAGCCGACCACGGTCAGGAGCTCACCCCGCCGGAGATGGAGGACCTCATCCGGGCGATCGGGCGCAGGCCGAGGCGTCGGACTACGCTCTACGGCGTCCCCGCCTGACGGCTTCCTTGGCCCTTCGACCCCCAGGCCAGCGGCCGCGCGACTCCGCCAACCTCTCCGAGTCCGCCGGCTCCAGGGACGCGACCGCGTCGTCATCCCTTGCTCCGCGGCGGCCTTCAGTTCTCGCCATCGTGGTGACCCACGACGGTCGCAGGTGGCTCGACGATTGCCTCAGGTCGCTCGACCGCCAGAGCTACTCTGTCATGGACGTCGTAGTGGTAGACGACTCCTCTCCGCCCGGTCCCAGCGAGGAGCCCCTCCACCGCGTCGCGGGGGCCACGCTCGGCCGGCGCCGGCACACGGTCATGAGGACCCCCAGCCCGTTCGGTTTCGGCGGTGCCGTCAACTGGGCCCTCGACCGGCTGCGTCCGGACGCGGAGCTGCTGCTGTTCATCCACGATGATGTCGCTCTCGACCCGGACTCAGTCGAGCACATGGTTCGCCGGATGTCTCTTGACCCGGGCACCGCGGTCGTGGGCCCGAAGGTGGTGGCATGGGACGAGCCCGCCCTCCTGGAGGAGGTGGGTTGGTCCACCGACCGTTTCGGACACAGCTACCACGGCCTGGAGGAGGGCGAAAGGGACAGCGGTCAGCGCGACCTCGCCCGCGAGGTCTTTCACGTGACCTCGACCTGCATGCTCGTCCGGAGGTCGGTGTTCTACCGGCTGAACGGGTGGGACACGAAGATGCGAGCCTTCTGCGAGGACCTGGATCTGTGCTGGCGGGCGCGCCTGGCGGGTTACAGCGTCGAGGTCGACCCGGCCGCCCGGGTGCTCCACGCCGCCGCACTGACCCACCACTCCCGGCAGATTGTCTGGGGGCCGACCAGGTATCTGGTGCGGCGAAACCGCTTGCGAGCCGTCGCCAAGAACAGCTCGGCGCTTCGGTTGCTGTGGCTCGTTCCTCAGCTCTTTCTGCTGGCCTTCGCGGAGATGGCCGGATATCTGGTTATCCGCCAGCCGCGGGCGGCCTTTCAGGTTTTGGGCGCCCTCGGTTGGAACCTGGCCGTTCTGCCCTCCACGCTCCCCGCGCGTTGGCGTTCCCAGCGGATACGGAAGATCCCCGACGGCAACCTGCGTCGCTTCACGGTCCCCGCGACGATAAGGATGCGCTCCTACATCGCCCGGCGGTCCGATCGACTCGAGGCGGTCTGGGGTCACCACACGAAAGCGCTTCTGGCTGGCACAAGGGCTCCGATGCGCGTTCGCTCCAGGGTGATCCCGGTGGTCGCCCTGATCGGGATGCTACTGGTATTGGGATTGCGGGACTCGCTGCTCACGCCATCTGTGTCCGTCGGCGAGTTGCTGCCCTTCCCGGAAGGTGCGACCACGATGTTCCAGGCGTACGCTCAGCGGTGGAGCGGACTCGAGCAGGCCGGGGCTGCTCCTCCTGCGCTCCTGATCCTCGGCGTCTTCCCGGTCTTGACCCTGGGTGCCGCCGCCCTCGCCCAGAAGCTGCTCGTGGCATGCCTGATCCTCGGCGCCGCCGTGGGGGCCTATCGCCTGACGGCGGCCTGGGCGGCCGAGGGACGCGCCGGACGGCTCGGAGCCTACGCCGCCGCTCTCGCCTACACGGTCGGTCCGGTTGGTTATACGGGCATGCGCGCCGGACGCCTCGGCGCCCTTGTCTTTGGCGCCGCAGCTCCCTACGTCGTGAGCGCCCTGGCTCGACTTTGCGGGCCCCCCCTCCCACCCCGGAACGGGCGCGAGCGAGTCTTCACCGTAAGGGGGGAGGTCGGGCGGATCGCGCTCGGATGTGGCGTTTCAGCGGCTTTCGTCCCGGCGTCGTTGATGCTCTACGCCGGGGTCGCAGTGCTTGCGGGACTTAGCGGCGCCTTGGTTGGGGAGGGCCGGGGCCGGGGCCGGGTGGTCAGCCTTGCGGCGGCGTGCGGGGGCATCGCGGCCGGATGGGCGCTGTTGCTTCCGTGGAGCGCGTCCTGGTTGGATTCGGGCGGAGCACTCTTCCGGTTGCTCGAGAGTCCCTCATCGCCCACCTATTCGGCTGCTTTCTCGAACGAGAGCGCAGCCTCCGTTCTCCTGGCCAAGCTCCCCGCGGGTTTCCCGCCGATGGGCCCCACCTTGGTTCTCGCCGGGGTGGCGGCGCTGGCTATGACCCGGGCCCCTCAGCGGAGATTCGCCTTGTTCCTGTGGGCGTGTCTCGGTGCCATCGGCCTGACCGTCGCACTGTGGGCGTCCGGGCGTGCCCCGCCGCTGGTGGCGTCACCCGTCGAAGCGGGGGTGCTTGCAGCGCTGGCGTGGGCCGCTCTGGCCGGGCTGGCGGTCGGGGGTGCACTCGAGCGGCTTTCTCGGGCCGGGCGGCAAGGGGTTGCGGCTGCTGCGCTTCTGTCTCTGCTGGCGGCGCTCGCCGTCGCCTCGGTGGTGCCCCCTTTGGCCGCGGGCGCCTACGCACCCGGCCGGGCACAGCGGGAGGCGGTGGAGCGGGAGCGACCGGGAACAATGGGTCCGCAAGGCGACATCGCGGCGATGCTCGGGCCTGAGATGGCCGCCGAGGGCGCCGGCAAGGTCCTATGGGTGGGCGGAGATGCCGGGCTTCGCCCGAGCCTCCTTCGATCTTCCGGCGAGCTCCGGTTGACAGAGGCACAGGGTCCGTTGCTGAGCGACATCTTCCCTTCGGGGGGCCCCGGCCCCGGGGTCGCTCGCGCGGTGGCATCGGCAGAGGCAGGGGGCACCGACCGGGCCGGCCGCGAATTGGCGCCGTGGGACATTCGCTTCATCGTTGTGTCGACCGCCGGCGCGGCGGAGCGCGACCGCCTGCGCGCCTGGCTCTCCCAGCGCGACCTCGGCCTTGTGAGCGATGAGCCCGGCTACCTCCTCCTGACGAACGCCGGCATGCCACCCGTCCTTGGCCGCCCATGAGGATCGTTCACCTCAGGGAGGCGCTGCTTGGGTGCCTTGCCCTGTCGCTGGCCGTCGCAGGGCTCGCCGTCGACCAGTGGAGCGGGAGCGACCGGAACCAGGGGAGCGGGAGCGACCGGGAACAGTGGAGCGGGAGCGACCGGGAACAGAGGAGCCGACGCCCCGCCTCCGCCGGTGTCGAGGTGGCCGCCTCCTCCGGCCCGCCGGCGCGCTTCCACGAGCGCTCCGTATTCTGCCCCGGGGCCGTGGAGCGGGAGCGACCGGAAGGAACCGGCCGGGGGGCGTTCAGGGTTCTGTCCGTGTACACCCCTCGCTCGAAGGGGATCGGGGTGGGTGCCCGGCCGTGGATCGAGCACCCCACCCCGGTGGATGGCAAGATGCTGTGGCTGCCCGGGGCCGACCGGCGGGCGGTGAACGTGGTCGGGTCCGGCGGCCGGGTGACGGCCGCTTCCCTCATCGGCTGGCCCGCAACCCACCGCCGGGGGCGCCGGGACGCAGCGGCTCCAGGCGGGGCGGGCGCCTCCGGTTGTTCCCCGGTGGCATCGGACCGCTGGTACTTCCCCTTGGGGGCGTCCTCGGCGGGATGGGACGAGCGCATAACGATCCTCAACCCGTTTCCCGATGCCGCCGTCGCCCGGGTCGACTTCGCAGCCGAGCCGGGGGCGAAGGCCCAGGACCCTCACGAGGTAGCGGTTCCGGCTCGAAGTTCGGTTCAGGTCGAGATCAACCGTGTGGCACTTCCGGACTCCTCGCTGGCCGCGACCGTGGCGGTCCGGAGAGGGCGGGTCGTGGCCTGGAAGACGATCTTCCGCTCCCGCTCCACGGTTCCCGGTCGCTCCCGCTCCACTGTTCCCGGTCGCTCCCGCTCCACGATCGAGCGCTCCTTCCATCGTCTCGCTCGCCTCCCGGGCCCTTCCCCCGAGACCGGTCCGGCGGCCGGGGGCGCCCTCTTCTCGCTGGGGGCCACCGACACATCGGGACGGTGGTACTTCCCCGAGGCGGGGGCAGGGCCCGGCCGCAGCACCACCCTCGCCCTGATGAACCCGGCAAGGGAGCCGGCGACCGTGACGGTCTCGCTGCTCGGACGCGGGGCCATCGATCAGACCCGCCGTCTCGTCGACGTGGCAGTTCCCGCCGGTGGCTCCACTTTCGTCCCCCTGAAAGCCTCTGCGGCGCGCCGCGGGTTCCTCAGGTCGTTCAGCGCCGTCGTTGTGTCGACAGGCGGCGCCGAGGTGGTGGCAGAGCGGTCGATGAGCTACGGCACTGCCGGGCTCGAGGGAGTGGCATCGGAGATCGGCGCGCCGAGGCCGGGGCGCCGCTGGTCGCTCGCCCCGGCCGCGGCGAACCCGAGTGCGGACGACGTCATCGTGCTGAACCCCGGCCCGCAGGACGCGGTTCTGGACCTAACGGTGTTCCACCCATCCCGGCCCGGGGTTGCCCCGCCCCGGCTTCAAGGCCTCGTCGTGGAGGCGGGCACTAGGAGCACCATCGCCGTCGGCCGGCACGAGGACGAGAACAGGCCCGGCGACGTGAAGGTCGTGGACGGGGAACGTGGCCCTTCTCCCGGCTTCGTGCTCGTGCGCTCTTCGGCTCCCATCGTGGCGGAACGAAGGGCGTATTCGCCCGACCGGGGAGATGTCGCTTCGATCATGGGCGAACCGCTCCCCTTGGGGATGGACTAGGCCGAGCGCGCCTCGTCGTCGACGCGGCCCCTGAACTCTTCGGTTGCCTGAATGAAGGAACGGAAAAGGTTCTCCTGGCTTTCGTCGACGGCAACGAGGCTCTCGGGGTGCCACTGCACTCCAACCACCCAGTGGTGGTCGGTCGACATGACGCCTTCGAGAACACCGTCTTCGGCCCAGGCGATCTCCTCGAGTGGTTCACTCACGACCTCGAGCCCCTGATGGTGGTGTGAGTTGACCGTGGCCGACGAGCCCAGTAGGTCCGCCAATAGGCTCTTGTCCTTCGTGTGCACTCGGTGGACGGCTTGGCCGCGTGGTGTGTCACGATCGTGGTTGAGCAGCTTGGGGTCGTCGGCGAGATGCTGTACGAGGGTCCCTCCGAGATGGACGTTGAGTGCTTGCATCCCGTGACAGATGGCCAGCACGGGCAGGTCCCGTTCGAGTGCGGCGGCCAGAAGGGTCATCTCGAAGCGGTCCCTGCGATGGCTGATGTTGCGCGACTTCGAATGTCGCTTGGATGCTCCGTACCAATCGGGATCGACGTCACCTCCACCCGGGATCACCAGCCCGACGGCGCCGTCGAGCAGCGATGCGTCGTTTGGGTCCAGGGACGCAACGACCTCGAAGTTCTCGGGAGCGTTCTTTGGTGGCTTGAAGGTCGACAACACAATGGGGCTCCCGCCGGTTGCCCTGACCGCGTCCGCATACGGCACCGGGATCACAGTGGCGCCGTCTCTGCGCCACTGCCCGACCACGACGACCTGATCACGGGGCGCACGCGAACGGCGCACCCGATCGAGCGCCGACGAAGCAGGATTGTTGAGGGTCGTGTTATCCAAGTTGGTCAGTTCTCGTCCTCCCTGGGAGTATTTGATGTCCGATGCTATGCGTTTTGAAACTCGGGCCATTCACGCCGGCCAGGAGCCCGACCCGGCGACCGGCGCCGCTGTGGTTCCCATCTATCAAACATCGACTTTCGTCCAGGAAGCTGTAGCCAGGCACAAAGGCTACGAGTACTCGCGTACGGACAACCCGACCCGAAGGGCGCTCGAAACGTGCCTTGCGGCACTGGAGGGCGCGCCGCACGCGGTCTCCTTTGCCTCGGGCATGGCTGCCATTGCGACGCTCGCCCTGACGCTGAAGCCGGGCGATCGCGTGATCTTGCCCGATGACGTTTATGGAGGGACCTACCGTCTCTTTTCTCAGGTGACAGAGGGATTAGGTGTCGGTTTGGCTACGGTGGACATGACCGACCTGGAGCAGGTGGCGGCGATCACCGCCGAAGGGGCGGCGCTGGTCTTTTCCGAAACGCCGACCAATCCTCTGCTGAAGGTTCTCGACCTGCGCGCTCTCGCGGCCGCCGCACACGGCGCGGGGGCTCTTTTGGCGGTCGACAACACCTTTGCCACCCCGTTCATCCAAAGGCCACTCGAGCATGGAGCGGACGTCGTCGTGTACTCGGGAACGAAATATCTGGGTGGTCACTCGGACCTGGTCATGGGTTCGCTCGCCACCGCAAACGAGGATCTCGCCGGGCGACTTCGTTGGCTGCAGAACTCGGTGGGCGCCGTCCCCGGCCCGTTCGATTCGTGGCTCCTCCTGCGTGGACTGAAGACGCTGGCTGTGAGGATGAAAGCCCACTGCGCCGGGGCCGAGTTGGTTGCCGGCTGGCTCGACGAGCAGGATTCGGTCGAGGTCGTCCACTATCCGGGTCTGCCCGGATGGCCCGGGCACGGGCTGGCCTCGGTCCAGATGGCCGCATCGGGTGAACCGCTCTACGGCGGGATGGTCTCGTTCACCACCGACTCGGAGAAGCGCGCCCTGGCTGTCTGCGAACGTACCCGGTTGTTCTTCCTGGCCGAGTCACTCGGCGGGGTCGAGTCGCTCATCGAGCACCCGGCCAGGATGACCCACGCCAGCGTCGCGGGGTCTCCGCTCGCGGTTCCCGACTCGCTGGTCCGCCTTTCTGTGGGTATCGAGCACCCAAACGATCTCATCGCCGATCTCGACCGGGCATTTGCCTGAATCCGGGGGGTTCAGCTAGGAGGGGACGGTCGTTCGGCCCCGCAGGCGCGGGACCCTCATATCGGCGTGCGCCCAGCACTTCTCCCGCCGGTTGTATTGCGAGAGCTCCTTGGAGCAGCCGGGGGCTGCACAGATCCTTCCCTTGCTGAAGCTCTTCGAGGGTCGGGGGAGGTGGCCGGGTTTGCTTGCCCCCACCACGGCTTGCGATGTCATTTCGGTCTCCAGCGACCCTGCTGGCTAAGGCCATGCGAGGAGAGCCGCCGCCTTTCGGATCCGACTAGAACACAGGGCTGGTAAAGGTTCGGTAAAGGGTCTTCAAGGGAAACGGTTGCCCCAGGCAAAGGCGACCGGCCAGCGTGCGCAGCCAGTCCCTCCGAAGTCGTGAGCACTACATGATGAGCCCCCGTGGCCAGCAGCTCCCGGCGGAGCCCGGCGCGCTCTGCTGCTGCCGCCGCGGCAAAATCCCGCCTGAGCTTCCGGTCTCCCGTATCGACTCTCATCTGCCGGCCGGTCTCCGGATCCATCAACCAGAGATCTCCGACATTGGGGAGTTCCTGCTCCCTGGGGTCTTGGATCTCGACCGCAACTACCTCGTGACGATGCACGAGCCGGCCCAACGGCCGGCGCCAGTCCGCTTGAGATCGCCAGTCGGAGACGATCCAGATCGTGCCCCGGGTGCGCGCGATCTTGGCGGCGCGCTGCAGGGCGCGGCTGAGCGAGTATTGCGTTTCGGTCCCTTCGGTGGCCGCCGTCCCTTCGAGACGGGCGACGGTGTGCAGGAGCCTCAGCGTTCCCACGCGGCCGCCTGTCGGAGTAACCACCTGCACCTTTCCGCTCCCGAAGGTCATCGTTCCGAGCCGGTTGCCTCTCCTGCTAGCAAGGTGCCCGAGCGCATGTGAGACGAGGTCATCTACAGGTGGTCACTGGCTGCCTACCTGCAAAGGGATGGCCAAAGTCCTTCCTCTGCGAACCACCTCTAGGGTGACCTCCGTGCCGGGTTGAGTAGGTCGCACCCGTGCGGCGAGCTCGGCCATGCTTTCGAGCGGTTCGCCATCGAACCCGGTGATCAGGTCGCCCGAGCGCAGGCCTGCCCGTGCTGCGGGCGTGCCGGATTGCACGCGGGTAACAAGCGCGCCGGGGCGCCCCATGCTCGGCTCTGCTCCGCTCACCCCGAGAAAGCCGACCGCCGGGGTATTGCCTCGGAGCAGGTCATCGGCGACCGAGGCCGCGGTGTCTATCGGAATCGCAAAGCCGACCCCCGCATTGACTCCCGAGTCGCTGCGGATGGCGTCGTTGATTCCTATGACCCGTCCTTTGTGATCCACCAGCGCGCCGCCGGAGTTGCCGGGATTGATAGGAGCGTCCGTCTGGATCATGCTGGCGGCATTACCTTCATTCGTGGTGATGGTTCGTTCCACGGCGCTCACGACGCCTGCGGTGACGGTTCCCTCGAGACCGAATGGGCTTCCGATCGCCACCGCAAGCTGTCCGACCTTCACCGGGATACCGATTGCAAGCGAGGCAGCCGGGATGCCATGTCGCCCGATGCTCACGACGGCAACATCCGTATTAGCGTCTGCGCCCTCGACCTGCCCCCGGACGCGCCGTCCGTCTGCGAGACGAACGGTCACCTGCGAAGAGCCTTCGACCACATGTGCGGCGGTGAGGATGAAACCGTTTGCGTTGTAGACGACCCCCGTCCCGAGACCGCTCTCTGTCTCGATCTGCACGACCGAGGGAAGCACCGCCTTGGCGACGGCGGCAACCGGCTCGGGCCCTTGCGGCGCGACGAGGGCGCGTCCCGCCTGCTTGGGGGGAGCCCCCGCGTCCGGGGCCGGGTCGGTCCCTTGGATCCAAGCCAAACCGTATCCGCCTCCTATCAGCAGCAGAGCGGCAACGGTTCCCGCCAGCCCGCGTCGGGCCGGCCCCGGCTGGGATTCTGCCTTCCGGTTCTCGGGCGTGGACCGATAGGCCACAGAGGCGGGCCAGGAGGTCGAGGGGGACCTCGGGTCTTCGAGGCGCTCCCTGATCCACTCCGGAGGCCCTCCAACCTCCCGATGCTCTGTGCCGGATCGCGTTGAAGTGTCATCTAGTGGTGCCATCTGGTTCCTCACCGTTAGGTCGTGTGGTCTTCACACTACGGGTAGGGAGCTAAAGAGCACGTAAAGAGCCCGTGGGCGTGCAGGCACAATCGCATGCCTACTATTTGCACATGCGCATTCTGGTGGTCGAGGACGAGCACGACCTAGCCTCTGCGGTCGCGAAGGGTCTGCGTCGCGAGGGTTATGCGGTCGATGTTTCCTACGATGGCGATGACGCCCTCAGGAAGGTCATGGTGAACTCCTATGACCTGGTGTGCCTCGATGTGAACCTTCCCAGGTTGAATGGGCGAGCGCTCGCCAGGAGACTCCGTTCCGGGGATATCGCAACACCGGAAGGGGCAAGCCCCCGCATATTGATGCTTACGGCGCTCGAGGAGCCGGAGGACAGAGTCGCGGGCTTGGATGATGGAGCAGACGACTATCTCGCAAAGCCCTTCGACTTCTCCGAGCTCACCGCTCGAATCCGCGCGCTGCTGCGACGCGACGCAGGGCGCTCGGGTGCGGTTCTTCAGAGTGGGACTCTCAAGTTGGACACGCGGCGGCATAGCGCGACAAGGTGTGACGCTGCTCTTCGGTTGAGCCCCAAAGAGTTCGCGCTGTTGCATTACTTCATGAGCCGTCCCGATGAAGTTCTGTCACAGGAGGAGCTGCTGGAGCATGTCTGGGACGAGAACGCCGACCCCTTCACGAAGACGGTCAGAGTCACCGTGATGACACTGCGACGTAAACTCGAGCAGGACGGGCTGCCTCAGCCTATCGAAACGATCGTCGGCAGCGGTTACAGGCTGCGCGGAGCTGCATGACCTTGTGCCTCGCCGTGCCTCGCCGCGCATATGACCGACACATTCGATCAAGTGCGCAAGGAGGCGCTGGTGCCCGGTAAATTGAGCGTGCTTCCAGAGTGGATGAGATCGGTGCGGTTTCGTATCACCATCCTGTACTCGACGGTGTTGTTCTTTTTGGCTGCGGTTCTGGTGGCGGCGCTGTACCTCGCGCTGCTCTCGACTTTGCGGCATGAACCGTCCTTTACGCGCATTACAGACTTTGCCGCGGACATTAACGGCGACGGCGTGAGCCAACCCTCCGAACGGCTTCTGATCACAGATCTTCGGGGGTTTGAGCGTGCTGCCAACCAAAACACCGTCGAGAACATGCGTGAGTACGCCTTGAGCGCACTGGGCGTGCTGTTCCTCGTCAGCTTCGGCGTGGGATGGGTCATATCCGGCAAGGTGCTCTCCCCGATCGGCCGGATAACGGATGTTGCCGATCATATTCAAGCAACGGATCTGTCACAAAGGATCGAGCTCCACGGCCCGCAAGATGAGCTCAAGCGCCTTGCCGATACTTTCGACGGGATGCTTGCGCGACTTGATGCAGCCTTTCAGGTCCAGAGCCGCTTCATTGCCGATGCCTCGCATGAGCTACGCAATCCGCTTGCGGTGATACGCACCAATGTCGATGTGGTTCTCTCGGATCCGAACGCGACGGCGGACGACTGGCGTCAGACGGCCCTCGTTATAAGACGTACCACCGACCGCATGAGCCGCCTAGTGGACGATCTGTTCGCGCTGGCGCGACTCGAGTCCCCCAATATGCGCAGCGACAGGCTCGATCTCTCGGCGCTTGCATCAGAGGTGGCTACCGATTTTGGTGCGGTCGCCGGAGAAAAGAACGTGACTATAACCAAGAATCTCGGCGCGGCGCTGACGGTCGCAGGCGATTGCGACGCCCTCAAACGGGCGCTTGCGAATCTCTTGGACAACGCATTGAACTTCGCCCCCACCGGTTCGTCCGTCAGAATGTCTGCGGGGCAGATGGACGGATGGGCCTGGGTGGCGCTGCGGGATCACGGCGAAGGCATCTCCTCCGAGGATCAGACCAAGATCTTCGACCGCTTCTGGCGCAAGGACCGCTCCAGATCGCGCTCGAGTGGGGGAAGCGGGCTTGGACTCTCAATCGTAAGAGGCATCGCAGAATCACACTCGGGATCTGTTCGCGTCTCTTCCCAACCCGGGCGCGGCGCGGTGTTCGTGCTGTGGATACCCATGGTCGGCGAGCCTCTCGGCGATCACCCTCCCGACTGGATGCCGGGCGTCTCCCGCGTCGCCTCTGCCAGGCAGGTGCCCGCTTAAGCTCGCTTTACGTCGGAGGTGGTGAGGTGGGTCGGTGAGCTTCCAGTGGCCGGTCATGTTGTGGGCGTTTCTCGCGGTCCCGGCTGCACCCATCGCGTATCTCGCCTGGCAGCCCGCAGGCTGTCCTACCGCCGCTGCCCCCGGCGTCATGTGCCCCCGGCCCTGTACCTGCTGGGTCTGGCGTCGCTTCTCGTGGGCCCTGGCCCGGCCGGAAGCCGCCATTGCGGTGCAGCGCGAGGAGGGGATTGTGGTCGTGGTGATGGGCGCTTGTTCTCGGCAACGACCAGCGGGGGCCTGGCGCAGATCTACGCCGACATCGGGACGACGATTTCGACCGGGCGCGAGCCGCAGGAGATAACCGTGGTGTTCGTGGGAGCGGCGGCCGCTTTACCTCTGGCGGCGGCCGGACTCTCGGTTATCTGGTTTCGTCGCCTCCCTTGAGGGAGGGATCGAGGCTGATTCCACACTCCGGTCTCATCCATTCTGATGGGCAAGAAACTCGAGCAGGTCGGCCCGTGTCAAGACGCCGGTCGGGCGCGATCCCTCGACCACCACGATGGCCTCGGCACCGCGCGAGAGATCTGCGAACATCTCGTCTACACCGGACGATGCCTGCACAACGGGCAGCGGCGGGTCCATCACCTCGATAACCTCCCGGTGGATGGCCTCGCGATCCCGGAACACGCGATCCAGCAGGCTCCGTTCATTGATGGACCCCACGATCTCGGCGAGATCCTGGGGCGCGCCCCCTTTGGCGACCGGAATCTGGGAGATGCCGTAGGACTGCAGTCTGTCGATGGCATTCCCCACCCGTTCGTGTGCCGGCACCGCTACCAGCGCCGGGATCACCGGCTCGATCCGAGCCTTCTCGGACAGCACTTCGCCGATCCGAGCAGAAGTTCCCGGCCGCTCCGTGAACCCGTGCTCGAGCATCCAAGAGTCGTTGTAGATCTTCGAAAGGTAACTGCGCCCCGTGTCCGGCAGGATCACGACGAGGACATCATCCCGACCCAGCTCCCGGGCCACTTCGAGCGAAGCCCACAGTGCCGTCCCACATGACCCTCCCACCAACAGGCCCTCCTCACGCGCCGCCCGGCGCGCCGTGACAAACGAGTTGCGATCGCTCACCGTGACCCAGCGATCGACCACAGAGGGATCAAACGTCCCCGGCCAGAAGTCCTCACCCACCCCCTCCACGAGGTAGGGCCTTGCCTGGGTGCCGGAGAAGACGGACCCTTCGGGATCGGCGCCCACGACGACGAGGCCGGGCTTGCGCTCCTTGAGATAGCGGCCGGTTCCGGTGACGGTGCCACCCGTCCCGACGCCCGCTACGAGATGGGTGATGGTCCCCTCGGTTTGCCTCCAGATCTCGGGCCCGGTGGTGTCGTAGTGGGCCTGCGGATTGGCTTGGTTGAAGTACTGGTTGGGTTGAAAGGCTCCCGGGATCTCTTCCGCAAGCCTGTCTGCTACCCGGTAGTAGGACTCGGGTGACTCGGGGGGAACGGCGGTTGGAGCGATCACGACCTCGGCGCCGTAGGCACGCAGCAGGGAGATCTTCTCCTGACTCATCTTGTCCGGCATCGTGAAGATGCAGCGGTAGCCCCTGATGGCGGCCACAATCGCCAGACCGGCGCCGGTGTTTCCGGAGGTGGGCTCGACTATGGTTCCACCGGGTTTCAGGTCGCCCGTTTCCTCCGCCGCTTTGACCATCGTCAGCGCGATCCGGTCCTTGATGCTGCCCCCGGGGTTGAGCATCTCCAGTTTAGCGATGACGGCACAAGACACCCCGGACGCCATTCTTCGAAGGCGCAAGAGCGGCGTTTGGCCCACTGAGTCGAGGATGGTGTCGCGGATGTCCATAGACCGCCTGAACCCTACGTCAGCGAGCATCCAAACGGAGGGTGGGAATACTTCGAGAACCCGAGAGCTTACAGGCTATGAGGGGCGCGGCTCCTCGAGCGGTACCCGCGACAGGATCGTTGCGGATGAGCACGAGCGATCGCTAAAGTGATGGATGGGAAATGCCGTCTTATGGGGAGTGACGTAGAATTGCAGGTTCCAAACTAAAGAGGAGCTTGGCTTGACTGAGAACGCCCTGGGAAGCGCAGCACCCATAGAGCGGACACACCGGCGAAGGTGGGGCGTCTGGGCGCTCGCTATCGTGGGAATCGCGGTGCTGCTCGCCGCCGGAGCAGCGTTCATCGTTGTTCGTGGCACACAGGCTTATTTCAGCGCCTACGACGGCCGCATTCTGCCGGGGGCTACGGTCGCCGGCGTCGACGTGTCGAGGATGACGCCCCAGAAAGCGCTCCGGGCGGTAAGGGCCGAGATTGGCCCGAAGCTGGATCGCAAGATAACCGTCAGATACAACGACCGGAGCTGGTCGGCCACGCCCAGAGGGCTGGGGGCTAGCAGCAACGCCAAATCGGCGGTCCGGCGCGCCGTCGCCGCCAGCGGGGGCCTTTCCTTCGTAGAGCAGGCGAGGATGCGCTGGCTGGATGAGGAATTCAGCTTCAGGGCTCCCGTCGCGATCTCCTACCCGAAGGCACAGGCACGCCAAAAAGTCGAGGCCATTGCACAGGGGGTCGACCGCAAGCCGGTCGACGCCAGCCTCGACTACTCGACCGGCTTCGTGAAGATAAGGCCGGATCGTGTGGGCGTTCAAGTTCTGGTCGGAAAGAGCCATGAGGACCTCGTGCACGCGATCCGCAACGGATCGGACAACGTCCAGCTCACCGTCGACATCCAGAAGCCTGAGACCACAGCCGCGGCCTACGAGGATGTCCTGCTGGTCCGCATCGGCGAAAACCGCCTGTACCACTACGAAGACGGGAAGGTCGCGGACACCTATACGGTCGCTACCGGCCTGCCTGAGTATCCGACTCCGACCGGTCTCTACGAGCTGACCGAGAAGCGCTACATGCCGACATGGATCAACCCGGACCCGACCGGTTGGGGCGCGAGCATGCCCGAGTCCATCGGCCCCGGGCCGTCCAACCCGCTGGGGACGCGGGCTCTCAACTGGTCCGCTTCGGGCATCCGGTTCCATGGGACGCTGGCGACCTCCTCGCTCGGGACCCAGGCATCGCACGGTTGCGTGAGGTTGTCGATGCCGGACATCGAGCACCTGTACGACAAGGTCGACGTCGGCACTCCGATCGTCTCTCTGATCGGCTACTAGAGCTCTTATTTCGGGCCTCGGACGGGGCACGGGCGTCCTCTTGGGGCCTTCCGCTCCCCCTTGGGCGGCGATGATCATCCCCGCTTCCTTCGGGGTCATTCTGAGCGCTGGAGAATCCCTCTGGCGTTGCTGACGCAAATAGTGGTATGACTACATCTTGCGGTCAGTTCCTTACGGATTGCTACTATAATCGCCCTTAGAACGGAGGGGTTATGCGGTGTCCCAGATGCGACGGCGAGGACTGTATCGAGATCGACATCGGCCTGGAGGATCAGGACAGCGTCCAGTTCTTTTCATGTAGGAACTGCGAGCAGAAGTGGTGGAAGCACGAGGGCGGGACCCTGAATCTGGACGAGGTCCTGCACCTAGCGGCGCGCAGCGAATTCAAGTAACCCATTTCTGTCACGTCGGGTCAGGCGCGCTCGATCCGCGGGCCGTCCCTCCCCGGCTCGCCGGGAGTCGGGATCTGGAGGGTCACACGGCCCCACCGTCGCCTGTACTCCAGCCCGAAAATCGGGCGGAAGCCCGCTTTGGATACCGCCCGCAGCGAGCCGGGGTTGCCGGCTTCGATGGCGACCCAGAGGCTATCGAGGCCGCGCGCAGCGGCGTGGGAGGCGATCCGTCCCAGGGCGAAAGGGTAGAGCCCCTTCCCCCGGGCCTCCGGGCGGGTGAAGGACTCGTAGATATAGGCGTCTCCCCGGGGTGGGCGTAGATAGCCCTTCAGCTCGCGCGTCCAGGCACCCGAGGTTGTCATCCACGACGCGTGCAGAAGGCGGCCCTTCGATTCGACGACAAAACAGGATGTCGTAGGGGACAGTCGCGCCTTGAAGCTCCGACGCGAGTCGGTGCCGATGTCTCGGGCGTAGAGGTCCCCGTCGTCGGATGTAGCAGACCGGAACAGAAGATTTTGGCCGACGCTGGGCTCAACCTCGGCGGTGAGTCGAAACACCACCAATGTGTCCCCCGACTCCACTGCCTCCTTCAGGCGGTCGCCCACCAGCCGAACGACCTCGCCGGGGCCTCGGGATCTGATCCGGGCGAAGGTCTTTTCTGCAACGTAAAGAGCCCCGATGCGGTCATCCGGCACGCTCAGTGCCTCTTAGACGGCTCGACTGCGAAGACGCGCTTTGCGCTCCAGCTCTGTGAGCCCTCCCCAGATGCCGTAGGGCTCTCTGGCCTGGAGGGCATACTCGAGACATTCCTGTCGGACCCGGCAGGGGCGGCACACTCGCTTGGCTTTCTCCTCCCGCACGCGGCGCTCGGCCGGTGGTTCGGAGTCATCCACGCCGAAGAAGAGCAGCGCCGGGTAGTCCAGGCACGATGCCCGGGTACGCCATCCGGCTTCTTCGGCTACGAGCTGCTCGTTCATGGTCCCGATGGTTTCAGTCCGGGGCCGCCCCGTCAACGTTCTGACGCTAACTATTGTGGCCTATGAGGCGGACGTGATTTGAGCGCGCCCAGGTAGGATGCGGGCCGTGTCCCGAGATCTGACCGCTATCTTCAAGGCGTATGACATAAGGGGCGTGTACCCCGACGAGCTCGACGAGGAGGTGGCACGCTGCATCGGAGTCGCGTTCGCCGCGTTCGTCGAGTCCGACCGTCTCGCCGTGGGCCGCGATATGCGAGCGTCTTCTCCTTCGCTCGCAGAGGCCTTCACCGAGGGGGTCACAGCCGCCGGAGTAGACGTGCTCGACCTCGGGCTTGTCTCCACCGACGCCTGCTACTTCGCGTCCGGCCACTTTGATGTGCCGGCCGCCATGTTCACCGCGTCACACAACCCGGCTCGCTACAACGGGCTGAAGCTGTGCCGGGCGGAGGCTGTGCCGATTGGAGTCGAATCCGGTCTGGCCGAGATTCGTAAGTCCGCCGAGTCCGCCGACTCGATTCCTCGAGAAAGCCCCCAGGGAACCGTCGAGGAGGTCGACATCCTGGAGGAGTATGCATCGCATTGCCGCTCGTTCGTGGACGAGGAAGCACTCAAGCCTCTCAAGGTTGCCATCGATGCAGGAAACGGAATGGCCGGCGTCACGGTCCCGGTCACCTTCGCCCCGCTCCCTTTCGAGGTCGAGCCCCTCTACTTCGACTTGGACGGCACCTTTCCGAACCACCCTGCAAATCCGATCGAGGAGGCCAACCTGGCCGACCTTCAGCAACTCGTGCGGGACAAAGGCTGTGATGTCGGCATCGCGTTCGACGGCGACGCCGATCGCATCTTCCTCGTGGACGAGAAGGGCGAGCTCGTATCGGGCTCGCTCACGACCGCGATGGTCGCCGAAAGGGTGCTCAAGAAGTATCCGGGGCAATCGATCATCTATAATCTCATCTGCTCCTGGGCGGTGCCCGAGGTCATCGAGGAGAATGGCGGAAAGCCCATCAGGTCGCGTGTCGGACACTCTTATATCAAGGCGCTGATGGCGGAGACGGGTGCTGCTTTTGCCGGGGAACACTCAGGCCACTACTACTTTCGGGACAATTACCGGGCCGATTCCGGGATGATTGCTGCTCTCTTGGTGCTCGAAGGGATGTCCGTTGCCTCGATGGCGTTGTCTGAGTCCCTTGAACCCTTCCGCCGTTATTACGCCTCGGGCGAGATCAACTCGGAGGTCGACGCCCAGGAGGGCATGATCGAGGAGCTGGCCGAAGCATACGGAGACGGGAAACTGGACCGCACCGACGGCTTGACTGCGGAGTTCGAGGATTGGTGGTTCAACGCGCGCCCCTCCAACACGGAGCCGCTGTTGCGACTCAACCTCGAGGCCCGTACGAAAAGCCTGAAAGACGACAAGGTGAAAGAGGTTCTCGCTGTGATCAGAAAAGAGGATTGATGGCTGTCGATCAGCGCCTCATCGAAATACTTGCGTGTCCGAATTGCCACGGTGAGGTCGAGTATCTGCCCGCCGAAGCCCTGATTGTGTGCCGCGGCGAATGCAAGTATCGCTATCCGGTCAGGGATGACATTCCCATCATGCTTATCGACGAGGCCGCAAAGCCTTGATCGATCTCGACGACGTCGAGGCTATAGAGCAACTTGATTCTCTGAGCATCCTCGACGACGTCGAGGCCTTCCCGCGACAGTGTCGGGAGGCATGGCGGATAGCCCAGACCGCAGAGGACCTCCCGAGCGGAGCCGGTGTCGACTCCGTACTCGTTATCGGCATGGGCGGTTCGGGCATCTCGGGCGACATGGCGCAAGCGGTGCTGGAGCCCCGTTTCCCCCTCCCATGGCGCGTGGTCAAAGGCTATGGGCCCCTCCCCGACTGGGTTGGGTGCAACACCTGCGTGTTCGTGATGTCCTACTCCGGCCAAACCGAGGAAGCTCTTGCCGCCTTCGAGGACGCATCTGAGCGTGGAACCAAGATAGTCATCATTTCCTCGGGCGGAGCGCTGACGAAAATGGCCCGCGACCGTGGCGCCGCACTCATCCGCATCCCCGGGGGTTTGCAGCCGCGCGCCTCTCTCGGGTATCTGAGTCTTTGTCTGTTGGGAACACTCCGAAAGATGCAGCTAGCCTCGGATATGACCGGGGACATGGAAGAGGCGGTGGAGGTGCTCGATGGCATCGCCGCCGGCTGCAGACGCGAAGTACCCATCGGCGCGAACCCTGCCAAATCGCTCGCCGGACGCCTGTACGGCAAGATTCCCGTGATCTACGGAGGCTACGGCGTGGGTGCAGTCGCCGCTCAACGGTTCAAGACCGACCTCAATGAATACGCCAAGTCCCCGGCCTTCTACAACGTGCTTCCCGAGCTCAACCACAATGAAGTTGTCGGATGGAATCGCCTGGTGGAGTTGACGTCTGCGAACTTCGTCCTCGTGCTCCTGCGTGATCCCCAAGAGGACGAGCGGGTCGCTCTGCGTTTTCCGGCAACGGCCAAGCTCATCGCCGAGCACGTCTCCGATGTAGTCGAGGTCTACTCCGAGGGAAGGTCGCCTCTCGCCCGCCTTCTTTCCTTTGCGCTTATGGGTCAGCTTGCGTCCGTGTACCTTGGATTCGGATACGGGGTCGACCCTGGGCCCGTGGAAGCGATCGATATGCTGAAGCGCGAACTCGAGAACAACTAGTCGATCAAGGAGCCCCCATGGTGGATGCCGACGTCTTAGACCTTTCGCTGGCCGATGAGGGCCGCCTGAAGATCGAGTGGGCCGACCGTCAGATGCCCGTTTTGGCGCGCATACGAGAGGGATTCGAGAAGGAGCGGCCGCTCGAAGGCGTGACTATCGCCGCATGTCTCCACGTCACAACCGAAACGGCCAACCTCGCCCGAACGCTTGCTGCCGGCGGCGCCGATGTGGCCCTCTGCGCCTCCAATCCGCTTTCGACCCAGGACGACACGAGCGCCGGTTTGGTGGCTGCCTTCGACATCTCCGTCTACGCAATCAGGGGTGTTGACGAAGCGCGTTACTACTCGCATATCAAAGCCGTCCTGGATCGCAAGCCGATGATAACGATGGACGATGGCGGTGATCTTGTTTCGATGCTCCATCAGCAACGCTCTGATCAGTTGGTGGACATCATCGGAGGCACCGAGGAAACGACTACGGGCGTCATTCGCTTGCGCGCCATGGAGGCAGCGGGTGTGCTCGGGTACCCGGTTGTGAGCGTAAACAACGCCATGACCAAGCATCTTTTTGACAACCGTTACGGCACCGGCCAGTCGGCCATCGACGGCGTCATACGCGCAACCAATGTGCTTTTCGCCGGCCGGACGGTGGTCGTTTGCGGCTACGGCATGTGCGGACGCGGGGTTGCGAGCAGGGCCAAGGGCATGGGCGCCGATGTGGTGGTGACTGAGGTCGAACCGCTCCGTGCTCTGGAAGCGGCCATGGACGGGTTTCGCGTTCTACCCGGTGCTAAAGCAGCGGCTCAGGGGGACATCTTCATCACGGTGGCCGGCAACAAGCACGTCCTGCGTGGAGAGCACTTCGAGCTCATGAAGGACGGCGCGATCCTCGCCAATGCGGGCCACTTCGATATCGAGATCGACCTTGCCGCCCTTCGTGGGATGGCCTCCGGGGTTAGGCGGGTCCGGCAAGAGGTCGATGAGTTCTCGCTCGAGGGGGACAGGAAGGTCTACGTGTTGTCCGAGGGGCGTTTGGTCAATCTCGCTGCCGCCGAGGGTCACCCAGCTGCGGTTATGGATATGTCCTTCGCCAACCAGGCGTTGAGCTGCGAATGGCTTGCAGCGAGTGGGCGCACCCTCGAGAAGAAGGTCTACAACGTGCCGGACGACATCGACCGGGAGGTGGCGCGCCTGAAGCTCGAGACGATGGGGATTCGAATCGACGAGCTGACCTCTGAGCAGAAGGCTTACCTGGCCTCCTGGGAGGAAGGCACCTAGGGTGCCTCGTCGCGCAAATCACCGACGCATTCGAGCGCCCCTGCATCGCCGCGATGGCTGCGTTGTTCGTCGCTCACGTACCTCCGGGTACGCTCGACTCCTCGCGCCTTGCCCTCGGCGCGCCGGGACGCTCTCGGTGCAGGCGCTACTTACGCGACGAAGCACCTGCGATTACGCGCGGCAGGCGGCCAGCACCTCCACCGTTAGCGCACCGGCGCTTCGTAGGGCTTCACTGCAGGCGCCTGCGGTGGCACCCGTCGTCACCAGGTCGTCGACGATCACGACGCCTGCTGCGCACTTGCGGGCGACGAAGGCTCCCTCCAGGTTTGCTCTGCGGGCCCGTTTGCCCAGGGCAGCCTGGTCGGCCCGTCGCGGTCCCTTCCGGCGGAGCAGACCACGAAGCGGGAGGCCCAGCCGCGCCCCGACCTCCGCGGCGAGGACTTCGGCGTGGTCGTAGCCTCGCACCCGCGTGTCTGCCTTGCGCCCGGGAACCCAGGTGACCACCGAGCTCTCCAACCCGCGGACAAGCGCCTCCTCGAACATTGCATCGGCCATCGGTGAGGCGGCCGTTCGCCGGCCTCTCAGCTTGAGCGCCAGGACGAGGCTTCGCGCAGCTCCTGCATAGTCCCATGGCGCGAGCACCCGCTTGACGCCGCTCACCCCGCCATCCTGGAGCGGACGCGCCAGCTGTGCACGGCAGGGCGTGCACAGGGGGGTAGCTCTGATCCGACAGCCCACGCAGGTCTCGATCCCCACGAGATGAGTAGCTGCTGTGGTCCTGCGGTTGCCCGCCCATCTGCCCATGACGTCATGTAAGCAAAGCGGTGTGACAACCGGCGCCGTGGGTGCCGACAGCGATGCGCAAAGGGTAACGAGCGGCCCGGCTGGCCCTGGTAGCGGGCTTCCCTTCGTCCCAGGGGCTCTCCCCACATCCCCCGGGAATGACGTTTGGCTCGGACGACGTTCATAATGAGGCAATGTTCAAAAAGATCCTTTCGGTAGGAGAAGGCAAGAAGCTAAAAGCGCTGTCGACGGTTGTCGGACCGGTGAATGCCCTGGAGGAGGACTTTCGCGCTCTCGACGACGCCGCTCTGCGGGCCAAGACCGGGGAGTTCAAGGAGCGACTGGATCGTGGCGCCGATCTCGACGACCTCCTCCCCGAGGCCTTCGCCGCCACCAGGGAGGCTGCCGACCGCGCAATCGGGCAACGGCACTTCGACGTACAGCTGATTGGCGGTGCGGCCCTTCATCGGGGATGGATTGCCGAGATGAAAACCGGTGAGGGGAAAACCCTCACCGCAACGCTCGCTGTCTACCTGAATGCTCTCTGGGAAGAGGGCGTCCACGTCGTTACCGTCAACGATTACCTGGCCAAGCGGGACTCCGAGTGGATGGGTCAGATCTACCGTCTCCTGGGGCTGGAGACCGGCATCATCCAGGGCGAGATGTCGCCTTTGCAGCGGAAGCCGGCTTACGAGGCTGATGTCACCTACGGCACCAACAACGAGTTCGGCTTCGACTATCTCCGCAACAACATGATTACCGACATCGCCGACATGACCCAGCGAGGCCACTATTACGCGATCGTGGACGAGGTCGACTCGATCTTGGTCGACGAGGCGAGGACTCCCCTGATCATCTCGGGGGCAGTCCAGGAGAGCACGAAGTGGTACAAGCAGTTCGCCGGAATCGCGCCCCGTCTCCGGCGGGACGAGCATTACGAGGTGGATGAGAAGAAACACACGGTCGCTGTCACCGAAGAGGGCGTATCGCGTGTCGAAGAGATCCTCGGTATCGACAACCTCTACGACCACGTCAATGTCGATATGGTCCACCATCTGGCGGCTGCTCTCAAGGCCAAGGAGCTCTACAAACGCGACGACGAGTACATGGTGAAGTCCGGGGAAGTGCTCATAGTGGATGAATTCACAGGCCGCATACTTCCGGGCCGCCGCTACTCCGAGGGACTCCATCAGGCAATCGAGGCAAAAGAAGGCGTTGCCATCAAGCAGGAGAACCAGACTCTTGCCACCATCACACTGCAGAACTTCTTCCGTATGTACGAAAAGCTGGCCGGTATGACGGGCACCGCCCAAACCGAGGCGGCGGAGTTCGGCCATATTTACAAGTTGGAAGTCGCACAGATTCCAACCAACCGACCCATGGTTCGGGTCGACGAACAGGACTTGATCTACAAGTCACTCGACTCGAAGTGGTCGGCGGTCTCGGACGACCTCGCCGAACGATACGATAAGGGCCAACCCGTACTGATCGGAACGGTCTCCATCGAGAAATCCGAACACCTGTCGCGCATTCTGGCAAAGCGCGGTGTGCCTCACACCGTTTTGAATGCAAAGCATCACGAGAAGGAGGCGTCTATCGTGTCCCAGGCCGGCCGGCTCGGAGCTATAACCGTCGCCACCAACATGGCCGGCCGAGGCGTCGACATCATCCTCGGAGGCAACCCGGAGGGAATGGCCCGCCAGGAGATGGCGATAGCGGGATGGGACAACGACGTGTATCTGCTGTATGGCTACTCGGATGAGGATCGCTCTGCGTACGAGGCGCAGTACGCAACGCTGTACGGGAAGTTCAGGGAACAGTGCGCGGCCGAGCGAGAGAAGGTGCTCGAAGCGGGTGGTCTCTACGTCCTCGGAACCGAACGCCACGAGTCTCGACGCATCGACAACCAGTTGCGCGGCCGCTCGGGGCGTCAGGGTGACCCGGGAGAAAGCCGATTCTATCTTTCGCTTGAGGATGACCTCATGCGACTCTTTGCGTCCGACCGGATCGCAGGAATGATGGACAAGCTCAAGATTCCCGAGGATGTGCCCATCGAGGCCAAGATGGTTTCCAAGGCTATCGAGCGCGCGCAGACGCAGGTCGAGGGCATGAACTTCGAGATCCGGAAGAATGTCCTGAAGTACGACGAAGTCATGGATAAGCAGCGACAGATCATTTATGCAGAGCGCCGGAGAATCCTGTTGGGCGAAGACCTGCAAGACCAGACTCTCGAGCTCATCACCGATGTCATCGAATCTGCTGTCTCGGAGAACGCAAACCCCGATCTTCCACCCGAGGATTGGGACTGGGAACAACTGATTTCCCGCATTCACGAGGTCCACCCCTCGAAGTTGTCGGCCGAGGACTTCGACCCCGAGACCGTGACATACGACGAGGTGGTGGAGTCGTTCTTGGCGGAGGCCGTCGACACCTACAAAGCGCGGGAAAGCGAGTTGGGAACCGATCGGCTGCGCGAGATCGAACGTCTGGTTCTGCTCTCCGTCATCGACAATCGGTGGCGTGACCACCTGTACGAGATGGATTATTTGCAGGAGGGCATCGGTCTGCGCGCCATGGCTCAACGCGACCCGCTGGTCGAGTACCAACGCGAGGGCTTCGAGATGTTCGGGCGGATGCAGCTTGCGATCAAAGAAGACTTTGCCCGCTATATCTTCCACATCGAAACCGTGCAGGAGGAGGAGCGCCGAGCCTCCGAACCCACCAGACTGCGAGAGGAGCGGCGCGCCGTTCCGATGACCCAGATGAACGTGGGCGCGGATGGAGATGCCGGCGCAGACCCTGGGGGCGGCGCGCCGGAGGACGGCGTGATCGAGGTTCAGCAGGCGGTGTCGGAGAAGATCCCCCGCAATGCACCGTGTCCCTGTGGCAGCGGGAAGAAGTACAAGCTTTGTCACGGACGGCCGGGGGCGATGGCTCTCCCAACTGAGCGCTCCGGAGACCGGCTTTAGGGGCGGCGGCTTCGGAAGCCGCCGCGTTGTTCCAGCCGACCGGGGGAACGCATCGCAACCCAATATTAGGAATTTGGCGTTTTATGGGTTTTGTTTCCAGAAAATAGGCTACACTCGGTAACCTGAGCGGCCACAGAGCGTAACCGGGATGACTCTCCGTTATCGGTCTGTGGTCGGGGACATCCGGACGGTCCTTGGGGGAGGGATCCGACTGGGACGGTCCCCGGAGGCTCGAGTGGGGAACGGCCGGTAAAGGCGGGCACGGGAAGCTCAGCCGCCCGGCGGGACGGCCTGGGAAGCCGGGGGATGGAAGGACGGGCCTCGGGGGAGGCACGGGGGGACAAGGGGAGCGCGGGGG
>JALZIQ010000059.1 GCA_030860205.1 Actinomycetota bacterium | reverse complement strand
GTGGGCCCAGATGGATTTGAACCATCGGCCTCACCCTTATCAGGGGTGCGCTCTAACCGAGCTGAGCTATGGGCCCCCTAGGTCGCAAATACTACCCGTCGGCATCGGGGTCTTCTTCGGGGAGGCGGTACCTATCCGGTCAGGCCCAGACCCATCATGATGTCGTCCTTGGGCCTCGCACCGACCACTTGCGACTTGATGTCACCATCGACAAAGAGTGCGATCGTCGGAATGCTCATGATGCCGTACTTGGAGGCCACCCCAGGGGAGTCGTCGATGTTGAGCTGAACGACCTTGACCTTGCCGTCGTACTCCGCCTTGATCTTCTCGAGCTCGGGGGCCACCAGACGACAGGGGCCACACCATTCCGCCCAGAAATCCACGATCACGGGCGTGTCGGAAACCAGCACGACCTCGTTGAAGTCCACGTCCCCAACCGCTTGCAAGTTAGCCATCTGTTGCCTCCTCATTGCCCTGAGCTGCCGCTGGAATGCCTCTCGGGTGCCTCTAGGTGCTCACACTCTAAAACGCGTGGGCCGATGGCGTATTCCCAGGCGCTCTTGTGCGGTGACGCTGGGTAACCGCACCGGAACGGCGCGCCCGGCCGATCGAGAGCGAATCCGTGCTGTCCCTCGCCCACAGAAAACGAAATCGGCCCAACAACCACCCCGATGTGACTGGCCCCCAGAACGGTTATGTGCGCCCCAGACTTCGTTGAGAGCCTCGGCGCTAAGATGAGCCAGTAGTTCCTCGAGCCGGGAAGAGCGGCCTTGGCCCGGCGCCTGAGGCATCGAGGGGCGGTAGCTCAGTTGGTAGAGCACCTGCTTTGCAAGCAGGGGGTCGGCGGTTCGAGTCCGCTCCGCTCCACCGCGCGGGGCGCGATAGTTCAAGTAGCTGGTTGGAGCGCGGCCAGAATCCGAACCGCACCTTTGCCGAAGCGCTCTTCGATTGCTTCACGATCCTTGTGATCGATCACCACGACCCCCACCTCCACGACATTGTCCTCGACGTCGATGTCCGTAAAGAGCTGTTGAATGCCGAGCCTCCGAGTCACGAGTCTCAACTCTTCCGACTGGATCCGTTGGAGGCGTCTCAGGCTCCAATCGTGTTTGGTGACGCAGAGGGGCCCGCTCCAATGCTCCCTGAGCCCTTGTTCATGGCGCTCGAGGTTCGCTGTAAAGGCGACGTTGAGCAAGATTTCGCCCTGATCCTCGGTTGCGTCTTCCCCTGCTGCATCCAAATCCTCGATCCACAGCCCTGCGAACGCGGGATCATGTCGAACCGCCGCGTTTGACGCATTGACATCAGCCTGCCCGGCCCGATTGGGATCGGGGACCTCCCAGCCGCCCTCCGGCTCCGAACAGGGCGTGCCGATCGGGTCGCTGTCAAAGATGGGGTCCTCTTTCTGAGGGGGGTCGACGTCCGTCGCGGTGAACGATTTCCCGTCGAATGTTCCCTCGACGTGATAACGACCCCAGATCGTGCTTGCAAGCCTCTCCTCGCCTTTGACACGATCCCAGTCCCAGTTGGCTATCCGGACGTCGCCGCACTGAGGGGGCAAGGACTCGAGGATCATCCCGAGGCACAGCATCGGCCGATGCTCGGCATTCTCCAAGATCATCGCCGTCGCCTCATATAGTTCCCGACCTCGCCCCGCCCGCCGATCTGGTGTCTCAGGCACCACGTCAGTCGGAACGCAAGCTGGTAACAGGACGAGCAAGAGCGCTATCATCCACATTCTGGACATGACACTTTGACGGTACTTCGGGCCCTGAGGTTCCCGAGACTTGCCGCGACCCGGGAACGCAGCTGCCTCAGTCGGCGGTCCCTCCTCTAGCATGGCGTAGCCCGTCCGGAGGCGAAGCCTAAGAGGATCGAAGTCAGTGAGGGCATGAGCATCCGGACAGTCCAAGATAACCTTCGCGTCCTCGTCGTTGCGCTGTGGGGCCTCCGTGAAGGTCTTTGTCGTGCCGGGGATCCCAGTGTTTCTAAGGACTGGTACTCGTCGTCAGGGTCTTGTAGCGCCGGATTTCATTTCCGAGCGTCAGAAACAGCTTCCTGGATGTGGGGCATCTCGTCGTGGGCGATCGCCGTGATGCGCAGCTCTTGGCCGGCTTCGATCAGCGTGTAGAGCGCGTGGAAGCTGCAGATGTCGTCTCCTGAATCGTCGCGAAGGGTCCAGTGCACCGAGGCTTGCACAACGCGATGTGAGAGCTTGGCCGACGCAACGCCGACGATCTCGGCGGAGCGCACACCATCTGCCGGTACAGACTGACGAGGTGCTTCAGCTGGCCGACCCATGCCTCACGGTCGGCCAGCCCCGTCAGCTGGATCGCTTCTGCGTCGCTCGTTATGTGACAGGGATAGGCGAAAAGATCGCCGATCGCTTCCACGTCAAGCTGCTCGAAAACCTTCCGGTAAGTTTCCAAGAAGCGCGTGGCACGGTCGGACGCAAGGTCGTTCACAAATCAGCGACGCTCCGGGACAAGTCATGTCGGTGGACGGTGCATCGGCACCGTCGGTGGAATCTACTGAGAGACGAAGGCTTTGAGTTTGTCCGAGAAGCTTAGATTCGGAAAACGATGACAGCGAGGGTGGCAGGCGCGAGAAGGCCAAGTCCGGAGCGTTTCATTGGCGAACCTTTGCTCGGCGTAAGCGCCTGGGATTCACGGCATCCGTTGCAGCGAATCGCCGGGGCGGGAGGCCAGAAACTTTTCCACCAGTCCCTCGGTCACCCGAACGAGGATCGGGCCGATGATGGCGAGCAAGAAGACATAGGTCACGGCCAGTGCCTCAAATCGGGCCGCAACGCCAGCAGTTGTAGCGAGCCCAGCGATAGCGATTGAGAACTCCCCGCGCGCCACCAACGTGGCACCTGCGCGGGCGCGACCTCGCGTCCCTACCCCCATTCGTTTGCCGGCCAGCCACCCCGTCGCGAACTTCGTCCCGATTCCGATGCCTGCAAGAGCGACTGCCGTTCCCAACACGGGAGGGATCTGAGCGGGATCGAGGCTCAGGCCCACGAACCCAAAGAACATCGCCGCAAACAGGTCTCGCATAGGTGAGAGCAGGGAGTATGCGCCTTCGGCAGCTGAGCCCGAGAGAACGATTCCCACTAGCAAGGCAGCAACAGCAGCTGAAACGCCGAAGGTCTCGGCGGCCCCCGCTATCAACAACGTGAGGCCGAAGATCGTAAGAAGTAGCGCCTCGTCGGACTTGCTGAAGAGCAGGCGGCTGATAGGCATTTCGATCCGTGACGCGACGGCCAAAATTGCGACAATCGCTCCGGTTGCCACGAGGGCGGGCGCGAACCCACCCCAGCCGTTGTCGCCCACCAAGAGCGCACCAACCAATGGCAAGTACAATGCCATTGCGAGGTCCTCGATAACGAGGATCGACAGGATTGCGGGCGTTTCCCTGTTGCCGATTCGTCCAAGGTCCGAAAGCAGTTTGGCGACGATGCCGGATGAAGAGACGTAGGTAACTCCCCCCAGCACGATAGCCGCCACCGTGCCGAAACCGAGCAACAGCCCCCCGACGAACCCCGGAGTGAAATTGAGAATTAGGTCCGCAGCACCGATCCGGCGTTGCGTTTTGAGTGTGGAGAGCAGTTCAGCCGCCGTGTACTCGAGGCCGAGCATGAACAGCAGCAAAATTAGACCGATTTCGGCTCCGATCTCGATGAACTCCTCGGCCGTGACGAGGGGAAGAATCCCTCCCTTGCCGAATGCGAGCCCTGCCGTCAGGTAGAGGGGAATCGTCGTAACGCCCAATACACCGGCCATGCGTGACAGAACCGCGAGGCCTACGATAACGGCGCCGAGCTCGACTAGGACCTCAGGGTGCTCCACCGCCTAGCCTTCGTGGAGAAGCTCGACGGCCTGCTCGATGCCGCGCGCGGTTCCAACCACGACGAGGTAGTCGCCTCGTTGCATCACCACGTCGGGTTCTGGTGCAGGAGTCGCGTCCTCCCCTCGCACGACCGCCACAACCGACACACCCGTACGCGTCCGAATCCGTGCGTCACCGATGGTCCGTCCGGCGTAGGGGGAATTGTCGCGAACCGGCAGCCAATCGATTACCAGCCCTTCGATACGTTGTTGAAGCTCGGCGAGCTGTTCCGCCACTCGACTCGCGCCCAGAAGCTCGGCCACTGTTCTAGCGTCGGTATGGCTCAACCCGACCAGCCGCTTGAACTCATCTGGATCGTCCGTGCTCCCGATGAAAAGCTCCCGCCGCCCCGACCGATGCGCCAGGACCCCCAGACGGTTGCCGTCTTCGGTCTCGAATTCGTAGCGAATGCCGACTCCGGGCAACTTCACTTCTCTGATCTCGCTCATGTCGACGCGCCACCTCCCCTCATCCGGCCACCCTGTAACCAGCACACGTCGCCTGAAGCCGCTCCGACTCGTACCCGAGTTGTTCGATCTCCGGGGTGGAGCCTCGAGCCTTCAATATCTCCACATGGGGTCCAGTGATTCGATCGAAAATGACGACCAGCCCGCACCAAGCGATGTCTCCTTCTTCGCCGGCAGGCAACAGACTGCGAAGCAAAACGATGACTCCTTCGTCGTATCAAGCGGGTGGTTCAACGCTGAGCTCCCGCAACGATTCTTCGAAGCTTTGAGGCACTTCGACCCTCCAATCGGCTTTAACGAGGTCGGATCTCGAGATCGTGAACTGTTCCTCGTGTCTGCTTCCATATCCGAACCGGAATACCCAGACTTCGCCTTGATCGATCACGTCCTGCACAACTGTTTCCGCGTCTGCCCGTGTGAACGTGAGGCCGAGCCACTCCTCCCGAGAGGCGTTACTGACTTCGACCCGCGCCGGATAGTCGGTCCGGTTGACAACAGTGACCGCCTCTACGAATGACACATCCGAACAGGCGCCGGCGAATAATGCGAGGAGTGTCAGAAGCAAGGTCGTTCTAGCTTGGTTCACTGGTTAGTTCTGGATCGAAGAGGCGAGGGCCGGGAAAGGGGGCGGGAAATAGCCAAGGCGCCCGGCTCGATTTAGGGCGACGACCACCAACAGGAACCCGCCAAATGAATTGTCGGTTCAACAGGGACCTCCAGCTCCCAGGCCGCGGGGACGCGGCTCAACGGATTAAGTGAGCTGAAGGTGGGGTGGGCCCCGATCTCTGTTGCAGGAAACCAGGCGCCGAACCCGGCGCCGGAAACACTGACTGACCGAACCTTTGAATCGAGAGTTAGCGAAAGAGAACGCTCCGACAAGAGCGACCAGCCCGAGTAGAGCCTCGGAGTAACGCCGATCTTGCTCCTGCACCTTTTTGGCGGAAGCTGCCGCATGGTAGGCCGCTACCACAGGCTCATCGAAGGTCGGCGCAAGCATGCGCGCGGCTACAACGGATGGCGACGGCTGCGCCGAATTGTCTCCCAAGCTCGTTCCGGGAGCGAAGACAGTTGCAGCCACCATCAACACGGCCAGTCGCGCTCGCATCAAACCCCTACACCTCCGTGAGGCACCGTACCCTATTGAGAGGGCCGCAGGGTTCAGGATTCCACCCACAGCAGGCTGTGCGGTGTGGGCCTCGGAGGTGAACCCCCTGAGTGGCCCATGTTTCAGGTCGTTTAGAGAGCGGCCTCGCCGTAGAAGCCTAGTTTTCGGAGAACCGCCCGATCGGCTTCGGTTTTAGAGGCTTCGTCAAGCGCATTGTTGGCCCGCATGACAAGTTCCTCGGCCGTTTCCGATCCATCCCAACATGCGACGCCCACCGAGCATGTCTGATTTTCGAACGCCGCACACCTAATGCTCTTGATGATGGCGTGTGCCTCACCTAATGGGCAGTCGGTGAGAAGCAGGGCGAACTCATCATCTCCATAACGCGCGATCAAATCGACATCCTTTATCTGCTCAGTACCAACTGCTGCAACGTCTTTCAAAAACTGATCACCTGCGCGATGGCCGTTGCCGTCGTTGAAGGCCCGGAAGTTGTCGATGTCAAGAACGGCGATTGATACCGGCTTTCCCGAACGCTTGGCGCGGGAGAGCTCCCGCGCCAACTCCTCGTCCCAGGCGCGGCGGTTAGAAATCCCCGTCAGCGGGTCCAAGCGTATAACCTCATTCAATCTCGCAACCAGCTTTCTAATCTCCATCACCAATCGTTGCACCGTGAAGCCGATCAGTGGTCCCAAGCTCCCCCACATGAGGACTCGTCGCCATTCGGTCGAAGGATAGCGAGGTTCGCCCAACAGAATGATCGGGACGGCGAAGGTCATGACCATGGCTGCAAATGCAAGGGTCAGCTGGAAGCGGGTCCCGTACAGGGCCAGCCAAAGAATCGGGAGCAGGGCCAGTAGCCCGTAACCAGAGCCCGCACCGCCCTCCGCATGCCGCAGGAAGGGGATCACTGTAAAGAAGGCGAGGGGCGGGATTGCTTGTAGATAAGAGGGATGTCTGTCCCAGGGAAAGAAAACTGCTGCGCCGATTATCAGGACCGAGATCGCAGCGGCAGCCAGCAAAGGGAGAGCATGTTCCGCGAGCGGCTGAATCGGGACGAGCGCAAACGCGAGGCAGATCGCCAGGCCGAAAGGCGCGGTACGACCCAAGAGACCGGAACGGCCTAGTGGCCCGAAATTGTCCATTTGGATGGATTAGTCGACTGCTTTGCCCATTCGCTTTAGACAAGCGGGTTTGGGAGGGCCAATGGTGCCAATAGGGTCCTAAGTAGCCTTGAGTGAAAGGCTGTGATCTATTGTCTTCGAGTGTCGGGCGCCGATAGCCATCGTAAGGTGCCCGATGTCTCGCGGTGACCACAGCAGTTGCGTCCGGGAACCGAGGAAGGTGGCGGCGATCTCTCTTCGCGAGCCACCAATCCTTCTGAGACAACCACATCAAACATTAGAAGACTCTCATCTTCGCCTCATGCTCGTCTCATCCACCGCAGCTACCTTTGTTCTACAAGCCGAATCCGGGAGACAGAGCCCGGTTCACGACAAGGCCAAGGCCAGAAAGAAGGAGAACCATGAACAAAGCACGGAGAACCTTGAATCAGATGGCAAGGGGAGCGGTTCTCTTACCCTCCGCCCTTCGGTGCCCTTGTTGTCGCCTATGGAGCAGGTCCGAAGGCAAGCGAGGATTACGGGGCCAAACGGGAGAACGACAACGTTGAGCTGGTCGCGGTGATGGACGACGACGACGATGGTGGTGACGACACCAGCGACGACGATGATGGCGGTGGCAACGGCGATACCAGTGGGTTCACGAGTGGCGTCAACAGCAACGACCGCACCGGCAGCGGGCACTCTAAAGTGAGCCGTGACCGGGACCGGAGTCGAGGAGACAACACCAGAGACCGTACGCGCGACGGCAAGGGCGGCAAGAAGCGGGATTGGAGTGCCAACCGCACCAACGACCTTTCACGCAACGACACCCGCTAGTAATTTCGTCCGCGAGTGATGGGGGGCGCCGGTGACGGCGCTCCCCATGCGGCTCTCTAAATCCATTGCTAGAGTCCATTGAAAGAGGCGACGAATGAGAACGAGTTGGGACTTCGAGCAAGGCGATGACATCGTTCCAGGGCGTGTGGCGCTCAGGCGGCTCGGGGGCGGCCATCGCTATGAGGCCTATCTCGCTTGGGACGAGAAACTGTTCTCCCTTGTGATCGTCAAGGTCGTCCGGCCCGACCAAGTCGACAGCTCCTCGGTCCTGCGAGGGTTGGCACGAGAGGGTCGCATGCTCGAAACGCCGGAACCACCCCGTCCTTCTTCGCAGCTTCGACGCGGGTCTCGACGGACCTTGTCCCCATTTGGTGCTTGAGCACCTCGAAGGGCCGCGGCTCTCTACGCTTTGAGGAAGTACGGGCGAGTCTCTTAGTTTTGGAGAAGCCTCGACTTCGAGACCCTGATCGTCCACTTGCGCGAGCGGCTGTCTCTTTCTGTGGTCGGAGAACAGCACGATGTTGCCCATGTGGCACCTGCTAAGCAGAAGATCAAATACTTGTGCATTAACTATTGACCGTTCCACTAAAGGCGCGTAGTGTCGCCGGCTGCGGCCGTGGGGGCCGTTTTTTATTGGACGGACTATTTATGGGAGGTGATTGGCTTTGCGAAAGCCTAGTCACGCACGCATCGGATTGTTATGTATTGTTGCCATTGTATTTGTCGTCGCAGCTCCGCTGGTTGCACAAGCAGGTGTCAAGCATCAGATAAGAAAGGCGTGGGGGCCGAAATGGAGAGAGCGCCAAGCCATTCGAGTCGCCGCGTGCGAGTCTGGGTTCAATCCGCGTGCGGTGAACGGGGAATATCGCGGGATCTTTCAGATGGGATCAACCGAGCGAGCAACTTATGGACACGGACCCACCGCCCGCAAGCAGGCGCGTTCGGCGCATCGCTACTTTGTTGCAAGCGGCAGGGACTGGTCGCCATGGGCGTGCAAGCCGTAGAGCAGACTCAAATAGGGTCTCACGAGGTTTCGTAATGCACGTCGACGCTGCTGATCGCCTGCACCATGGCGCCGACGACACCCCCCAGCTGTAGCAGCTTCATGGTGTTTCCGGTAACTTTGAGATGCCCCTGCATGAACGCACCAACAATGGGGAGCTCACGCTTGTTGATTGCAACTGCTGTGCTGTAACTCTGCGTGATGGTTGCGTCAGGATCGACGAGCTCTCCCAGCCCAAGCTGGGCGCTTCGTCCCTCGAGCACGAAGTAGTACCTGGCGTCTTCGCCTTCGGGCGTTTCGGTGACGACTTGCTGCAAACGCGCGTTATTGCCGGCGGCCGCATTCGTGAAGTCGGAAGAGGAGTTCATTGCGTGCTCGACCGCGGCCGCCCACTCAGCGGAAAGAAACTTAACGGCCATTCTGTACCTCCTCTATCGGGCGTAGTGCAGCACTAGAGCGGGCGCAGTGGCGGACGGCCGCCGGTCCGTACCAGCTCCATCTCCTCTGTGCAGTGCCGCGGGGCCCGATCCTTGGCGGCCACCTCCACTTTGAGTTCGAGCCCGCACATGGTGCAGACGTACTTGAGGCCGTACTCGCTGACGTCGGCAAGCTCAGGCTCCGGTGGGGCCAGCCCGATGTTCCTCCAGTAGCTCCAGCCGAACAGCAGGATGCCAACGAACATCGAGACGCCGAGTAGGGCGCGCCAGAAGCCGTAGGTGGAGCCCAAAAGGAGCACCGCCGCCAGCAGGATTGACGCCGCGATTTTCAACGGCGTGGCTTTCCACAGCGTCTTCCACAGATGTGAATGAATGACACGGGTGTTATTAGATCCTGGATCACACTTAGACGGTAGCGCCTTGGGCGCATTCTGGTCGCCCGTGTCATCGGCGATGCAGAGGCGCGCTCGATACGCGGCGATTAGTGAGCCGAAGCCCTAACGCCACTGGGTGGCGAGCACGAAAGCGGCCGCCATGCTGCCGAGGCCCGCGAACAGCCAGATCGGTCGGGTCCCTCCCGGCAGGACCCCCAGATAGTTGACGATAATAAGGAGCACTCCCAGCCCCAGCAGGATGAAGAACATGACGCCGACCCAAGCGGGAGACTGTTTGGGCTTGGGCTTGGGAGGCGGCTGGGTGGTCTTCCTCTTCGATCGGCTCTTGGGCATGCGCGGCGATCGTAGCGGGTCCAGACAAGTTCAAACTCCTACCTGCCGGGGGTCAGTGGCTTTCCGTAGCGGAGGGCGATCGGCAGATATCCCTCTCGTTCGTAGAAGGCGCGCCCTCCGGCATTCTGGAGCAGCACATTGACCCGAATCGCCTTGGCGCCTTCCGCCACGGCCCAACTCTCGGCCACATCCATCAAGCGCCTCCCGATCCCGGCGCCCCGGCTCGCCTCCTCCACCACGAGGGTGTGGACTTCACACGAGAGGCCCCAGACCTTCTCCTCGAGCGACAGCCTGGCGAAGCCGACGACCCCCTCGTCCTCGCTCTCCGCCACCACCAGGTGGATATCTGGATTCTGGAGAGCCCTGCGTGCCTCCAACTCCCAAACGAAGTCACCAAGCTCGTAGCGGGGGCTATGGGCTTCCAGGAGGCGGTGGTGCTGCCTCAACTCGACATACAGGCGCGCGATCTCGGGGTGGTCGTCGATCTCAGCGTCCCGAACGTGAATCTCTTCGTGGCCGTCCACGCCCTCACCCTAGGTTGTCACCTCCGCAGGTGTCTGCAACTACCATCTCGTAGGTGAAGCTTCTGCTCGTCGACAATTTCGACTCCTTCGTCTACAACCTCGCCCAGGCCTTTGGTGCGTTGGGGGCAGAACCCGCCGTGGCGAGAAACGACGCCTCGGTGGAGGAGTTGGAGGCGCTCGACCCGGACGCGGTCGTCATCTCACCGGGACCGGGAACCCCTGAGGAGGCTGGTGTGTCGATCGAGGCCATCAGGCGGTTCGGCGCACGGATGCCGCTTCTCGGTGTCTGCCTTGGTCACCAGTGCATTGCAGCGGCCTACGGAGGGGTCGTCTCGCGCGCCCCCGTCGGCCCCAGACATGGGAGGACGTCCGCGGTCGAACACGACGGCGCTGGTGTCCTGGCGGGTCTGCCGTCCCCATTCATCGCCACCCGGTATCACTCGCTCGCAATCGAGCCCGGCTTCATTCCCGAAGCGCTCGAGGTGACCGCCCGGAGTGACGACGGCACCGTGATGGCCCTGAGACACCGGAACCTGGCGGTCGAGGGGGTCCAGTTCCATCCCGAATCGGTGCTGACTCCGGACGGACCTCGGTTGCTCGCCAACTTCCTGGAGGCCACCACCCGAAGGCGCCCGGAGCGCATGGACGAGCGGAGTGCCTCCTAGTCCTTCTCGGGTTTTCCCTTCTCGAGCACGAAGATCGTCACAGTGTCCCCTTCGGCCACGATGGTCCCGGGAGCAGGATCCTGGCTGCAGATCGTTCCCGGCGCCCCGGAGCAGGCATCCTTCTCGGCGTCGACCTGGTCCACCTCGATGTCCTGATCTTCCAGGGCCTCCTCGACCTCGTCGCCATCCTCTCCGACAAGGTTGCCCAACGCCGTTCCTTCGTCCGTGGCCGTTGGCGCAGGACCTGGGCCGTCCTCGGGTCCGGTCGAGACCTCGATCGTGACCGTTGACCCGGACTCGACCTCATCGCCTGCGTCCGGATCCTGAGAGATGACGGTTCCGGCTTCGGTATCGTCATCGCTCACCGGCGTGGCCGAGGGGACCAGGCCGGCCTCCCGGATGTCGGCCACGGCGTCGGCCTCGGATAGGCCTTCCACGCCCGGAACCGTGACCAGACCCGATCCGCTCGACACCGTCACGTCCACGGACGAGCCCTCCTCCACCTCGTCGCCCGGACCAGGCGACTGGTCCGAAACGATGCCCTCGTCGAACTCGTCGCTCGGCTCGTTCGTGGGGACACCCAGCACCAGGCCCTCGTCCTCGAGTTTGGCCTCCGCCTCCTCCAGGGTCAGGCCTACGAGCTCTGGAACGGTCGAGGGTGCCGGTCCGCGCGAGACCGTGAGTGCGACGGTGGAGCCACGTTCGACCCTGGCGCCGCCCTCGGGATCCTGCGAGATGACCTGACCGGACGGCGCCTCGTTCCTTGTCCTCTCGACGCTGGCCTCGAGACGGAAATCCTCCAGATTGGCCTTGGCCTGGGCGACGTCCAACCCTTCGACGCCGGGCACCCGCACCCGCCCGGCCCCTCCACCACCGTCGAAGAAGTTGCTCGACAGCAGATAGGCAAGCAGGGCAACCAGCGCGAGCCCCACCAACGCCGCAGCCACGTAGAGCCCGGCGCGCCGGGATCCGCCCCCGGGTTCGGGGGGCGCGTCGGCCGGGAGCACCTCGGTGCCTCCGCGGGGCGCCGAAACGACGGTGGCCGCGCTCGTCGCCAGCAGGGGCGTCGCGTACACCTTGTGACCAGCCCGGAAGCGGTCGAGGTCCTCGGCCATTTCGGCTGCGCTGCCGTATCGGTTGTCCGGGTTCTTGGACATCGCTTTCATGACGATCGCGTCGAGCCCTTCCGGCACGTCGGGATTGATCGACGATGGCGGGGGAGCGTCCTCGCGCACGTGCTTGTAGGCCACCGAAAGGGGCGTGTCACCCTTGAACGGCGCTCTCCCAGTCAGCACCTCGTAGAGGACGACCCCCAGGGAGTACACGTCCGAGCGTGCGTCGAGGGTTTTTCCTTGAGCCTGTTCAGGAGAAAGGTAAGCGGCCGTGCCGATCACCATCCCGGCCTGAGTCATGGTCTGCTCCCCGTCGTTGCTGAGGGCCCTGACGATGCCGAAGTCGGTGACCTTCACCTCTCCCGAGGATGTCATCATGATGTTGCTCGGTTTGATGTCGCGGTGGATGAGGCCAGCCTTGTGGGCTCGCTGCAAGGCCCGCGCCACATCACCTGCGATCTCGGCGGCCCGTTCCGGCAGCAGGGGCCCATCGTCGCGGACGATGTCCTCGAGGGCGCGTCCGTCGATGTATTCCATCACGATGTAGTAGGTCGAGTCGTCGGAACCAAAGTCGTAGAGGGAGACGATGTTGGGGTGGTTGAGATTGGCAACCGCCTGGGCTTCGCGCCGAAAACGTTCGACGAATGCCCGGTCACGGGAGAAGCGTTCGGTCAGGACCTTGACCGCGACTTCACGACCCAACAACTCGTCACGGGCGCGGTAGACCTCGGCCATTCCGCCGGCGCCGGCGCGCTCGATCACCTCGTAACGGCCACCAAAGGCCGTGCGATTAGGGGTGCTCAAGCTCACCACTCCGCTCGAGCCTCAGTTGTGCGCCTTGTAAACGAGTGTCCACAAGGGCTATTTTCCACGGCGCGCCGATTAACGCGTTGAACGGGTTCCGGTTTGGCGCGACTACCATCCCCGAAGCTCCCGATCGGCGTCGAGTACGGCCTTCGCGATGGGGGCCGCGACCGCTCCCCCTGTGGCCTCGGAACCGAAAGTGCCGCCATTTTCAACGATCACGGCAACCGCCAGCTGAGGATTGTCTGCGGGCGCAAAGCAGATGAACCAGGTGTGTGGGTCCGTCCCCTCGACCGTCTGTGCCGTACCGGTTTTTCCGGCGACCGCCACATCCGGAATCTGTGCGGCCCCTCCGGTTCCGGACGGGTCGGATACGGCGGACACCATCATGTCGGTGATCGCACGCGTGTTGGCCGGGGACAACGGCGAACCGATGGTTTCGGGGGGGAAGCTGTCCACGATCTCGCCTGATGGGGAGATTACCTCCTTGACGAGGCGCGGCCGTGGGACTTCGCCGCCGTTCGCCACCCCTGCTGCAACCAACGCCATCTGCAATGGAGTGGCGGCAACGTTGCCTTGCCCTATACCGGCAAACGCTCTGAGCGGCTCTTCGTCGTCGGGCACCGGGGGAACCTGGCTTGCCTCCGTCGATACATCGAAGGGAATCGCCGAGTTGAAACCGAACTCTTCGGCGTTGGCCTGGATCTCCTCGGGGATGTCCAGCCCCAGGATGGCGAAGGTGGTGTCGCATGAAACCGTCACGGCGGTGAACAGATCGATCTCCCCTGTGCCCGTGCATGCGGTCTTGCTGAAGTTCGTTAGGGTGTCGTCGGTGAGGGGGAGATCCAGAGCCTGGGGGTCTGGGAATGTGGACTGAGGCCGATATTCGCCGGACTCGAGTGCGGCCGAAGCCGTAACGATCTTGAAGGTGGAGCCCGGCGGGTAGCTCCTCGAAGTCGACCGGCTGACCAGCGGAGAGTCGATCGAGTTGGGGTCTAGCGACTTCCGGTACTCCCTGGCGACGTCACCATCGTGGGACGCCAGAGGGGTCGGGTCGTAGGAGGGATTGCTCCACATCGCCATGACATCACCGGTATTCGGATCCAAGGCGACCACTGCGCCGCGGTTGCTTCCGAGCGCGTCTCTAGCGACCTCTTGTAACTGCGAATGGACTGTGAGCCGGACGTCGTCACCCTTCAGTCCGGAGCCAAGGAAACGGTCCTGCACGTCCTGCATCGTGATGACACCGCTCTCGCCCAGCAACTGGTCGTCGTAGCCGGACTCGATGCGCGAGGTCCCGTAGAGGATGGAGTAGAAGCCGGTGATGTGGCCGTAGAGCTCTCCTCCCGGATAGGTCCGCCGGTATTTAAGCCGTCCGCTCGTGGGCTTGCTCACTGCGACGGGTTCACCGTCGACGGTGATTATGTCCCCGCGCTTGATCGCGTACTCCTGAAGCAGTGAGCGAACGTTGGCATTGTTGTCTGCAATGCGTTCCGCGGCCAAGATTTGCACGTAGTTCAGCTGCAGGAACACGGCCAGAAACGCGACCACGAGGCCTATCCCAACCCGCCTGATCTGGGGCTGCATCAGCCGCGTCCCCCTATGAGGATCTCCGATGTTTCGGCAGGAGCGGGCGTATCCGCTGTTTGATGAGAGATTCTGACAAGCAACGCAATTAGGATGAAGTTCGACAGGAGGCTGGAGCCGCCGTAAGACATGAAAGGCAAAGTGATTCCGGTCAAAGGCAGCAACCGGGTGACACCGGCGAGAATGATGATCGCCTGGATACCGAAGATAGCGGTCAGACCCGCAGCGAGCAGCTGGCCGAAGTCGGTGCGAGCGTTCATTGCGATGCGCAGGCCGCGCGCAACCAGAAGCATGAAGCAGATGAGGATCGCCGCGGTACCCATGAGACCCAGCTCCTCTCCGAGGACCGAGAAGATAAAGTCGGTTTCCGCCGCGGGAATGATGTCGGGACGGCCCTGTCCAAGTCCCGTCCCGAACAAGCCTCCGGTTGCCAGTGCGAAGAGCGACTGGGCGAGTTGATAGCCCTCGTCCTGGATATAGCGCGGATCGAAGACGTCGAGCCACGTGATCACCCGGACCCGCACGTGGCTGAAAACTGAGTACCCCACAAAGGCCCCCGCGAAGAACAACAACAGACCAAAGGCAACATAGACAAGGCGCGCCGTAGCTATGTAGAGCATCACGAGGAAGATAGAGAAGAAGAGAAGGCTCGACCCGAGATCCTTTTCATAGAACATGATGGCAAGGGAGATGCCCCACATGACGAGAAGAGGGCCGAAGTGTTTGAGGTCCGGCACATGAAAGCCGGCGAGGCGGCTCGATGCTATGGCCAGCAGCTCTTTGCGTTCGGCGAGGTATGCGGCCAGAAATATGACCAGACACAGTTTCGCGATCTCGCCTGGTTGGAAACTAAAGGCCCCGACCTTGATCCACAACTGCGCACCATTGATCTCCGTGCCGAGTGGAGTTGCGGGGATCATCAAGAGGCCGACCCCGGCGAATCCCAAGATGTACTTGAAACGGGAGAGGAGTGTGTAATCAGAGACCGCCACCAAGACGGCGACAAAGCAGGCGACGCTCACTCCCGTCCAGGTCACTTGAGTGGGGCCATATTGATCGGGATCGAGCCGGTATACGGCGGCCAGCCCCATGACGTTCAGTATCGCCGCAAGCGGCAGGATCAAAGGATCCGCGAGCCGTGCCACCTTGCGCAAACAGATGTTCGCTGCGATGTAGCAGCCGGCGACTGCGCCGATCAAGGGGACGGCGAGCCCCAGGGACTCGAAGTCGCGCGCCACCGCAACAAGCGCAAGTGCTCCCGTGCCGACGATCAGCGCCATGCCAAGAAGCCTCAGCTCGGAGTTTCGTCGCGAGGTAACCTGCACGCTCAGGGGTTGCCCTGATCGGTGAGTGAGCCGCCCTGTTTCTCCGTGGCAGGCTGCTCCTGCTCGAAGGCCTGGATGCGCTCCCTTAGGTTGGCCACCGTCTGCTCGGCTTCATCGAGAGAGTTCGTTTTGATCCCCTCGCGAACGCTCTCTTTGAGACTGCGCGTCGGAAGGCGCTCCCAGGCCAAATTCGAGTCGAGCTCGGTTTCCTTCAGCGTGATGCCGGCGACCTCTTCGGGGATCCCGCGATAGACCGTGATGGTTCCCCCATCGTCGACTCCGACAAAGAAGGAGCGCGACAGGAGGTAGCGCGCGCCCGCGTAGCCCGCGGCGCCGAGTATTGCCAGGATCGTGGCGGTGGCGAGGGTCCTTGCGAGCCAGCGGCCGCGCGATCGAGAAGCAGGGATGGCCGGCACATCGTCCACTGGTTGAAATTCACCCGTGCTGCCGCCGTCCGGAGGAGGCGGCGGGGCGCGCCGGGCGGCGGCTTGGTTCTGCGTACTGAGTCGGTCGTCCTCCACTTCCGTGATCCGGACGACCATGGCGGTGACGTTGTCCTGGCCACCGGCTTCGTTGGCGGCGTCGACGAGATGATCAGCCGCCTCTTGCGGTTCGGGCTTGTCGATGAGAATCCGGGTGATGTCTTCGGGCGTGATCATGTCGGTGAGTCCGTCGGAGCAGAGCAGGATCCTATCGTCGTCCTGCAGATCTCTCACGATGATGTCGACCTCGACGTTCGGCTCCACGCCCAGGACGCGCGTGATGATGTTGCCATGCGGATGGTGGAGAGCTTCCTCGGGGCTGAGCCGGCCTTCCTGAACCATTCGTTGGACCAGCGTGTGATCCTGGGTTATCTGTTCCAAGTGCCCATCCCGCAGGAGATAGGCGCGCGAATCACCGACGTGTGCCAGGTGCGCTTCATAACCATCGAGCACCAGCAACGTGCAGGTAGTCCCCATTCCTTCGAGAGCGCGATCGGTTCCGGCCCTATCGAGAATCGCCTGGTTGGCTCGGCGCACCAACTGTCTGAGAGTGCCGCCATCCCCATCCAGCGCCGGAAGAGGCCCTTCCTCTATGACCCCAATCGCTATCTGGGAGGCGACCTCCCCGCCCACATGACCTCCCATGCCGTCGGCCAGGGCGAAGAGGGGGGACCTGGCGAGGAAAGAGTCCTCGTTTCCTTCGCGAACTCGCCCGGTGTCGCTGCGGACGCCGACGGAGATCTTCACTTGCGCATCTCGAGTACGGTCTTGCCGATCTTGACCCGGTCTCCCCGTTGAAGCTCCGCGGGAGCGGTGAGCCGGCGCTTGTTCAGGTACGTGCCGTTCGTCGAACCCATGTCCTCGACGACATACGTTTCCCCTCGGGGCGAGATCCGTGCATGGACCTGCGAGACGTAGGAATCGTCCAGGACAAGCTTGTTCTTCTCGGCGCGCCCTATCGTTAGCTCGTCGTCAAGGGAGAAGGTCTTCCCGCGCAAGCTTTCGCCTTCGATGACCGCGGCTCTCCTCGGTGCCTTCCTCGATCCCCGGGGTGGGGGAACGCTTCGAGCGGGGGCGCGCGCCATCGGAGCTTTGCTCTGCGCAGTTGCGGGCCGCATCTCGAGGAAGACAGCGCGCACCGCTCTGGCGACGAAAATGTAGAGGAGAATCAAGAACACATACTTCAGGAGGTCGAGGATCAGGTCGGGCACTGGGGTCAGTTGCCCTCCGCCTGGGTTGCGCTCGGATCCGATTTGTTGCTGCCCGGCCGGTTACCGGCGGGCACCGTATTGAAGACGAGCTCGCTGTTACCGAACAGGAGACGATCTCCGTCTCGAAGGGCGCTGTCGGTGACGGGCTTGTTGTTCACGAACGAGCCGTTAGTGGAACCGAGATCTGTGAGTATCCACGCCGCCCCCTCGCGCCGAAGCTCGGCATGACGACGGCTGACGTTCGCATCAGCGAGGACGATATCCACGCTCGACAATCGTCCGATCACCACCGGAGAGCGCGTGATGCTGATGGTCTCGCCGGTTCGACCTGCCCCTTCCTGGACGACCAGGACGGCGCCCGAGCCGGACACTCCCAGGCGTTCGGCGGTGCTCATGGAGAGGGCGCGCGTCGCTCCTATGTCGGTTTCGTCGGGCTGCCGGGTGGCAACCGCCGGTGCCCGGTCGCCTTCGTCGGCGGTCAGCGATGACTCGACTCTGAACTCCCCGCGGCCGAAATCGTCTTCCTCGATGAAAACCACCCGTGGCCGGCCGGTGAGATTCCATCGATTTTGCTTGGCGGTCTCGATTATCATGTCGGAGAATTCGTTCAGCAGACCTGCCTGAAGTGGCAGGAAGCGCTCGTAGTCCTCTGGGCCTATGAAGATGCGAAAGTCGTTGGGGGCGTAGACCCGATTGACCGAGATGGTCTTGTTTTCCCCCATCTCTCGCTGCAGGCGCCGTCCGACCTCGAGGGGCTGGAGCTTCGACCGGAACAGACGGGTGAAGAAGCCTTCCATGAAGCCCTCGAGCCCTCTCTCCAGATTGCGTGCTAAGCCCATATGGGCTTGATTATGACTGCACCAGGTGCTCTAAGTCCTGTTAGCCTGAACATCCTGCTCTGAGGAATTGGCTGCGTCGCCTGGGCGAGTGGTGGAACGGTAGACACGCTGGCTTCAGGTGCCAGTGCGCGGTAAGCGCGTGGGGGTTCAAATCCCCCCTCGCCCACGCATGGTTCTATGCGAAGGCCTCGTCGAGACTGCCAAGTGCACGGGAGTCGGCATGACGGGCAAGACCACCCGCTGTCATCTGGCCCTCACCTCGGCGAGACCCGGACACCGAGCCGTCACGCCGCCCGGCGGTTCCCCACCCGGGGCTATCCTGAGCTATGGACGATCCGCCCGGGTGACTGGTCTGGGAAATAAAGGTATGATCTTGACCGCGTTAGGGGAGGCAGTGAAATACTTCCGGTTGTTTGGGCAACCGGGGGGTACTTTCGCCGTCGGTCTTCGTTGTACGGGTCAACAGATCATGGGGCGAGTAGTGGGAGCCGTTGATGGAACGCGAACAGGAGAGTAGGGACTCCCGGGGAAACCTGTTTCCCGCTGCGGTTCAACCTCGGCCGATCCTTGCGGAGGATGGCTCCCCGCCCGACGCTTTAGAGCAGGAGCCGATGATCGAACGCCTCGCCAGCTTCGGATGGGTGATCGCCCTGGTCGGCCTTCTCTACATCGGTGTTTTGACCGGGCTGCGAGCCACCGGCGTGTCCGATGACCTCGGCAAGCTGGTCGACGACGGCGCGGCGCGAGTGGCCACCGCGCTCGGGGTGGAGCAGGATCCCGACTCGACCCCTTCAGAGACCGAAACGGCCGACGAGGGGAGCCGGACGGCGCCATCGGACGACGCGCCCGAAGCAAATTCTCCGGCGGCGGCCTTGCTCCAGGACCCCGGAACTGATGGGCCTACGGCGGACCAGAATGACTCAGGCAAAGAGGGCAGCGGTAACGGCGGGTCTGACTCCGGTGGACCTTCTTCGCCCGGCCCCAAGAACGGCAACGGTTCTAACCCGGAGTCCGACGACGAACCCAAGCCGAAACCGGATGACGGTCCGTCACCGACACCCGGACCGGATCCGGACCCCACACCCACACCAACGCCGGATCCGATACCAACGCCGGACCCCGAGCCCAGCCCGACACCGGATCCGACACCGACGCCCGACCCCACCCCTCTTCCGGAGCCCATCCCTCTTCCCGAGCCGACTCCCCTCCCTTCACCCACAATCGACGAACCAATCTCGGGTTGATCTAGCGCCGGAGCGCTGCGCATGACCTTCTCGATCGTTGCCTGGGACCCCAGCCCGGCAGGGGGGGCCGAGTGGGGGGTCGCCGTTGCCTCGAAATTCCTCGCCGTGGGCACAGCCGTTCCCTGGGGTGAGGCATCGGCAGGTGCGGTCGCGACCCAGGCCCTCGCCAACCTCCGTTACGGCCCCGATGGTCTCGGTCGGCTGCGTCGCGGTGAAGACGCGGACGGCGTGATTGCGGCTCTGACCGGAGACGACGAGGACCGCCGGCACAGACAGGTGGGCGTGGTGGATGCATCTGGGGGCGCCGCCAGCTACACGGGCGACGAGTGCATGACATGGGCAGGCGGGCACATCGGCGACGGCTACTGCTGCCAGGGCAATATCCTCACCGGCCCCGAGGTGATTGCAGAAATGTCATCCGCGTTCGAGAACGCGCGAGGAACATTGGCGGAGCGCCTGTTGCGTTCCCTTGCCTCTGGCGATGCTGCTGGGGGAGATCGGCGAGGCCGGCAGAGCGCAGCCCTGCTGGTCGTGAGCGACGAAGGAGGATACGGAGGAGGCACCGATCGCGCGGTCGATTTGCGCGTGGAGGACCACCCTCAGCCCATCCCCGAATTGAGCCGCCTGCTCGACCTTCACCGCCTTTACTTTCCGCGCGCCGATCAACTCGAGTTTGTCGATCTCGATATCGATCTGGCCGGAGAGGTAAGGGTAATGCTGTCGAAACTGGGCTACGATGCCGGTCGGGGGCCGGGATTTGATTCACACTTGGAGGAGGCCCTGTTCCTCTACGCCGGCACCGAGAACCTGGAGGAGCGTTTGGGTGAAGGGGCTACGATCGAGCGCGGCGTCCTCCGCTACCTGCGCAACCAGGCTGCCGGTACATCGACATAGATCCCGCGCAACTGCTTGCGCCATCCTAGAGGCGAAAGGCGGCTGCCCCGTTTCGGGGGCGTTGAAAAACAACCTCGAGGTCATCGTTCAGGCGACTCTGGCCTAGCGCTCTGGGCTTGCACCGCCTGCAGCGCCGCAGCATATACATCTTTGAGAGACATCCCCGAGGCCAACGCAGCGCGCCGGGCGTCTTCGTACTCGGGCGCAACTGTCGTAACTTGTGAACCCCGCAACCCGATCTTGACGTGGACTCTTTGGCCTGCCACATGCACCGCAACCCACTGCCTTGCGAGAACGTCTTTGCCGACGCGGGTCCTCCGCACACCGAAGGTGGTCGTCTCTTTGTAGATGGTGTCCTGCAGCCGATCCATCTCGTAGATTGTGGTCAATACGCTGAGCAGGAAGCCGGGGCGGCCCTTCTTCATATGGATCGAGGTGAGCCACACATCCTGGGCCCCCTGTTTCAGCAGTGTGTCGAGAAGATTAGGCAGTAGTTCGGGACTCATATCGTCGAGATTGGTCTCGAGGACGACAGCTTCGTGGTCCCCGCCTCCCTCGTCTGCCACCAGGACTCGCAATACATTGGGCGGATCTAGGTCACGATGTCCTGCGCCGTAGCCTATCGATCTCAATCGAGCGGGGGGCAGGTTGTCAAAGCCGTCGCTTGCGGCGGCAAGGATGGCAGCGCCGGTCGGTGTGATCAACTCGCCCTCTCCTCGCCCATAGAGGACCGCACCCTTGAGGATCTCGGTCACAGCCGGCGCCGGCAGGGGAAGTTGACCGTGGTCGCTCGAAACTACCCCCGAACCTGTTGCGATAGGACCCGTAACGGTGCGACCGGGTCGGAAGTGCTGCAATGCTGCACACGCACCGACGATGTCGATGAGGGAATCGATTCCACCGATCTCGTGGAAGTGAACCTTTTCGGCGCGCCGGTTGTGGATCTTCGCCTCGGCCTGCGCCAGGATCTCGAATGTCTGAAGGGCGCGCCGCCGCACGTTCCTCTCGAGCGGTGAAGCCTCGAGCAGTGTGACGATGTCGGCGTAGTTGCGGGACCCTTTGTCCTCGCCGACCGTGACGACCGCTCGAGTCGCCCGCAGGGCCCCCTTTTGGACCGTTGCGCTTTCGATAGTCCACCCGTCCAGGGGGAGTGCGTCGAGGCTTGCTCTTATAACATCGAGTGGAGCGCCCGCGTCGATGAGCGCGCCGAGGATCATGTCGCCTGAAGCTCCCGAGAACGGGTCGAAGTAGAGAAGCGTCACGAGCTTTTCTTGCGCAGCAAGCGTGATGTGAACACGGCTGCACCGAAGCCGTTGTCGATATTCATCACGGCGATGCCGGCCGCGCAAGAGTTAAGCATTGCCAACAAGGCGGCCAGTCCTTCGAACGAGGCTCCGTAACCGACGCTGGTGGGGACTGCGACGACGGGGGCGGATGAGATGCCTCCGATCAGACTCGCTAGCGCACCCTCCATCCCGGCGACGACTATGAGTGCGTCGGAATCGTGCAGAAGATTTTGCACGCCGAGTATGCGATGCAATCCAGCAACGCCTGCGTCATACACACGTTCGACTTTTGCCCCGAAGGTCTCTGCGGTGATCGCAGCTTCTTCTGCCACCGGCAGATCCGATGTTCCTGCGCTTACGACGGTGACAAGGCCGGTTGGGGAGAAGCCATCGCCTGCGTCTGGGCCTCTCAGGATTACGAGGCGGGCGATGGCTCGATGCTCTGCGCCGGGAACTTGATCGAGCAGAAGGGCAGCAGTGGGAGGCGAGACTCTCGTCGCGATGACCGGCCCACTGTTCTGCTCGAGGAGCCGGTCTGCGATGCCAGCCACTTGCTCGGGCGTCTTGCCCGCTGCGTAGATAGCTTCAGGCATTCCCTGGCGAAGCTCCCGGTGCATGTCGAGCTGCGCGAAGCCAAGATCATCGACCGGCAGATACCGCAGCGCCTTGAGCGCTTCCTGCACGCTCAAATTGCCATCGCGTACGCCTCTGAGCAGGGCCTCGGCCTCTTCGGGGAGCATAGGTCGAGTGTAAGATGCAACCTGGCAGCTCAACTCACCGGTTCCGTAATCATTTCCGTGGATGGCGTCAGAATGATCGATCTCAGATTGCTCCGGGAGGAGCCCGATAGGGTCAGGCGCCTCTATGCCAAGCGCGGAGGGGTCGACGGTCTCGAGCGGACCCACCAAGCCGATGCCACTTACCGTGAGATCCTTGCCCGTGTAGAGAACCTGCGCGCCGGGCACAACCGGGCCTCCAAAGCAATAGGGCGCGCCGAACCACAGGATCGCCCGAAGGCGATAGAAGAGGCCAAACGCCTCGCGGACGAACTCAAGTCGGTTGAACCAGATCTCGATCAAGCTGTCAGAGAACGTGATGAGGCGGCTGCCTACCTTCCGAATCTCCCGCACGACTCGGTGCCGGATGGATTGAGCGAGGACGACAATGTCGTCGAGCGCGAAGTGGGTGACAAACCAGAGTTCGACTTCGAACCCCTGGACCATGTGGCTTTGGGCGAGCGCCTTCGCATCTTCGATGGTGACCGCGCCGCGAAGACCTCCGGCAGCCGCTTCGTCTACTTGACCGGCATGGGCGTCATGCTCGAATTAGCACTTGTGCGCTTTGCCATGGATTTCGCTGTTGAGCGGGGCTTCACTCCGGTTGTCCCTCCCGTATTGGTGCGCGAGCATGCAATGTACGGAACGGGTTTTCTCCCCACCGATGAGCATGAGCTCTACAAGAGTGAACGGGACGACCTCTATCTCACGGGAACATCGGAAGTTGCGCTCGCGGCCATGCACTCGGGCGAAATCGTGGCTGCTTCGGACTTGCCGCTGCGCTACGCGGGATTCTCGTCATGCTTTCGCCGAGAGGCCGGCTCCTACGGGCGGGACACGAAGGGTTTGGTACGAGTTCATCAATTCGACAAAGTCGAGCAGTTTTCGTTCGCGTACCCAGACGACTCGTGGGATGAGTACGCGACTATCCGCACCAACCAGGAGCGCATTTTGCAGGCGCTCGAGATTCCCTATCGCGTCCTCGTCATGTGCGCCGGTGATCTGGGAGCGTCCGCCGCAAAGAAGGTCGACCATGAGGCCTGGCTCCCAGGAGCCGGACGCTACATGGAGGTCACTTCGGCGACGAACGCGACCGACTACCAGGCGCGCCGGCTGCGGGTCCGCTGCAGGAATGGAGAAGAGACCCGGCTCGTGCACACACTGAACGGCACTGCATGTGCTGTGGGAAGAACCATCGTTGCTCTCGTCGAGAATCATCAGCGCGCCGACGGCAGTATCGCCATCCCGGAGGCGCTGCGTCCTTACACGGGTTTCGACGTGCTGCCGGTCTCAACGTAGGGCTTCGGCGCCTCGCCAGGTTTGGAAGGCCGCCGGTCGCCGCGACCGGCCCGGCGTGCCGGGAAACTCTCCCCCGGAAGCGGCTAAATTGGCCGGTGGAGGGCTACGCTAATTGGCAAGCGGACGGTCTTGAAAACCGTTGTCCGAAAGGGCTTATGGGTTCGAGTCCCATGCCCTCCGCCCGAAAGAGTTCCTGGTCACGGCCCTATTTTGCACTTCCCTTTCGTCCAACTTGACTACGTTCGAAGTAGGCCCGGGCCGCGGTGGGGCCGCGAGACCCCGAGCCCGGGTCTCATCCAGCCTGTTCGCCAACCGATCCAGCTCCTCGGGAAACAGGTGCGAGTAGGTATTGAGGGTCACCACCGGGCTTGAGTGACCGAGGTGGCGCTGGATCGCCTTGACGTGCGCGCCTTGATCGATGAGCAGTGCCGCACAGGTGTGGCGCAGGTCGTGAATCCGGAGTGCGACAGGAAGTCCGGCGCGCCGCACAGCCGGCGCCCAGACTGCTTTGTGAAAGCTCGAGTTTCGTAGCGGCTGATTGCCTCGACCAGTGAAGACAAGAGCGGTTGCGTCGGGGCGGACTTCGTCTTGCAGGTGACGTGCGAGCTCGTCGACCAAGAAGCGAGGAATCACCACATTGCGGGCGGCATAGGTCTTCGTGGGGCCAAACAGCAGCTGGCCGCTGACATCGGCCAGAGACTC
>JALZIQ010000090.1 GCA_030860205.1 Actinomycetota bacterium | reverse complement strand
TGGATTCGGATCGCTCGCGCATGTACACATAGACGCGACCCAGGAGGAAGAAGATGTCCAGGAGCCTACAAGTGACGGAAGCGGCTCTGGCGACGGCCGGAAAGACGGTGTGGCCGCCGGGGTGAAGAAGTAACCGTTCACGCGGCTAGGCTCGGTGCACGGATAGCCGACCCATGGGAGGTAGCTAGGCGATGTCGGTTCGCAAGCTTCAGAATTTCATCGACGGCGAATACCGCGACGCTGCCGACGGACAGACCGCTCCGCTCGTCAATCCGGCGACCGGGGAGGAGTTCGCCGAGGCGCCGGTTTCGACCCTGCCCGACATCGCCGCCGCCTGCCAGGCCGCGCGGCGCGCCTTCGAGACGTGGCGTGAGGCCATTCCCTCCGAGCGCAGCCTTGCGTTGATCAGGATCGCCGACGCCATCGAGGAACGCGCCGAGGAGTTCGTCGGACTCGAGTCGGAGAACACAGGCAAGCCGTTGGCCCTCACCGCCAGCGAAGAGATACCCCCGATGGTGGACCAGATAAGGTTTTTCGCCGGCGCGGCGCGTTGTCTCGAGGGGCGTTCCGCCGGGGAGTACATGGCGGGCCTGACGTCGTTCGTCCGGCGGGAGCCGGTCGGTGTATGCGCCCAGGTGACGCCGTGGAACTACCCGATGATGATGGCCGTATGGAAGTGGGGCCCTGCGATAGCGGCCGGCAACACCGTCGTCCTCAAACCCTCGGACACGACCCCCGTGACGACCTTGAAGATGGCCGATGTGATGTCGGAGTTCTTGCCGCCGGGGGTATTCAACGTGATCTGCGGCAACCGGGAGACGGGCGCCGGCCTTGTGTCCCATCCCATACCTGACATGGCGTCGATCACCGGCAGTGTCAGGGCCGGAACGCAGGTGGCCGAGGCAGCCGCCGCCGATCTCAAACGAGTCCACCTCGAGCTCGGTGGCAAGGCCCCGGTCATCGTCTTCGACGACGCCGACCTCGAAGCCGCGGCAATCGCAATCTCCGAGGCCGGCTACTTCAACGCAGGCCAGGACTGCACCGCCGCCACCCGCGTGCTGGCCGGTCCCGCCGTCTACGATGATTTCGTCAGCTCGATCGGCAAGATGGCGAAAGAGACCACGACCGGAGATCCGGCCGACGAGGACACCGCCTATGGGCCGCTGAACAATGCCAACCAACTTGCCCGGGTCGAGGGTTTTCTGGACCGGGCTCCGAACCACGCGGAGGTCGTCACCGGGGGCCGGCGGGCCGACGTCGGCGCGGGTTATTTCTACGAGCCCACCGTCGTTGCGGGGCTCGAGCAGACCGACGAGATGATCCAGGACGAGATCTTCGGTCCGGTGATCACGGTGCAGCGGTTTGACGACGAAGAGAAGGCGCTCGAGTGGGCGAACGATGTCGATTACGGTCTCGCCTCGAGTGTATGGACCAAGGACCACGGACGAGCGATGCGAATGGCCAAGAGACTCGATTTCGGGTGCGTGTGGATCAACACGCACATCCCGCTCGTGGCCGAGATGCCTCACGGCGGCTTCAAGAAGTCAGGTTACGGCAAGGACCTGTCAATGTACGGTTTCGAGGACTACACCCGCGTCAAGCACGTGATGTCGAACCTCGAGGCCTAGCCTCGCACTCCGGCAACAGTGCAGCGGATGGGAAACGTGCATAATTCTCGCCCACCATCCATTCGGCTGTTGCTCGACGCGCCGAGCCTCGTGTACCGGGCGTTCTTCGCTCTGCCGGCCACGGTCACCGACCCGCAGGGCCGTCCCGTGAACGCGGTGCGAGGCTTTCTGGACATGACGGCGCGGCTCGCAACCGATCGTCCCGCGGGCGAGATCGTGACGGTGTTCGACGCCGATTGGAGGCCGAAGTTCCGGGTCGATGCCTATCCCGGGTACAAGGCCCAGCGCCCGGACGACCCGCAGGAGCTGCCGCCCCAGTTCGACGTGATCGCCGAGGTGCTGGACGCCGCGGGTGTCAAGAGGGTTGAGGCGCCGGGCCTGGAGGCAGACGACGCCATTGCCACGCTCGTTGCCCAGCTCGACGACGGCGAGCGAGCATCGGTGGTGACGGGGGACCGCGACCTGCTGGCGCTGGTGAAGGACCCTCAGGTAGACCTCTTGTTCCCGGTCAAAGGGCTCAGCGACCCGACGCGATTCGACGAGTCGGCCGTCGAGGCTAAATACGGGATCCGGCCGGCGCTGTACCCGGCCTTCGCCACCCTGAGAGGGGACAGCTCCGATGGGCTGCCCGGTGTGGCCGGGATCGGCCCCGTGCGCGCCGCCAAGCTGCTCAACGAGTGGGGATCGATCGACGGCATCTTGGAACATCTCGAGGCTCTGCCGCCCAAGCAGGCCGGGGCGTTCGACGAGGCGCGCGACTACCTGGAGGCAATGAAGACAGTCGTCTCCCTGGTAACCGACGCCAAGCTCGAAGCGACCCCGGGCGGCGCGCCGGACGAACATCGGATTCGTTCGCTCGCGGAGCAACATGGCCTGGGAAGCTCGTCGGCCCGGTTTCTGCGCGCCCTGAAGGCAGGGAGTTGACTTTGACGAGGTCCTTATCGATACCGATAGGCCGGGACCCGATCCGGACCATCATCAGTAGCCGGGGAACTCGGCGTTGTCCTCATTCCGGAGGTAGCGACGTCTACCTGTGGATGTTGCGTGTTTGCGGGCCTCGTGGAACCTACCTGCCGCGTCCGCCGTCTACTCCAAGCCCCGTCTCGGGGTTGAAGAAGTGCATGGCCTCCTCATCGACCAGCAACTCCGCATGAGTACCCTCGCGTACATGGGTTTGAGGACTCAGCCGGGCGATGAATGTGGCTGTGTCAGACTGACGGGTCCTTGGATCGGCGACGTCGACTGACTTCCCGGACGTCTCGGGCCTGTAAGGGGGGACGCCGGAGAAGTAAGCGTAGACGTCGGAACCCAGGTCCTCGCGAAGATCGACGACCACCGAAAGCCGCCGGTCCGGAGGCGCTTCCGGCACGATGCTTGCGTCCTCAAACCCCTCCGGACGAATGCCGATGACCACCTTGCGGCCTTCGAAACGGTTGAGCTCGGGCCGTCGCTCGAGCGTGTCGTCGCTTATTCGCAATCGGTGGTCCCCAAAGCGGGCCACGAACGAACCGCCCTCCCGGTCGAGCGACGCCTCGGTCAGGTTCATCGCGGGCGAGCCGATGAACCCCGCGACGAACAGATTGGCGGGGCGATTGTAGAGCGTCTTGGGGGTGTCGAACTGCTGCAGGGCGCCGTCCTTCATCACGGCTACTCGCTCTCCGAGGGTCATCGCCTCGGTCTGGTCGTGAGTGACGTAGACGGTGGTGGTCCCGAACTCGCGCTGGATCCGGGCGATCTCGACGCGAGTTTGCACGCGCAGCTTGGCGTCCAGGTTCGAGAGCGGCTCGTCCATGAGGAACACCTGGGGGCTGCGAACCAGGGCGCGCCCGAGTGCGACCCGCTGGCGCTGGCCACCCGAGAGCTGGCGGGGCCGCCGCTCGAGCATTGCCTCGAGGCCCAAGATGCGAGCGGCATCCCTCACCTGTTTGTCGATTTCGGGGCCCGGGACTTTTCGCATGCGCAGCCCGAAGGCCAGGTTCTTGTAGACGGTCATCTGCGGGTAGAGCGCGTAGTCCTGAAACACCATGGCGATATCGCGCTCGCGCGGCGGGATGTCGTCGACCTGCGTGTCCCCGATGTAGACGTGGCCCGAGCTGATGGACTCAAGCCCGGCGAGGAGGCGCAGGGCGGTTGTCTTTCCCGAGCCGGAAGGCCCCACGAAGACGACAAGCTCGCCGTCCTCAACGGTAAGGTTGAGACCCTCCAATGCGACCACGTCGCCGAAGCGTTTTGTCGCCTCTACGAACCTGACGTGCGCCATGCCGCCTAGCCTTTCACTGCGCCGGAAAGCATGCCGCGGATGAAATGCCGCTGAAGGAACACGTACGTGATCACCACAGGGAGAGCCACAATGATTGCCCCTGCGGCGAGAAGGGTCGCCTCGGAGGCATGCTGACCCTGAAAGAACGCCAATCCCAGAGGGGCCGTGCGGAGGTTTTCGCTGGAGACCATGACCAGAGCCAGGAGGAACTCATTCCATGTCCACATGAAGATCAACACCATCATCGTCAGCACCGCGGGGCGCGCAAACGGCACCAGGACGCGCCACAGGATCGACCAGTTGCGCGCACCGTCGATGGCAGCGGCTTCGATCAAGGAACGAGGAGTGGACATGAAGAAGGCGCGCATCCAGTAGGTTCCGAAGGCGAGCGATAGGCCGATTTGAGGAAGGATCAGTGCCCAGTAAGTGTCGGTGAGGGAGAGAGCACGCAGATCGTAGTAGAGCGGTATCACGATGCCCTCAAGGGGCACCATGAGACCGAGCAAAAAGACATAGAACAGGAGCTTGTGTCCTGGGAACTTCATCGTCCCGAACGCGAAGCCGGCCAACACAGATAGCAAGGTGGCCACCGTCACAACGCTAACGGAGACGATCAGGCTCGACTTCAAGTAGGTCGCAAAGTGGCCCTGAGTCCAGGCTTCGGCGAAGTTCGAGAAGTGAAGCTCACCGGGAATGCGGAAGCCGGAGAGCTCGCCAGGTCGCTGCAGAGCGGCGAGGACGATGCCGCCGATCGGGTAGAGCGCGATAAACGAAAACGCCACCAGCAGCGCATAGTTCACGGCCCGATCGATGCGTCCCGTCATTCCCGTGTCTCCGCAATGCGATTCACGACTCCGGTGATGGCAAAGATGATAAGGGCCAGGGTGACCCCGATCGCCGACGCGAAGCCCACCTGCCCTACCTCGAAGGCCTGGTTGTAGACCTCGAAGGCGGGTACCGAGGTCGCGTTGCCGGGCCCGCCCTTAGTCGTCAGATACACGAGGTCGAAGTTTCGGAGTGAGGCGATGATGGTCAGCGTGAGCGCCACGGCGATCTCGTTCCGGAGATTGGGCAGGGTAACGGCGAGGAACTCATGGCCGGGGCCGGCGCCATCCACACGCGCAGCGTCGTAGAGGCTAGTGGGGATCTTTTGCACCCCTGCGATGAACAGGACCATACAGAGGCCGTATTGCACCCAGGTCCCGACCAGCCCGACCGAGGGAAGGGCCCACGAGAAGTCCCCCAGCCACGAACGGGTCCACCCATCGAGACCGACCGCGCGCAGCCCTTCGTTGAGCGGCCCAGTGCCGGGCGCGTAGATGTAGCTCCAGATCACCGCCACAACTACGAGCGGCACAACCTGTGGCAGGAACAAGATCGTGCGAAACCACGTAAGGCCCCGTAGGTCCGTGCGCGAGATGAGGGCGGCAAGCAGCAGTCCTATGGCAACCGGCAGCGCGGAGTAGAAGAGAACTAGGATCAGCGCGTGCAGGAAAGCGGCGCGCGTCCCGGTGTCTGCGATCAGTTCCTGGTAATTGCTCAATCCGATCCACGTGCCCTCGGTTATGCCGTCCCATTCGTAGAACGACAAGAGCACGCTGTGGCCCAGGGGGAGCAACACGAATGCGCCGTATATCAGCAGCGCGGGCAACAAATAGAGATACCCAATGGCGCGTGGGTCCCCGGGTGGAGCCTTGTCCCGTGTCTGCGCCCGCCTGCCGGCGGGCAGACCAATGTCCGGGACCGGCAGGCTGTCCTTCATGTGCTTATCTGGTCTCCATGAAGTCCGTATAGTCCTCATTCACGGTGTCGACGAAACCCTCGGCGTCGACTCGACCGGCCATCAGCTCCTGGACCGACGCGGTGATCGTGTCGTAGAAGGTCGGCGTCGCGTAGTCGATGTACGGGACGATCGAGTCCGTTGCGTTGAGCTGCTCCCAGGCGGTGAAGATGTCGCCCAGGACCGTGCCGCTGGGGACACTCGGGGCGCCCTTGGGCGCCGGAAGCCCGCCGGTCTCCGTTATGACTTCGGTTGCGTGCTCGTTCGTGATGAAGTCGATGTAGGCCGCGGCGGCCTCGGGTTGATCGGACCCCGTCGTGATCGCAAACGGCAGCCCCTCACCTCCGAGAGCGACCGGGTCGGCACCACTCTGCGCCGGCGGCATCAGGAAGAAGCCGACGTTCTTGCCCATCTCATCTCCGAACAGAGGCGCCTGCCAGGTGCCGGTGATGAGAAAGACGCCCTCGTCCTTGGTAAAGGCGGCGGAAGCGTCGTCGTACTTGACTCCGTTGAAGCCGGGCGTGAAGTAACCCGAGTCGACCCACTGCTGCAGCATAGTCGCGGCCTCTGTGTTCTGGTCGGTGGCGAAGGTGACGTCGCCGAGCCCAAAGACGAACTGGCGCAGGTAGTCCTTCGGGGCAAACTCGTTCTGCACTGCCTGGAACTCGTGGATCCCCGGCCACTTGTCGAGGTTGCCGAACTGGATCGGTATCTCACCGGCCTGTTTGGCGGTCTCGAGGGCGTCGACGAACTCATCGAAGGACTTGGGGATGTCCAGGTTCAGCTCCGCCAGCTTGCTTTTGTTGTAATAGACGCCGACGATCTCGCCCACCTGGGAAAGGCCGTAGAGGTTTCCCGCACCGAACTGGTCGCCATCGGCGGAGAACGAGTTGAGCTCCAGGAGGGTCGGAGAGTAGCGCTCCTCCCAACCATAGGCTTCAGCGTAGTCGTCGAGTGGGCGCAGAAGCCCTCCCGTAACGAGTTGTCCCATTACGACGCGGCCTTGATTTGCCTGCACCACGTCCGGTGGGTTGTCGTCTGAGGCGGCCAGCTTGAGCGTCTTGTTGATGTCGGTGAACGACTTTGCCACCCGTTTGATCGTGACAGTGGGGTACTCGTCCATGAACTCCTTGTTGAGCTGCTCGATCTGAGCGTTCTGCCCGCCGCGCACTTCCTGGTCCCAAACGGTAAGGGTGACGTCCTCTTTGGGGAGCGCGGTGGACGACGACTGCGGTTGTTCGGCGGCGTCGTCCGAGCTCCCGGGCGTGACGCTTCCGCAAGCTGCAAGCGCCAGGGCAAGTGCCGTCAGCGCGCTCAGAGACCATCTCGACAACGTTCCAGGCGACATTCCCAACCTCCCATTTACCTCCGCATTTGACGTGGCCTTCAGGGGCTGAATCCTCTCAGGCCGTGCCGGTACAGGTATTCGTCCAACATAGCCGTAGCGAGACGGTACGAGCCGACCAGTGGATGGGCAAGCAACGCCTGGGTGGCTGCGGAATAGGAGCGCCCCACTGCCGCCTCGACGGTAAGGCGTTCGTAGGTCTTGACCGGCTCCATCAGAGAACGCGCTATGGGGGGCGCGCCCCCGGCCTCGAGCGGGGCGGCGCCGTGCTCATCGACGAGACAGGGGAGCTCCAAGACGTCATCGCCGAAGCCCGCAACGGCCCCGTTGGCGGGGACGTTGACGATCAACGGAACGTTTGCCCGTGTCCTGATCGAGGTCAACACGGCCATGGCCAGGCCTTCGTAACCCTCGCCTTCGAACAGCTCTTCATCGTGGCCGGCAACGGGATCGCTTCGACCGCTCTCATGCGCCATGTATGTCGAGTGGCGGGTGGACATGGCGGATTCATAGGCGGCCCGGGCGGGGGCCCAGTCCCCGGTGGCGGCGCCCTTGGACAGGCTCCCCCAGGCGGGGCGGTTTAGTTTTTCGAGCCGCTGGGCGCGGGTACCACCTGAGCGTCGGATGTTCTCGAGAGCCCGCTCCCGGTAATAGAAGTAGTAGAGGTATTCGTTGGGGAGCATCCCAAGGTCCCTGACGAGGCCGGCGTCGAACGGCGCCCATTCGGCGCCTGCCGTCCGGAGCTCCTCGAAGCGATCGAGCAGCTCGGGCAGCCGGTCGGCGCCGTCCACCAGCACGCGTCGCACCCACCCCAGATGATTCAGCCCGAGGTAATCGAGGCCGACCGCGTCGCCTGGCACCCCGAGCACCCGGGCGATCGTCCGTTTCATCGCCGTCGGCGTATCACAGATCCCAATGACCTTGATGCCCGAGTGATCCTGCAACGCCTGTGTGATGAGTCCGGCGGGGTTGGTGAAGTTGATCAACCAGGCATGGGGCGCGACGCGCTCGATCGTGCGCGCGTAGTCGATCATCACCGGGATGGTCCGCAGCGCCATTGCGAACCCGCCAGGACCGGTCGTCTCCTGCCCCACGATTCCGTGTTGGAGCGGGACCTGCTCGTCGATGATCCGGCCTGCCTCACCTCCTACCCGGATCGCCGAGAACACGAAATCCGCCCCTTCGATCGCAGCCTCGGAAACTTCCGCCGGTCGAACCTGGAAGCGGGCGCCCCACCCGCGGCAAAGTTCACCGCCGAAGGCGGCCATCGTCTCGAGCCGTCTCTTGTCGCAGTCGTGGAGGACGACCTCGTCGAGCCCGAGCACATCGGCGCGACGTGTGAGCCCGCTGAGAAGAAGTGGTGTGCGTATGCCGGCTCCGAGGACGGTGAGCTTCACGGGGCCGAGAACCGACCGACGTCCGCGAGATCGACGCCGCTGGCACGAGCCGCCTCGAGCAGTTCATTCTCGGTCGGGCAGCCCGCATATCCGCCGACGGCCTGGACCGCCCGGCCCCCGCAGAGATTGCCCAGTGCGAGCGAGACGCAGGCGGGCAGATCGTGCAGAAGTCCGTAGACGAAGCCGGCGTCGAAGCAATCACCAGCGCCGGTGGCGTCGACGACCTTTACCGGTTCGGTTGAGCTGTGGATGACCTCACCGTCCACCACCGCGACGGCGCCGCGCGCGCCTTCCTTGATGACGACGCACTTACACAGCTCTTTGAGTTGATCGAGAGCGTCGCGCGGGTCCGGCGCGCCGGTCATAGTCATGGCTTCGGCGTCGTTCATCAGGAGCACGTCGCTGAGGCAGGCGAGCTTCCAGATCCCCTCCGACTTGAGCCACGGCTCCCACCCCCAGGCGTCGACGGACAGCGACATCCCCCTGGCTGCGGCGGCTTCGGCTACCCGTGCGAGCCATGGAACCAGGTGGATGTGGACATGGCGTGCATTGACCCTCGAGATCATCTCCACGACGTGTTCGGTGAGCCGGCCGTCGCACTCCTCAGCCTCGGCCTCGTGGGTGATAAAACCCCGGTCCTCGTCCACGTTGAGGGCGACGGAAACGGCCGGAAGAGGGCGGTCGATGACGCGGAGGAACTCGGTGGACACGCCCTCGCCCGCAAACTGCTCCCGCACGAAGCGGCTCCATACGTCGTTGCCGATGAGGCCTCCGAAGGCGACGGAGAGCCCCAGGCGGCTGGCGGCGGCGGAGAAGTTGAACGCTCCGCCCGCCGAGACCTTCAAGCCGGAGGCGTAGTTCTCCCTCCCCGGCTCGGGCCATGTGGACAGACCGGTGAAGATGACGTCGCAGGTAGGACGTCCCACCACCAGCACGTCGTATTGCATGGGCCTCTCCTGCAGGCGCTGACCCCCCGGTCCCTTGGCTCCACCGTAACCGCACTCAGGCGGTCGGCAGCGGCAGAGGGGGCCCGTCGCGCCTGGCCGTGGCGGGCGCGTCCCACGGCTCGGACCCTGGTCCGCGCCTCGCCAATGTCACGCAGCCCTCATTTTCAAAGAGGTGTGGCTGGACGAGACGCGACCGCTGTGGGAACCGACCTCCCGTCGCATGGGATAGCTTTCTGGCCATGGCGATCGATCTCGGGGCCAGGACCGTTCTCAAGAACTATTGCGGCGGCCGGTGGGTCGAGGCGTCGTCGCAGGATCGGGTCGACGTCTGGGATCCGGCAACGGGAGATGTGATCGCCCGCACGCCGTTGTCGAACGGGAGCGACCTCGACCGGGCCGTCGACGCCGCAACGCAGGCCTTCGAGCTCTGGTCCGAGGAGCCCCCTCCCCGGCGCGCCCGGGTCATGTTCGCTCTCCAGCGGCTGCTCCAGGACAATCTCGAAGAGCTGGCCGAGCTCATCGTTCTGGAGAACGGAAAGGGCATCGACGAGGCGCGGGGCGATGTGCAGCGCGGCCTCGAGGTCGTGGAGTTTGCGGCCGGAGCGCCGACACTTCTGATGGGCGGCGGGCTCGAGCAGGTTTCCAGAGGAGTCGATACGGATATGTACCGCTATCCGCTCGGCGTGGTCGCGGGAATCACCCCCTTCAATTTCCCGGCCATGATCCCTCTGTGGATGATGCCCCTGGCGATCGTGTGCGGCAACACCTTCATACTGAAGCCTTCGCAGCGGACACCGTTGACAGCGGCCCGGCTCGTGGAGCTGTTCGAAGCCTCGGGGTTGCCTGCGGGTGTCCTCAACCTCGTGCACGGCGCCGGGGACACCGTCGATCTCGTGCTCGACCACCCCGGCGTCAGAGCCGTGTCGTTCGTGGGGTCGGCCACGGTGGCGCGCCACATCTACGCGCGCGCGGCGGCAAACGGGAAGCGGGTTCAAGCGCTTGCCGGGGCCAAGAACCACATGGTCCTGATGCCGGACGCGGACCTCGACTTCTCGGCGGAGGCGATCTTCTCGTCGGCTTTCTCCAACGGGGGGCAGCGCTGCCTTGCCGGCAGCGTGGGGGTGGCCGTGGGGGAAGCGGGGGACCGCCTGATCGAGCGTCTTGTTGCCCTAGCGACGGCGTCAAAGATCGGCTCCGGTCTCGAGGCCGACAGCGTGATCACGCCCGTGACGACCGAAGAGCACAGGCAACGGGTGAAGGGATGGATCGACACGGGTGCCAAGGAGGGCGCGAGCGTCGTGGTCGACGGGCGCAGCCAGGGCTCCGACGGCGGATTCTGGCTTGGGCCGACGGTGCTCGACGGCGTGCGCCCCGAGATGTCGGTGGCGCAGGAGGAGATCTTCGGGCCCGTGCTGCTGGTCGAGCGGACCGACGGCCTCGACGAGGCGATCGAGACGATCAACCGCTCGCACTACGGCAATGCCGCGGTGATCTTCACGCGCGACGGGGGAGCGGCGCGCCGCTTCAGGCGCAGGGTGCACGCAGGGATGATCGGGGTCAACATCCCGGTGCCTGCTCCGATGGCATTCTTTCCCTTCTCAGGGTGGAAGGGCTCGTTCTACGGCGATCTTCACGCCACCGGGCGAGACGGCGTCGACTTCTACACCGAGCGCAAGGTGATCACCACCCGCTGGCCGGAATTCCCCTCCTAGGAGCCTGCAGAAGCCCTCCTTTGTCCACGTTCGGTGCCGGGGGCCGCCTCCATGGGCGGAAATATCCCGTCACCCCTAAGTGCGCGGACCCTGGATGTCGATGGAGGAAATCTGAGGCCCCGGCTGCTTCACCAGTCTGGGAATAGGGCGCAAATGCGTGCGGTTCTACCTCCTGTAATCATGTAATAAGCAGGCACTTGAAAAGCTTTGGCTCGAGCCTAGGAGACGTTCATGGCGCAAGCTACGGAAACGCAGACGCTTCCCCTTCTTCCCCTGACCACGGGGGTCGTGCTGCCGCAGATGGTGGTCACGGTCGCCGTCGAGAGCGAGGAAGCCAACGCGGCGCTGAGCGCGGCCAAGAGCGGCGGGGACGGGTTGGTTCTGCTCGTGCCCAAGACCCCCGACGGTCGTTACGCACGCATCGGCACGGTTGCGAAGGTCGAGGATTCCGGCCAGCTCCCCAGCGGCATCGAAGCACTTGTTCTCCGGGGCCTTTACCGAGGCGTCATCGGCACCGGCGTGGCGGGCACAGGGCCCGCCGTGTACGTCCGGGTCGAGCCCGCGCCGGACCCCGACGAGCACTCGGAGCGTGCCCTGGAACTGGCGCGCGAGTACCGCGCCACGGTTGAAAGCATCGTCGAGTCGCGCGGTGTGCCGCAGGTTGCGGAGTTCCTGCGTGGAATCAGCGATCCGGGCGCCATGGCCGACACGTCGGGTTATTCGCCCGACCTGTCGTTCGATCAGAAGGTCGAGATCCTCGAAACCCTCGACGTGGAAGCGCGTCTCACGAAGGTGCTGGAGTGGGCGAAGGACACCCTTGCCGAGGTCACTCTCAAGGACAAGATCCGCACTAACGTCTCGGAGGGCATGGAGAAGACCCAGCGCGAGTTCTTCCTCCGCCAGCAGCTGCAGGCGATAAAGAAGGAGCTGGGTGAGGACGACGACGACGATGTCGTCGAGGTCTATCGAACGAAGATCGAGACCGCGGGCATGCCCGACGAGATCCGCAAGGAGGTCGAGCGCGAGCTCAGACGGCTCGAGCGCACCAGCGAGCAGAACCCGGAGCACGGCTACATCCGCAACTATCTCGACTGGATGACCGAGCTTCCATGGGACAAGCGGTCGGAGGACCGCCTCGAGATCAACGAGGCCCGCGCCGTGCTCGATTCGGATCACACCGGCCTCGAAGAGGTCAAGGACCGCATCATCGAGTACCTCGCCGTGAGGAAGTTGCGTTCGGAGCGCGGGCTGGGCGTCGCAGGTGGTCGCGGATCGGGCGCCATCATGACGCTCGTGGGCCCTCCCGGGGTTGGTAAGACCTCGCTGGGCGAATCCGTCGCTCGGGCGCTCGGGCGCAAGTTCGTGCGCGGGTCCCTCGGCGGCATCCACGACGAGGCGGAGATCAGAGGACACCGGCGCACCTACATCGGGGCGCTTCCCGGGCGAATCGTGCGCGCCCTCAAGGAAGCCGGCACCAAGAACCCGGTGTTCATGCTCGATGAGATCGACAAGGTCGGAAGCGACTGGCGCGGGGATCCGTCGTCTGCCCTTCTCGAGGTTCTCGACCCGGCCCAGAACAACTCCTTCCGAGACCACTATCTCGAGGTCGACCTCGATCTTTCCGAGGTGCTGTTCATCTGCACCGCAAACGTCGCCGAGACGATCCCGGGACCGCTGCTTGATCGCATGGAGCTCATAAGGCTCGACGGTTACACCGAGGAGGAAAAGGTCGCCATCGCCCGCGACCATCTGCTCGAGCGTCAGCTCGAGCGCAACGGCCTGCACGCCGAGGAAATCGAGATCGGCGAGGACGCCCTGCGAAGGGTGGTTGCCGACTACACACGCGAGGCGGGGGTCCGCAACCTCGAGCGCGAGCTCGGCAAGCTCCTGCGCAAGGCGGCGACGCGCATGGCGGCGCACGAGCTCGAGGCGCCGGTCAGAATCGATGCTCCCGACGTCAGGACCTTCCTGGGACGCCCCAAGTTCTTCTTCGAAGCGGCCGACCGCACTTCGACGCCGGGGGTCGCAACCGGACTGGCGGTTACCGGATTCGGTGGCGACGTGCTGTTCGTCGAGGCGTCTTCGATGGATGGGGACCCCGGACTGACCCTGACCGGGCAGCTGGGCGACGTCATGAAGGAATCGGCGCAGATCGGACTGTCGTACGTGAGGGCGCATGCGTCCGAGTTCGGCATCGATCCGCAGGCCCTGACCGGACGCTTCCACGTCCATGTTCCCGCCGGAGCGGTACCCAAGGACGGCCCCTCAGCGGGACTTGCCATGGTGACCGCCCTGGTCAGTCTGCTGACCGGCCGTCCCATGAGAAGCACCGTGGGCATGACGGGCGAGGTGACGCTGCAGGGACGGGCGCTGCCGATCGGCGGCGTGAAGCAGAAGGTGCTCGCGGCACATCGGGCGGGGCTCCGGGAGGTCGTCCTCCCCAAGCGCAACGAGGGTGATCTCGAAGACGTGCCGGAGGGCGCCCGGGACGAAATGACGTTCAAGCTGGTGGGGGATGTTCGGGAAGCGGTTGCGTTTGCACTCGAGCGAGCCACCGAAGATCAGACGCAGGCCGCCTAGACCCATTGGAAATCACCGCTACGTTCCCTGGTGGCCATGGCGGTCCGAGCGAAGCGCGTTCACTTACCGCATTCTCGGCGCGCCGCAAGGGTTTGCAAGGGACGCCATCGGGGCATTAGCGTCATAAGGACCAGCGGCCCACGAGGGGGTGGTGCGGTTCGGATAGACGCTCGGTTTGCTTACGCGTGCGTCGCATCAAGCGGCGCGCCGACTTCTACCAGCGCAACCCGAAGGGAGCCTTATGGCAGGCAACAGAGGAGTGGCTTACATGGGCCCGGGCAAGGTCGAGGTGCAGGAGATCGACTACCCCGAGCTCGTAGTTAAAGACGGTCCCGGTGTACACCCGGACAACGTCGGGCGGAAGACCGAGCACGGCGCAATCTTGAAGATCGTCTCCACCAACATTTGTGGCAGCGACCAACACATGGTGCGGGGACGAACAACGGCACCCGAGAACCTCATCCTGGGTCACGAGATCACAGGAGAGGTCATCGAGACCGGCCGCGACGTCGAGTTCATCAAGGTCGGCGACCTTGTGTCGGTGCCGTTCAACATCGCGTGCGGGCGCTGCCGCAACTGCAAGGAGCGATACACGGGCGTGTGTCTCAACGTCAACCCGGCGCGGCCCGGGTCGGCCTACGGCTACGTCGACATGGGCGGCTGGGTCGGCGGCCAGGCCGAGTACGTGATGACGCCTTATGCGGACTTCAACCTTCTGAAGTTCCCCGACAAGGATCAGGCGCTCGAAAAGATCCTCGATCTCACGATGCTGTCGGACATCTTCCCAACGGGCTTCCACGGCGCCTACACCGCCGGCGTCGGGCCGGGGTCCACCGTCTATATCGCCGGAGCCGGGCCGGTTGGCCTGGCCTCTGCGCACTCGGCGCAGTTCCTCGGCGCCGCGGTGGTCATCGTCGGCGACATGAACGCAGAGCGTCTCAGGCAGGCGCAGAGCTTCGGTTGCGAGACGATCGACCTCAGCCAGGAAGGCGAGCTGCAAGACCGGATCGAGCAGATCCTCGGCGTGCCGGAGGTGGACGCCGCGGTCGACTGCGTCGGCTTCGAGGCGCGCGGGCACGGGAAAGCGTCCGAAGGGGAGGCGCCGGCGACGGTGCTCAACTCGATTCAGGCAGTCACTCGCGCCGGTGGGAAGCTGGGCATACCCGGCCTCTACGTGACCGCAGACCCCGGGGCGGTCGATGAGCCATCCAAGGTCGGATCGCTCAGCATCCAGATCGGCCTGGGCTGGTCCAAGTCGCTTGTGTTCACCACCGGCCAGTGCCCGGTCATGAGGTACCACCACGGGCTCATGATGGCGATCCTGCACGACAGGGTCCAGATCGCAAAGGCGGTCAACGCGACCGTCATCACACTCGACGAGGCGCCGCAGGGCTACCAGGACTTCGACAAGGGAGCGAGCAAGAAGTACGTGATCGATCCAAACGGGATGATCAACGCGTAGGTAAGAGCGCTCCAGCGCTGGGTGGCGAGGGCTTCTAAAGGCGGCCCTCCCACCCACCGGGGGCGGCATGGTCGTAGAACACTCTAGGTTTGCGACAGGCGCGGGGCCTGTTCGAGGTCGCTCAAGCCGTTCCAGGCCAGATTGACGAGGTGAGCGGCGACCTGTTCGCGCGATGGTTTCTTCACATCGAGCCACCACTGGCCGACCAGGGCCACCATCCCCACAAGCGCGTGCGAGTAGAGCGGCGCCAGCTTTGGGTTGAAGCCTCGCTCTTTGAACTCGGCCACGAAGATGTATTCGACCTGGGACGCCATGTCGCCGATGAGACTGGCGAGTGTGCCCGAGGTGCTCGTGACGGGGGAGTCGCGCACCAGGATGCGAAAGCCGTCCTGCTCCTCCTCGATGTAGGACAGGAAGGCGCACGCGGCTTGCTCGAGCATCGCGCGGGGCTGGGTGGCGTCAAGCGCCTCGGTGATCCGTCCAAGCAGGCGCTGCACCTCCCGGTGCACGATCACCGCGTAGAGCCCCTCTTTTCCGCTGAAGTGCTCGTAGATGACCGGCTTGGTGATCTTGGCGCGCTGCGCGATCTCTTCGATTGACGCGGCCTCGAAACCCCGTTCCGCGAACAGCGCCCTCCCCACATCGAGGAGTTGCTCGCGCCGCTCCTGACCCGTCATCCGGACGCGCCGCTTGTCAGCCATGGTGGGCGAGCCCTCTTTTGGGCGGGCGTCCCGGAGCCGGCGCGCCCCAGGGACCTACGCCTTCGTGGAACGTGTCAGCGCTTCTTGGCGTCGACTTGCTTGGGGCTTGGGAGCTTCACGTTCCGCACCCAGCCGAGCTTCTCGAAGCCGCGGATCACCAGCGCGCTCAGGTCCAACTGGCCCTTGCCGATGCCGTGGCGTGCCGAGGTGGGGAAAGCGTGATGGTTGTTGTGCCACGACTCGCCAAAGGAGATGAACGACAGCAGCCAGTTGTTGGTGCTGAAGTCGCGGGTGTTGAACGGCGTCTTGCCGTAGAAGTGACATATCGAGTTGACGCTCCAGGTCACGTGATGAAGAAGGAAGATCCTCGCCAGGCTGCCCCAGAGAAACGCCGTGAGTGCACCCTGCCAGCTCTGCGTTATGGCTAAACCGAGGAGCGGCGGGATGCCGAGGGTTGCGAGGATCAGCCACGGAAACGCCTTGTCTATCTTCACCATGGCAGGCTCCTTGAGGAGGTCGGGCGCCCACCTTTCATGCGAAGTCTTCTCCGGGTCGAACAGCCACCCCATGTGTGCGTGCCACAGTCCTTTGGCAACACCCCTCAGGCCGGGACCCTCGTCCAGGTGCGGGGAGTGCGGGTCGCCCTCTTTGTCTGCGAAGGCATGGTGACGCCGGTGAGCGGACACCCATGCAATCACCGATCCCTCGATGGACATGGAGCCCGCAACTGCAAGAAGGGCGCGCAACGCAGGCTTTGACTCGAAGCTTCCATGGGTGAGCATGCGGTGGTAGCCGACGGTGACGCCGAGGCCGGTGAAGACGTACATACCCAGGAAGATGCCTGCGTCGACCATGCTCAGACCGTTGCCCCACAGGGACCAAACGGCGAGAGCGAATCCCAGGAACGGCAGAATAGAGGTGACGAGTATCGTCCGGCGCTGGAATCGCGCCTGCTTTTCGTCGAGCAGGATGACTCCTGGGGCCTTCTGGGAGGCCGGGACGCTTCCGGATACCGGGCGCTCCATTACCGAGTTGCTCATGATCACCGTCCCCTGATAGGAGAATCTAGGCTGACACCTACGCTTACGTAACCGTAACTTACCACGTCCTGTGCCGCTACGGCAGGGGATGCGGGCGGAACTTTTCAAAAGGCTGACGACCGCCGGTCCTTACCCGCGTAAGTGCTCTACCCACTCTCGGTCGAGGACTCCGACAACAGAGGCATCGGTGAGGGCGTCCTAGGCACCTAAGACGCCCGGCGTCCGGCGCGCCGGCGAACGTAGTCCCGGACGATGACCTCCCCGATGTCGGAGGAGCGCGCCGGGAAGACCCCTCCTCCGGTGAGCTTCCCAAGTCGGTTCATGAACGCAATCAGCCCGGGTGACTCCTCCAGCATGAAGACGTTGATCGAGATGCCCATCCGGGCAAGGCGTGCTGCTTCCAGTAGCGTCTTTTCGATGGTTACCGCGACCGGCGGCCAGTTGAAGAAGACGTCCTCACCGTCGAGATGGGCGGTCGGCTCGCCGTCGGTCACCATGATGACCTGCTTGATCGACTTGGGATCGTCCGCCAGCAACCGGCGCGCCAGGATGAAGGCGTGCTGCATGTTGGTGCCGTGCACATGCTCCCAACCCGCTACCACCAGATCGGGCGCCTTCAGTTGCCGGGCGTAGTCGGAGAAGCCGATCAGGTAGAGGCTGTCCTGCGGGTACTTGGCCTCGATGAGCGCATTCATCGCCAGGGCCATCCGCTTGGCGGGAACCCAGTGGCCGCCGAGCGGCATGGAGAAGGACAAGTCCAACAGCAGGGCGGTGGCCGTGCGCGGGCGCGCTTCGGTCTCGATGATTTCGAAGTCGTCGACGGACAGCCGGACCGTGCGGCCCGGGGCTCCTCCCCCGATGGGGCCGGTCCGGGTTACCGCGTTGTAGACGGTGCGCTCGACGGAGATGGGGTCGGAGTCACCGAAGACCCACGGCTTGGTCGCCCCCGTGACCTCGGCCTGGCCGCCCCCTGCGCGGTGGGTGGGCTCCCTGCGGATGCGTTCGAGCACCTTGCTGAGAGATCTCTCCCCCAGCAGGCGCGCGGCCCGGGTAGTGAGCTCGAGCCGGCCGCGGCTGCGGTTCACGAGGCCCGCCCTCTCGAGCGCCCGTTCGATCTCCTTGAGACGCTTCAGATCCCCGACCGCATCGTTGCCGAGGGCACGACGCAGCTTGTCTTCGTCGATGTCGTCCAGCGTGGCTCCGGCGTAATCACCGCGTACGGCCGCGTCGAGGTCTTCGAGGTCACCCATTCGCTCGATGGTGTCGACCGCGGCCGACATGGGCATGGCCCCGTCGCCCGAGCCGGAGGCGTCCTGATCCCACGGCAGCTCGGGCATGAGCTCTCGCAGCTGGCCGCCCAGCCTGTCGACCTGCCAGGCGAGATCGACGTCGGCCAGCACCCCTGCGGCGAGCTCGGCGAGCTCTTGGCGCTGTCCCGGTGACAGGCTCGCCATCAGCCGGCTCATCGCCGCCATCCGTCTGGCCATTGCCTCCAGGAGCTCCTCGAGCGAGCCCGGCCGCTCGGGGAAGAGCTCGCCGTGCCGCTCCATGAAAGCGTCGAAGTCGTACTCCTCGCCCCTGGTCCTCCGGTCGAGCATGTCGTTGAGGCCGGCGAGCATGTCCTTTGCCCGCTCGAGACTTTCGGGTGCCATGTTCCCGAGTGCCCCCGCGAGCTGGTTGAAGTGGGCCTCCAGGATCTCTCGACGCAGTCCTTCGACAAGCTCCCGGAAGCGCGCCTCTGCGTCGGACGACGCCCACCTGTAGCCGGACAGCTCCCGGATTGCCCCCGCCGGGTGCCGGGGAAGGGCGTCGAGCACCGCCTCCTGGAAGCGGGCATCTTCGTGGTCGAGCTGGGCCAGCTCGAGCCGCTCGATGCCGACGATGTCGTCCAACCGGTTGCGTACGGCCTCCAGGGGCCCTGAGAGATCGAGCCCCTCGGCCGCGCGGCGCCGCGCCTCCTGCAGCCGGCGTCTGAGGTCTTCGAGCCCCCCGACCCGCCCCCGAAGTCCGTGCTCCTGCACGCGGCGGAGGGCCTCACCGGCGCCCGATCCCTCGAAGACGTCGTCTGACATTGCGTCGAGGATCTCCCCGACATCGACGTCGAAGCCGAAGGGATCTTGACCGCCGTCCCACCGGAAGTAGCGGAAGCGCGCCATCTCAGATGTCCCCGAAGACGAAGCCGCCGCCGGCGGCCGACTCCTTGTTCAGGCGCTTACCGAGGTGCAAGCCCTCGAGTGTGAATTCGAGGGCCCCGGCCACCCCGGCGGGACTTTCCTCGGTGACTCCCAGCCGCCGGGTGAGGCGGTCGAGACCCGGCACCGCCGGCGGACCCCCCCCGGAGCCCACCCCGAACTGCGCCAGGAAGTCGGCCGAGCTCATGGAGTCGGAGGTGTCGACCGTAAGCCCGGCCTCGAAGCGCTCGAGCAACGGCGTGAAGTTCTCGCCTCCGAGCCGGGTTCTCCAGATCAGCGCGACCGCCTGCTTCAGCGCTCGGGCGAGGATCTCCGGCTCCCGTCCCTCCTCGAGCGAGTCGAACTCGATCCGGCCGATCGAGGCCGGAAGAACCGACCAGAGGTCGACCATGCGCGGCGCCGCCTCGGGTTCACCGGCTCGAACCGCGCGTCTCAACGCGCTCGCACCCACCGCCTCCAGCGCACCGATCGAGAACCGGACGGAGACGCCGCTGCGCTGATTGATCTGGGCGCTCCCCCTCAGCTGAGCGGCGAAGGCAGCGATCACTTCTTTGAGATGCCGGGGGACGGTGACCGGGATGCCCTCGGGCGGAGGCGCGGCCTCCTGGTCCATGATCGCCATCTCGTTTTCCATGTCCTCCGGATAATGGGTGCGGACCTGGCTGCCGAAGCGGTCCTTCAGGGGAGTGATGATCCGGCCCCGGTGCGTATAGTCCTCCGGGTTCGCGCTGGCGACCAGCATGAGATCGAGCGGAAGCCGGATGTTGTAACCGCGCACCTGCACGTCGCGCTCCTCGAGGATGTTCAACAGGGACACCTGGATTCGCTCGGGGAGGTCGGGGAGCTCGTTCACAGCGAAGATCCCCCGATTGGTGCGGGGGATGAGGCCGTAGTGGATGGTGAGCTCGTCGCCCAGATAGCGGCCCTCGGCGACGCGGATGGGATCGACGTCGCCGATGAGGTCGGCGACGGCCGTGTCGGGCGTGGCCAGCTTCTCGGAATAGCGGCGATCGCGACCGATCCACTCGATCGGGGTGTCGTCACCCAGCGCGGTCACCAGCTCTCGGCAGCGACGGCAGATGGGCCGGTAGGGGTGATCGTTGACCTCACATCCGGCGACGGCGGGGACCCTGTCGTCGAGCAGCTGAGTGAGGCCCCGGATCAGGCGGCTCTTGGCCTGCCCCCTCTCGCCCAGAAGGATGATGTCGTGCCCGGCGAGTAGCGCCCGCTCGACCGTGGGGAGGACCGAGTCGTCGTAGCCGACGAGACCGGAGAAGACCCCGGCCCCCGATCTCAGCCGGGCGAGGAGGTTTGCCTGGAGCTCCTGCTTGACCGTGCGATCCGGATATTGCTCCGCCCGCAGCTCACCCAGGGTGGCGGATGAAGTCACCGCCAGAGCCTACCGGGGTCTCGGGGGAGGGGTTGGGCATGGGGCCGTGCCCGGGCTTGCATAATACTCAGCTATATGCATAGTATGCTCCACCTGATGGGGACGACGGTCAAGATTCTCGGAGCATCCGGATACGGGGGCGGGGAGATGGCGCGCCTGGTCGCCGGCCATCCCTGCCTCGACCTCGCGGTCGCGGCGGCGGACCGGCGCGCCGGACAGAGCCTCGCCGAGGTCCATCCCCACCTGGCAGGAGCCGGCGACATCCGCCTGATGGGGCTCGAGGACGCTCTCGGCGCGCCGGCCGACGTTTGCTTCTCCTGCCTGCCCTCGGGCGAGCTGGGCGATCGCCTGGCCCGCCTCAAAGCCGAGGTCGTCGTCGATCTCTCGGACGAGTTCCGCGCCGGCCAATGGCTCTACGGGCTGACCGAGTTCGTGCGCGACGGGCTGCCCGGCGCCTCGACGGTGGCAAACCCGGGTTGCTATCCGACCGCGGCGCTTCTGTGCCTGCTGCCCTTCGCCCGGGCGGGGGCCATCACCGGGCCGGTGATCGTCGATGCGATCTCGGGCGTTTCGGGGGCGGGTCGGCGACCCGCCGATCACCTTCTATTGAGTGCGGGGGCCGGAAATGTCGTTGCTTACGGCACCACCGCACATCGCCATATCCCCGAGATCGAGTCTGCGCTCTTCAGCCTTGGGGGTCTCGAGACAACGGTTTCGTTCACCCCGCACCTCGCGCCCATGCCGCGGGGGGTCCTGGTGACCGCCCGGGCGGGTCTGCGCGTCTCGATGGACGATGACGCCGCGCTCGACGTTCTTCGAGCGCTCTATGAAGACGAACAGCTCATCGAGGTTGTCGAGGGTTGGCCCGCCACCAAGCCGGTGGCGGGAACGGGCCGCGCCCATGTGTCGGCGCGAGTGGATGCACGAAATCGGCTGCTGATTGCATCGGCTGCGATCGACAATCTCGGGAAAGGGGCGGCGGGACAGGCGCTCCAGAACGCAAACGTGATCCTCGGTATGGAGGAAACGGCGGGCCTGCGGTGCTACGGGGTGTGGCCGTGAGGTGGCCCCGGGGCTTTGCCGGCGCGGGAGTGGCCTGCGGCATCAAAGGTGACGGGAAGCTCGACCTCGGGCTGATCGTGGCGGAGGATGCTGTGTCGTGGGCGGGGGCCTTCACGGCCAACGGGGCTGCCTCTTCGTGCGTGCATCACTGCAGGTCTTTGCTCGGCCGGGCGGCGCGCGCAGTCGTCGTCAACAGCGGGAACGCAAACGCATGCACCGGGCGACGAGGGAGCCGCGCCGTCACGCTTGTCGCCGAGGAGGTGGCGCGTGCGGTCGGATGTCTGCCGCAAGAGGTCCTGGTCTCCTCGACGGGTCCGATCGGAGTGCCATTACCCACCGAGTTGCTGGTGGGGGCACTTCCCCACGCGATGGGCTCCTTGACTGGAGAGGTCGATCCATTCGCCGCCTCGATCCTCACGACCGACACCGGGACAAAGACGGCGAGGGCCGACCTCGATGGTGCGTCCATCACCGGAGTTGCAAAGGGCGCGGGGATGCTTGCCCCGAACATGGCAACAATGCTGGCCTTTATCGTGACGGATGCACGGATACCCACGGAGCTTCTGCAACCGTCCTTTTCGGACGCGGTAAATCGTACTTTCAACCGTGTGGTGGTCGACGGCTGCGAGAGCACGAACGACTCGGCCTTTCTGTTGTCCAGTTGCCGGGGAGAGCGCGTGGACTCTCAACGCTGGGCGAGGAGCTTGCACGACGTGTGCTCTGACCTTGCACAGCAGATGGCGCGAGACGGCGAGGGGGCGACAAAGTCCTTCAAGGTCGGCGTAGCCGGGGCGAAGGACGAAGCCTCCGCCGTGGAGCTCGGCCGCGCAGTGGCCTCATCCGCGCTGTGGCGCGCCGCGGTTAACGGGGCCGACCCCGACTGGGGGCGTATCGCCGCGGCCCTGGGGTCCGTTGATCGCTCCCTGGACCCGGCCGCTCTCACCATTTCCATAGGCGACGTCCAGCTTCTGGCGAAGGGCCAGCCGACGGGCCTACAAAAGGACGCGGAACAGGTCATGCAGGGCAGGGACTTTGACGTCACCTGCGAGGTCGGCGCGGGGAGTGGCTCGGCGAGCGTTCTGTCCGCGGACATGTCGTGCGACTACGTCCGAATCAACGCGCACGGGTCGACGTGACTCGGCTCGACGAGGCGGAGGCCGGCGCGCCACAGGTCGAAGCCCACGAAAAGGCGCGTATCCTGACCGAGGCGCTGCCCTACATCCGTTTCTTCAGCGGCAAGACCGTCGTAGTGAAGATCGGAGGGGCGGCGCTCGATGACCCGGCGATGGCAGCGCGTGTTGCCCAGGACCTCACGCTCATGGATCTCGTCGGGGTTCGCCTCATCGTGATCCACGGCGGGGGACCGCAGGTATCGCAGGCGATGACAGAGGCGGGCATTGTTCCCCGGTTCATCGACGGCCTGCGCGTGACGGACGACGCTTCGATGGAAGTGGTCAGGCGGGTGTTGATCGGATCAATTAACAACGCACTCGTTGCGCGGCTGTGTGAGACGGGGCTCAAGGCGGTCGGGCTCTCGGGCACCGATGCCGAGTTGATCCGGGCGGAGACCGTCACCGGGCAGGCCGGACGGGATCTCGGGCGCGTAGGCCGAGTGACCGGGGTCAACACCGCATTGGTTTCTTCTCTCTTGGAGGACGGGTACACGCCGGTGATCGCATCGGTTGCGATGGACGGAGACGGCAGCGGCGCTCTCAACATCAATGCGGATGCGGTCGCGGGGGCGGTAGCGGCCGGGATGACGGCCGCAAAGCTCATCTACCTCACTAACGTAGAGGGTCTGTATCGGGACTTCGGAGACTCGCAGTCGCTGATCCCTGAGCTGACTCTCGCAGAGCTCACAGCCATGTCGTCGGGCATTTCGGCCGGCATGGGCCCCAAGGTGGCCTCGATCGTCCATGCGTTGGAATCAGGCGTCGGAAAGGCGCACATTCTCGACGGGCGGGTCGAACACGCTCTTTTGCTGGAGATTTTCACCGAGAAAGGAATCGGGACTCAGGTGATTGCATGAGCACAACGGACATCATTGCCGGCACCGCCGACTACATGATGCAGACCTACAAGCGTTGGCCCATCGAGATCGTCTCGGGGCGCGGCTCGGCCGTGACCGACTCGGATGGGCACACCTATATCGATCTCGTCGCAGGGATAGCGGTCGCGAGCGTGGGCCACGCCCATCCGAAGGTGACGGAAGCGATTGCCGATCAGGCAGCGCGGCTGGTACATGTCTCGAACCTGTACGGGACGCGCCCGCAGCTATTGCTTGCGGAACGGCTCGCATGTCTGTGTCCGGGCAAGCTCTCCTTCTTCGTCAACTCGGGGGCAGAGGCGATCGAGTGCGCATTGAAGCTCGCACGCAAATGGGGCGGTCCGGACAAGAGCCGGATCGTCGCCGCGGCCGGGGGGTTTCATGGGCGCACCTTCGGTGCACTGGCGGCGACGGGGCAGCCGGCGAAGCAGACACCCTTCGCCCCCATGCTGCCCGGCTTCAGCCACGTCCCGTTCGGTGATCCGGACGCTCTTTGGGCGGCCATGGGCGCAGACGTTGCGGCGGTGATACTGGAGCCCATTCAGGGCGAGGCGGGCGTGATCGTGCCTCCGCAGGGTTATCTCGGCGCGGTGCGGGAAATGTGCGACGGCCTGGGCGCCCTGTTGATCTTGGACGAGATCCAAACCGGGCTGGGCCGGACGGGACATTGGTTCGCGCATCAGCACAACGGAGTGATTCCCGACGTCATGTGTCTTGCGAAGGCGCTCGCCGCGGGGCTTCCCATGGGAGTGTGTCTTGCGAGATCCGAGGTGGCCGCCGCCTTCTCCTTCGGGGACCATGGGACAACCTTCGGTGGCGGCCCGATCCAGTCTGCGGCCGCTCTGGCCGTGTTGGACATCATCGAGTCGGAGGGGCTCGTCGAGCGGGCACGCATCGCCGGCCTGCGGGTTGCATCGCAACTGCAGGCAGAGCTACCTGTGGGCGCGATCGTGCGAGGGCGAGGACTGATGATCGGCATCGAATGGCCGCGGCCGGTGGCGCGGGAGTTTGCACGACTCGCACTCGAGCGCGGCGTGCTGGTCAACGACGTGACGCCGAGTGTCATACGGCTTACGCCGCCGCTCGTCATTTCGGACGACGCTATCGATGCCGCCGTGGAGATTCTTGTGGGGGTGGGATTTGAAGTCGCAGCGGCTTAGGGACCTCTACAGGCTGCTGCACGAGGGTCAAGCCGCAAGCCAGGAGGATCTCGTGCACGAGCTCCGCTCCGCCGGGCACGAGGTCACGCAAGCCACGGTGTCACGCGATCTGCGGGCCATTGGAGCACTCAAGGTGAGAGTGAACGGCGAGCTCGCCTACCGGCTCCCGGATGACGTCCCGAGCGCCGCCGGAGGCGAGCTCACGGCGCGCAATCTCGCCCGTGTGTTGAACGAGTTTGCGGTCGACATCCGCCCGGCCGGCTCCCTCGTCGTAGTGTCGACGCCGCCCGGGCATGCAGGTGCTGTGGCCCGGGCGCTCGACCTCGCCCCCGTCGACGAGGTCATGGGCACCCTCGCAGGAGACGACACGATCTTCGTCGCCGCCGCCGACGCCGGCTCCGCCAGGAGGCTCGCCGACAGATGGCTGAATGCAGCCGAGGTAAGCGGGCCCAGGTTTGATTCAAAGGAGGAGACCATTCTATGAACCGCGTCGTACTCGCATATTCGGGCGGACTCGACACCTCGGTGGCCATTCCGTGGCTGGCGGAGCAGGGCTGGGAAGTGATTGCGGTCGCCGTCGATGTAGGGCAGGGAGAAGACCTTGAAACGACCGTCAAGCGCGCCGAGCTTCTCGGTGCTGTGGAAGCGCGCCTCGAGGACGTGCGCGAGCGATTCGTGGAAGGCTATGTCGTCCCCGCCCTCCACATGAACGCTCTCTATCAGAATCGCTACCCGTTGGTTTCGGCGCTGTCCCGGCCGTTGATCTCCGAAGTGCTGGTGCGAGTGGCCCGCGAAACGGGCGCGAGCGCGATAGCGCACGGTTGCACCGGCAAAGGCAACGATCAGGTCCGGTTCGAGGCGTCGCTGTCGTCGCTTGATCCCGGCATGGAAGTCCTTGCTCCCATACGCGACTGGGACATGACCCGTGCGGACACGATCTCCTATGCCGAAGAGCGCGCCCTGCCGATCAACACGACCAGGTCGTCGCCCTACTCGATCGATGCCAACCTGTGGGGCCGCAGCATCGAGTGCGGGGTATTGGAAGATCCCTGGAGCGGCGCGCCGGAAGACATCTTCGAGTTGACCGCAGTGGCGCCCGGCGCGCCGCCGTCGATCGAGGTGGAGGTGGGCTTCAACGGCGGGGTGCCGGTGGCTCTGGACGGACAGGAGCTCGGCGCGCCGAATGTGATCGAGAGGCTCGGCCGGGTCGCGGGTGGCTACGGCTTTGGACGCATCGACATGATCGAGGACCGCCTCGTTGGTATCAAGTCGCGCGAGGTCTACGAGGCACCCGCTGCACTGGCTCTCATTGCCGCGCATATCGACCTCGAATCCATGACCCTCGAACGCGGATTGGCTGCCGAGAAGCGCCGGCTGGAGCCGGTGTGGGCCGAGCTCGTCTACAAGGGTCTGTGGTTCTCGCCTCTGAGGGAAGCGTTGGATTCCTTTGCCCGCACCAGTCAGGGTTCGGTTTCGGGCGAGGTGCGCATGCTGATCAGTCCTGGTGTCTGCACTCCGGTCGGCCGCAGGTCGGGGAACTCGCTCTACAACCATTCACTGGCTACCTACGGTGAAGGCGATGCATTCGCTCAAGCGGATGCAGCCGCCTTCACGCGGCTGTGGAGCCTGCCGACTACCGAATGGGCGAAGGTGACGCGCTCTGGCGGCTGAGAAGCATTCTGTCCTCTGGGGTGGCCGGTTCGCCTCGGGTCCCCACCCGGACCTGGTGCGGCTCTCCGCTTCGATCGATGTCGACATCTTCTTGCTCCCCTACGACGTAGCGGCAACCAGGGCGCACGCAGAGGTGCTTGTGGCCGCAAAGCTGTTGACCGACGACGAGGCCGAGCTGGTCGAGAGGGCGCTCGGAGGGATCGAGGCGCGCTGGCGGACCGGCGAATTGTCCTTTGAAGGCGACGAGGATGTCCATTGCCTGGTCGAGCGGCTTCTAACCCAAGAGCTCGGAGATCTGGGGGCGCGAATCCACGCAGGGCGCAGCCGCAACGATCTTGTGGTCGCCGATCTGCGTTTGTGGTGCCGGTCGGAAGCCGATGTTGTGGTCGGATCCATCATCTCACTGGTCGAGGCCCTTGTCCGGGTCGCCGCTCCTCACGTTCATACGGTCATGCCCGGCTACACGCATCTGCAGCGCGCCCAGCCGGTGTCCTTGTCGTTCCACCTTCTTGCGCACGGCTTTGCCCTGGTACGCGACGGCTGGCGTTTCGTCGCGGCGAGGAATGCGGCCGACGTTTCGCCGCTGGGAGCGGGCGCGCTGGGGGGCAACACGCTCGGGCTCGACCCGTCTGTCGGCGCCTCCGCTCTTGGTTTCGGGGCCGCGTTCGACAATGCGATGGACGCGGTGTCGGAGCGCGACTTCGCCTGCGACTTCCTCTACGCCGCTGCGTTGTGCGGCGTGCATCTGTCGCGCCTGGCGGAGGAGATCGTGTTGTGGACTTCGACGGAGTTCGGGTTTGCTCGCCTTCCCGACGAGTGGTCGACAGGTTCGAGCATGATGCCCCAGAAGCGCAATCCCGATCTCGCCGAGCTCATTCGCGGACGCGCCGCAGGAGGTATAGGCGATCTGACCACTTTGCTGACGTTGCTCAAGGGGCTTCCGCTGGCCTACAACCGCGATCTGCAGGAGGACAAGGTGGCGCTGTTCTCCGGCGCCGGGCGGGTGCGTGCGGGCCTCGAGGCGATGACCGCATTGGTCGGGGCGCTGAGCTTTGATGCGGAGCGGCTTGCCGGGGCGGCGAGCGGAACCACGATGTGGGCGACCGACATCGCGGAACGCCTGGTCGCGCGAGGCGTGCCGTTCCGGGCGGCGCATGAGGCCATCGGGGGGCTGGTGGCGGACCTCGAGAGGCGTGGGATGGCCCTGGGCGACGCCCCGATCGAGGTGCTGAAGTCGCATCACCGTCTGCTCGAGCCGCACGACAGGGACCTCGCCGACCCCCGGGTGGGGCTGGCGGCACGATCGAGCGCGGGCGGCGCCTCGCCGGCGCGGGTCGCGGAACAACTGCAGCGCCTCGAGGAGGCGGGAGCGGCGTTGGGAGCGTGCATTGCACTCTGAGGTCCCTAAACCGGGCTCGAGGCTGCAACGGAGGTGGACGGAGGGCCGGAGGGCCGGAGGAGCCCTCAGGTGTTTGACGGAACGCCCCGGAGTCCATACAATCACCAACGCTGTACTCAACGGAAAGGCGTCGGAGTGTCCAACTTCTTCCACGGGGCGTACGCCTAGGCCAACGGTCACGCGACCAGAATGCCCAGGGCGACCCGCCGGCCTGCAAGTGTTGTGCCGGCGGTTTTTTTTGCTCGGAAACTGTGTGAAGGACAGATTCCCCGAAGTCTGGCCGTTAGAACCTTGGAAACTCCATAGCGAGCGCGAGCATCAAATACCAAGTTGTTAAGAGCGTACGGTGGATGCCTTGGCGCTAGGAGCCGACGAAGGACGCGGTAGGCTGCGAAAAGCCCCGGGAAGGAGCCAAACATCCATTGATCCGGGGATGTCCGAATGGGGAAACCCACCAGTGGTCATG
>JALZIQ010000060.1 GCA_030860205.1 Actinomycetota bacterium | reverse complement strand
CGGCGATGGCCGAGATGATGAACATGGTCTGCTTTCAGGTCATCGGATTCGATGAGGTATGCACGCTTGCGGCGCACAATGGCCAACTCGACCTCAACGTGTGGTGGCCCTCGTTCGGCTTCAACCTCTTGTTCGGCATGACGATCCTCGCCAACGGCGTGAGCGCCTTCACAGAGCGCTGCGTTGACGGCATCGAGGCAGATCAAGAGCGCTGCGGTTATCTCCTTGAACAATCACTCATGCTCGTCACGTCGATGACCGATTACATCGGCTATGAGGCCGCCGCCGGAATCGCAAAGCAGGCCCACGAGGAGCGCCGGACGATACGCGAAGTCGCGTTGGAGCACCAAGTGATGACCGAGGCCGAGCTCGACAAGGTGCTCGACGTCAAACCGATGACCGAACCCGGAGTTCCAGGACGCACCTAGGCAGGTGCTACAACATCTAGCCGGACACAGGCTGCCTGGGTCCGGCCGGGCCCGGACTACAGAGGTTGAACCCGGAGCAAGGCGGCCTCTCACTCCTGGAAGCGCGCACGGATTGTGCAGGGACGAAGCGATAATGAGTGCAATGTCCGAGTTCAAACACTCATACCCGCACAAGAAGAAGCGGCACGTCTGGCGGTGGGTGCTCGGAGCAGTCGTGATCGTCTGTCTGGCACTCGGGTGCTACGGCGCGTGGCTCTACAACGACACCGAGAACAAGATCCAGGACCGGTCCATCCCCGACTCGGTGATTGTGCCCAAGGGGCCCGGCGATCCGTACAACACGCTGTTGGTGGGATCTGACTCCCGCTCCGGGCTTACCCCCGAGGAGCAGCTCGATCTCGGCGCAGGAACCGACGGAGTGACGGGCGAGCGCGCCGATACCCTGATCATCGCCCACGTCGATCCCGAGTCGAGTCGGGTGACAATGGTGCAGTTCCCGCGCGATCTCTACGTGAAGATCTACGGGGGCCCAAAGGACAGGATCAACATCGCGCTCGAAGGTGGAAGCACGAAGCTGATCCGCACCGTCAAGATGCTCACCGGGCTCCAGATCCATCACTACGCAATGGTCAACATCGCCGGTTTCCGTGACCTCGTAGATGCGGTGGACGGGGTCGATCTGTGCTTGACAGAGCCGATCCCGTTCGACGACGCAACGGGAATCGAGGTCACCGCCGACGAGCTTCCGCTGGTGCATTTCGACGGTGACAGGGCTCTGCGTTTCGTCCGCTCACGCAACCTCCCCAACGGCGATCTCGGCCGTATCCAGAATCAGCAGAAGTTCCTGGCCGCCGCCCTGGACAAGCTGACCTCGGCCTCGACGCTCCTGAACCCTGCGAAGCTCCTACGGCTGCCCGGTGTCGCCACCAAGAACGTGAGTGTCGACTCGAACACCGGGATCCCTCAACTCCGGGCCCTGGCCGGGCAGCTCCAGAGCTTCGACCCCAAGCGCTTCGAGGCCTATACAGCGCCGGTCGAAGGCCCGCTCACGCTGCCGGACGGCCGGGAGGTCCTGCGCCCCGACCGGCGCGCCATGGAGAAGATGTTCGGCGCCATCGCCCGGAACATCTCGCCAGCCGATGCAGAGGGCAAGCCGAAGCTCGAGCCGATCCCGATCCCGGAGCCGAAGGAGCAGCCCGCCGCCTGCCGGACCTGACCCGGACCGATGACGTGTCGGTGAGTAGTTCGTCACACCGCGTCACTCGGCCGGCGGCGTCAGCTCGGCTCCCATCGCGTGGTAGCCGCCGTCGACGTGCAGAATCTCGCCCGTGATGCCCGCAGACCAGTCGGAAAGAAGAAACGCCACCGCGCGCGCCACGGGCTCGGGGTCCGAGGTGTCCCAGGTGAGCGGGGCGCGGCCCGCCCACGCCGCCGCCAGCACGTCAAAGCCCGGGATGCTTTTCGCCGCCATCGTGCGCAACGGGCCGGCGGACACGCAGTTGACCCGGACTCGGTGCGGCCCGAGGTCACGGGCGAGGTAGCGAGCGATGGATTCCAGCGCCGCCTTACTCACTCCCATCCAGTCGTAGATCGGCCAGGCCACCGACGCATCGAAGTCCATGGCGACGACCGAGCCGCCGGTTTCCTTCATCAAAGGGAGCAACCCGACGGCCAGTGATTTGAGCGAGAAGGCGCTCGTTTGAAGGGCGGTGCTGGCGCTCTCCCACGGGGTGTTGAGGAAGTTGCCGCCAAGTGCGTCCCCCGGCGCAAATGCGATCGCGTGAAGAACGCCGTCGAGCGAGCCCCAGCGCGACCGGATCTCGTTCGCGACCGCCTCGATGTGAGAGACGTCGTTTGCGTCCATCTCGAGAACCTCGGGCGGTCCTGGAAGCCTGCGGGCACTTCTCTTGGTGAGGGCGGCGCCCTTTCCGAAGCTCGTGAGGAGAATCTCGGCGCCCTGCTCCTGTGCGACCTTGGCCGCTGTGAAGGCGATGCTCTGCGGGGTGAGCACCCCGGTGATCAGAAGCTTCTTGTCCTCGAGCAACATGGGCGAGAGTGTAGTGGTTTGGCGCAAGGCGCTGCCTCGCGCGCCGGGGCGTTAGTGATCCGATGGGGGAGCACCGGGTGTTGCGGCGAGCTCTTTGAAGAGGTCCTCGTAGGAGGCCGCCACGGCAGCAGGTGACGCCCAGCCCCGGACGAAGCGGCGCGCCGCACGCCCCATGCGGCTCGCCTCGTCGGGGTCGTCGACGAGACGCCTGATCGCCTTGGTCAGCGCCTCGGCGTCGCCGGGGGCCACGGCGACGCCGGCGTTCGCCCGTTCGACCAGAGTCGCCACCTCACTGCCTTCATCGACGCTCGCCACCAACGGGCGCCCTGCGGCGAGAATCGAGTACACCTTCGATGGGACGCTCGAACGTGCGAGTCCTCTCTTGAGCGGGACCAGGTGCACGTCTGCGGCCCCCAGCACCTGTGGAAGGCGCGCGGCCGGCTGCATGCCGACGAGCCGCACGTTTTGCAGCAGACGAGCGCGCCGGGTGACTTCTTCCAAGGCAGCTCCGCCACCGTTGATGACGAAAACGATGTCGCGGTCATACTCCAGGGCCATCGCGGAGTCGAGCACCAAGTCCATCGACTGCGACAGGCCGACGTTTCCCGCATACATCACGACCTTTTTGCCGTGCAGGCCGAACTCGGCGCGATACCCATTCTCGATGGGCCCCGGTTTGATCCAGTCGGTATCTACAAAGTTCGGTATCACGCGGACTTTGGCAGGATCGGTCTTGGCCCCGACGTTGTCTTTGAGCTCATCGGAAAGGACCGTGACCTTGTCGGCGCGCGCGTAGCAGAAGCGCTCGAGGCGCGTCGCTGCCTCGATAACGAAACGGCTCTTCAGAACTCCCAGCTCGACGGCCACGTCGGGGTAGACGTCCTGGATGTTGAAAACAAAAGATGCCTTGCGCGCCCGAGCTACGAAGTATCCGGCGGCGCCCAGGGTCAGCGGGGGAGACACCGCAAGGACGGCGTCCACCGGTTCGCCCCGCGCTCCGATGGCGCTTGCAGCTGCGCTGAACCCCACAAAGGCAGCGCCTCGCTTGAGGAGATTGCGCTTGTCGGATGTGGCGAATGGGTTCACTCTCGTGATGCGACCCCAGGGTGTGTCCTCCAACCGAACGAGCCTGCCTTCGTAGCCCGGCTCGATGCGATGATTGCGATACCAGGGGAGAGAGGTGAGCACTTCGATGTGATGGCCTCGCGCTGCGAGCTCGTGCACGAGCCGCGTCACGACCTCGCCTGTGGGGGCGACATCGGGTTCGAAGTGCGGGGTGACGACCACGAGTCTCATGGCGCCCGTCCCAGCGCCAGCCGATACGCGTCCTCGAGCAGGCCGGCCGCACGCGACCACGTGAAATCTCGCGCCCGTTCGAGCCCGGCGGCCACCAGAGGCTCTCGGAGCTCGTCGTCAACGATGAGCTCCTTCATTGCGCCCGCCCACCCCTCGACGTCGTCGGGGGCGACGAGCCTCCCCGCGCGCCCGACGACTTCGGGGAGGGCGGCAGCGTCGGCCGCTATCACCGGACACCTCCTCGCCATCGCTTCGAGTACGGGCGCGCCGAAACCCTCATAGCGCGACGGGAAGGTCATTGCGGTTGCTTCGAGATAGAGCGAGTTGAGGTCACCTTCGGAGATATACCCCAGTCGCTTCACTTGCGCCTCGATGCCGAGTGTTTGCGCCCTCCGGAACACATCGGCCTCCGCAGGCCCTCTGCCGCCTGTGAGCACCAGCATCAGGCCCGGGTGATCCTTGAGCACAGCGGCGAACGCGTCTAGCAAAACGAGGTGGTTCTTGTGTGGATAGGTGATGGCCGGATAAAGAAAGAACGGGCCCGTCAGGGCATAGCGAGTGCGGACATCTTGCGTAGCGTCCCGTCCCAGCACGGGAGCGATTCCGTGTGGGATCACGCGGACTGCGCGGGGATCTACATGCATTCGCTCGATGACGGTGAGCCGGGTGAATTCGCTGGGCGTGAGAATCAGGCGGGCGGCGCTGGTTGAGCGGGGCACCATCCGCTTGAGGTACTGGAGCTTGGTCGCAGAGAAGTAGTCTGGATAGCTGAGGTATTGCAGATCGTGAACTGTAAGAAGCGGACTTCCCCAGCGTACCGGCGGAAGGATGCCTCCACCGTGATGAACCAGATTGAGCCGCCGCCGCCGGCATTCATAGGCAAGCCACGAGTTCTCTGCCGCAACTCGCAGGGCTCTGCGGCCGCCCGACACAGGGGCATAGACGACTCGGAAGGCGCGACCAAGTGTGGGATACGCGTCTGCGAATGAAGGCAAGGCGAAGAGCGTGTAGTCGAGCTCGGAGGAGCGCTCGGCGAGCCCATTCAACAAGCGCGTGAGGTAGCTCTCCGAGCCGCCCACCGTTCCCGGCACCATCCACACGAGGTTGAGGCCGACCCTGTTCACGCGCAGCCCTCTGTGCGGGACTTTGTCCCCGTCAGCTCCGCGTAGGCGTCGGCGATGAGGGCGGCGGTGCGCCTCCAGGAGTAGCCGGCCGCTCGCGCACGCCCGGCAACACCCAGCTCGTGGGCCCTGCCCGAGCCCGCGAGCACCCAGGTGAGGCCCCGCGCGATGTCGCCCGGGTCGAGAGGGTCCACCAGTATTCCCGCGTCTCCGGCCAGCTCTTCGGTTGAGGTGCCTCGCGACGTCACGACCGGTGTCCCCTGGGCCATGGCCTCCAGAACCGGGAACCCGAATCCCTCGAGCAGGCTGGGAAGACAGAACACCGAGGCGCCGGCGTAGAGAGACGCCAGGTCGGCCTGGGGGACGAAGCCGAGCACCCGCACCCGCCCCCGCGGGTCTGTCAGGAGCTTGTCGAGGTCCTCCTTCCATCCTTTGGGCCCCACGAGGACGAGGTCGACATCCGCCTCCACGTCCCGGAAGGCCTCGAGGAGACGGGGCAGGTTCTTACGGGGCTCGATGGTGCCGGTCCACAGTACGTAGGGGCGCGTCAAGCCATAGTGGCGGCGTACGCGGTCGACAGAGGTCGGATCTGCGCGGGTCGCGTCGACGCCGAGCGGCACGTGACGCAACGCGTGTGTCTTGAAGCCGGCTTCGAGGCAGGCGCGCATCGTCGCCTCCGATGAGCACAGGACGAGGTCTGCCTGTGAGCGGGCAAGGTCGAGACCGCGGTGGAAGAAGCGCAATCCTCGAGCGGTGAAATGCGATGGATCTTTGAGGAAGGCAAGATCGTGGATCGTCACGACGAGGGGGGCGGACTTCGGCGGAATCGCAATCGAGGTCGCGTGAATAAGGTCGACGGTTCCCGTGGCCCGTTCTACCGCGGGCCGCCGCAGCCGGTGCCAGCCTTCGTATAGGGCGGCGCGGGGGAGCGGCAGGTGATGCACTCCGACCGGTGGTGACCAGGGCGATGCGGGCGGGCCGCGGTGAAGCGCGGCAACGCCGGCGATATCGAGCTCATCGCGAAGCGACAGCGCACGGGCCATTCCGAGAGCGGCAACCGCCGTTCCGCCTGGAACGCGGTGCCAACACTGCTCGAGGGTCATTGCGACTCGGAAGGGTGGGGTCACGGCGGTGATTGTCCCACGCCGGTTTCGGAGGTCCCCGGCGACGCGAGAGCTTTGCGGTCAGTCGAAGAGCAGGTCCAGGTGCAGCTCGAGGGGGGCCCCGGCAGATTGAGTCACAGTGAGCACGCCTTCGTCGGAAAGCTGTCCAGGTCCGTCGGATGGAGCGATGGTCGCACCGTCGGGTGGCACGACGGTGACCCGTGCCGGTCCCTGGTCGACGGCGGGCTGAGGCCACAGCGCCAGGTCGAATGAGGGGTTGTCGGAGTCGCCCGCTGCAGCAGTCATCGTGTAGGCGAGCGAGGACGTGAGTGACGATCCGCCGGGCACCTCGAGGACCCGTGAGACGAGCGGGTGTCCGCCTTCGTCCCCCTGCTCGAAGTCAACGGATTCGCCGTCTACCTTCAACTCGTGAACGGTCGCCCCCTTCGGCAGCAACCAGCTCAAGCGCATCCGGTTGAGTCCGGAATCGTCGGCAGAGGCACCCAGCCACCCTGCGAGGGCCGGATCCGCGCCGTTGTCGAGGGTCACGGCGGTGAAGACCGCCGCCTCCGCCCCATCGGTGAGCTGTACGTGCGTGTCCGTGCTCTTCTTCATGTAGGAGTCCACCGGAATCGAGGTCAGGTTGTTGTGGAAGACCATCTGAACATTGGGCGCCAGCGTGCTCGGATCACCTGCGGCCCCGAGCTGCTCGAGCACCGCCTGGTTCTTTTGGCCTCGGGAGTAGACCTTCAGGTGCCCCTTCCTCGTGAGCTCGATCAGGCTCGAGGGAAGCGCCATCAGGTTGGCGCCGTTGCCGTTCAGCTTGCTCCAAAGCTTTCGCACTGCCCCGGTAATGAACCCATCGCGTGCTGCTTCGTCCAGATCTCCGAAGAGGTTGCGATCCAGCAGGCGGGCGGCACCCGATTCACCGAGCTTGGCGCCGTAACCCGGCCCGGTCAACGGTCCCGTGACCGAGGTCAAGCCACCCAGGGCAGCGGAATCGACCGCTATCACACCGTCGAGCGTCTCACCCGTGGACGCTGCATACAGATCCAACAGCACCGCGGCAACGCTCGCAAAGCGCGGCGAGAAGTTGACGGCGGAGAAACCGTCCAGTGCCCCCCACGGTCCGTACTCGCGGATGAACCAGTCCGGCGCGCCGGCCCCCGCGGCACCTGGTTCGGGCAGGCTCTCGATCGGCTCGATCGACTCCAAGCTCAGACGCCCGTCGGTCGCCTGGAGGACGCCCGCGTACTCGAGGGCGCCTCCGCTCCCACGCGCCCGGCCTAAGCCCTGCACGACGAAAAGATAGCGCCGCTCGGTACCGAGCCCGGTCAGCGATGGCAGCAGACCTGCGAGGGTGTCGAACTTGATCAGAGACGCCCGCGCCTCCTCTACGGCCGCCCGTTCCGTGCGCAGGGGCTCGCCCACGAACCCGAGATATGGATCCGGCGCGCCCTCCAGAGTCTGCAGTGACTCCTCCAATAGCTCCCTGCTGCGGGCGAAAAACGGCGCGCCGTCCTCCAACGCGCGCAGGCGAACGGTCCCATTGCGGAATACGGCGGCGGGGGGGCCCCCTTCGGGGGCTCCCATCTCGATGAAACCCCTCGATGAGGCCACCCCCGCGAGGGCCGCCAGCCGGGTTGCCGTCGCCATCTCGCCCATTGCAGAGGGATCGCGTCCCACCCACGGCAACGACGCCAACAGCAGGAAGGGGGGATGTCTCGTCACTCCCACGGCGCGGTTGGAGTCATCGAGAGACTCGACGAAATGGTCCTCGGCCGCCCCGTAGCTTCCAGAACGCACGTCCCGGACACCCTGGTCGAGCTGGGCCCGGGCAGTTCCCAGGGCGAAGGGCAGCGACCCCACGACGTAGACAGAGTCCACGAACAGGATCAGCAGGGTGGCCAGCAGGACGCGCCGCACGACCATGGCGGTGGACGCCGCGAGGCCCGAGGAGAGCCGGCCCGCCGGCGGGTCGACCCGCCGGCGGGGTACGGCGGCATCGGGCAGGACGATCACCCCTTCGGGCTCATGCTCGCGGCCCCACTCCGCCACCCCCTGTCCCTCGGGCGCGTCCGCAACCGTCGCAGTTTTCTCCGGAGCGCCGTGACCGGCCCGTGGGGAGTGGTCCGCCCTATCCATTTCGGGATCGTGGGCTGGATGTCCAGAGAGCGGTGAGGCGACGTCACCCCCGAAGGAGGGATCCCCCTCGCCCCAGATCAGGCCCTCGAGCCGTGACTGTCGCCAACTCGACAGAGCGGAGTGCAGGGCGCCGGCCGTCTCGAATCGCTCCCACGGATCGGAGGCCAGCGTCCGCAGGACGAGAGCGTCGATTTCGGGGGGGACGTCGGGGTTGATGGCAGAGGGAGCGACGGGCGAAAGCGGTCGCCCCCCGAGCGGATCCGTGCCCGGAGGAGCCCCTCCCAGCATGCTCCCGGTCAACATCTCGCCCAGCAGAGCGCCCACGGCGTAGATGTCGTCGGCCACCTCGGGTGCCCGACCGCCCACGACGAAGGGAGCGGCGATGCCCAGGTCGCTGAGCTGGGCGTCCCAGGCCGGTGACAGGAGGACGTTGCCGGAGGCGATGTCGCCGTGAACCAGACCGATGGAATGTGCCTGCTCGAGTGCAAGGCTGACGTCGAGGGCGATCTCAACGGCTGCCTCGGCCCCCAACAGCCCATGGTCGGAGAGCAGCGTATCGAGCGACTCCGCTTCGGTCCACTCGCTCACCCAGAAGAAGCGCCCTCCGTCCCAGCCGTAGTCGAGGAGAGTAACTACGTTGGGGTGACGGAAGCCGAGCGCGGCCTCGGCCTTGGCCTGCATGTGCGCTGCCACGCTCGAGTCCGACTCGAGCTCTCGGGTCAGGACTCGGATGAGAACGTCCGTGCGCAGCACACCGCGGCGCGCCCTGAAGCGCTCCGCGCTGCGGTCCGTCCCGAGGCGCTCGACGATGGCGTACTCGCCCACATGCGCGCGTCCCGGGCCCGGTATCAAATCTTCACCCACCAGGCCTCCCCACCCCAATTGTTCCCCGCGTCACCCCCGGGGGACTAACTCAAGCGTAAGCGGGGCGAGAGGTAACAGCTTCCAGGCCATGGGTCCCCGAGCCTGCGTGCTGCGCACGCGGCTAGCATGGTGGGTCTTATGAGCGAGTTCTGGTCGTCTCGGAGGGTCCTCGTCACCGGCGGCAGCGGTTTCTTGGGCCGCGTGGTTCTCGAGAAGCTCGCACAGCGCAACGCCACCGAGGTTGTGGTCCCGCGCAGCCGTGATTACGACCTGACCCGGGCCGAAGAGGTTCACAAGCTATTCGATGACGTGGCCCCGGACCTCGTGATCCACGTGGCCGCGCAGGTAGGAGGCATCGGCGCGAATTTGGAGCGGCCCGCCGATCTGTACGTATCGAACCTCTTGATGGGGACTTTCATCCTTCAGGAGACCTGCCGCAGGGGTGTGGCCAAGACGGTGCTCCTGGGCACCATCTGCTCTTATCCGAAGTTCGCACCCGTGCCGTTCGCAGAGGAATCACTGTGGGACGGCTACCCGGAGGAGACGAACGCGCCCTACGGCATCGCGAAGAAGGCGCTGCTCGTGCACGCCGACGCGAACCGGGAGCAGTACGGGCAGAAGGCCATCTATCTGCTGCCGACCAACCTCTACGGGCCGGGGGACAAATTCGATCCGGCGGTCTCCCACGTCATCCCGGCCCTCATCAAAAAGTTCGTCGAGGCCAAGGAAGACGGATCCGATCACGTAGAGGTGTGGGGCAGTGGACGGGCGACTAGAGAATTCCTGTACGTGGACGACGCCGCCGAGGGGATACTGCTGGCCGCCGAGCACTATGACGGGGCGGATCCGCTGAACTTGGGCTCCGGGCGCGAGATCGCGGTCGCCGAGCTCGCCGAGCTGATCGCATCCATCGTCGAATTCGAGGGCGGATTGCGCTGGGACTCGTCCAAGCCGGACGGACAGCCGCGCCGCCGGGTCGACACCGAGAGGGCGCGCCGGGCTTTCGGCTTCGAGGCACGCACATCGCTCGAAGCCGGCCTCCGGCGCACGGTTGACTGGTACCTGACCCATCGCGAGCGAGCCGACGCTTCCGTCCGCCTCTGACGCCATGCGGGTCGCCTTCGATTGGGGCCCCCTGCTCGATCCACCCACCGGGGTTGCCCGCTACACGCGCGAGCTCGCCGCCTCGCTGGAGCTTCTGGGCACGGATCTGACCCGCTACACGATCGCATGGGGCGGAGGGCGGGGAAGAACGGGCGGAGGGCGGGGAAGAACGGGCGGAGGGCGGGGAAAGGACGGGCGAGGACTGGCCGGCGGGGACCCCCAGGACGGGATCG
>JALZIQ010000045.1 GCA_030860205.1 Actinomycetota bacterium | reverse complement strand
CATGACCCGACCAAAGAGTATGTCGCTCGAAGGACGAAGCAAGGCCTTTCCAAGACTGAGATCATGCGTTGCCTCAAACGCTACGTAGCGCGCGATGTCTACCGCCACCTCACCGAACACGGACCTGCATTAGAGGTTGACAAACAATAGGAGCGTCTGCGCACTAGGCAAGCGCACTAGGCAAATACAAGCAAGATGCGCCACTCTGCTTGATGATCACATCCACTCCGAACATAGGCAAGAGCACCCTTGTTGGGGTGTCTTACGACGAGGAACTGTCGGGACGGGAGAAATCGGCCTTAGGCGGTTGGAGCTAATTCAGCAAGGAAGCGGCTACCGGGCAGCTATGGCAATTCCTCACGATTCAAATCCGATAGAGAAACTCAGGAGCCTGGCGGCTGTTGGTACGGGTGGCGAGCAGCTTCTCCAATTGTGAGCAGATGCACCACTTAGCTGGGGTCTTTTTGGGGAGTGAGAATGATTGGCCGGGGCCCTTCGGCCGGGCCTCCGCTTTGTCGTGGACGGGTGTATTGATGACACGGCTACTCGTGAATGGTGTGCTCCAAGTGTCTTGGCTCACCTGTGTCTTCGCTCATCGATCCGACGGCATGTCGAGATCTGTGCCTCGTTCTGCTCGAGAAACTGCTTGGCCTTGGCGACAAGGGTCTGAACCCGCTGGCTCGTCACCCGGTAGAGAACACGTCGTCCCAGGGTTCGGGCCTCGACGAAGCCACACCACACGAGACAGGCCATGTGTTCGGAAACCCTCGCCTGAGTGGCGCCGAGGCGGCGGACGATCTCCATCTGATGCAGCTCGCCCTCTTCCAACAAGAGTTCGAGGATGCGTAGGCGAGTGGCATCTCCGAGGGTCCGGAACAGCCGGGCCAACAGCTCCGTTTCCGCAAGGGGGGTCGGCTCGAGCTCGATGATCGAGGGACGGCCAACGGGCACCTGGACCTCCTAAATATACGGTTTAGCGTATTATTGTCTAAATCGAATCAATCGGCAACCGCCCGAGAGCATCTCGTGGGAGAGGAGGAACCCCTGCCCACAGACATCGGACTCGATGGGCTGCGACGCCTAATCGACGCAGGTGCTCAGCTGGTCGAAGTGCTGCCACACAGAGAGTTCGAGGAGGAGCATCTTCCCGGAGCCATCAGCGTCCCGCTCAAGAGGCTCACGGCAGAGACTGCGGCCGTCCTCGATCGGAGCCGCCCCGTCGTGACCTACTGCTGGGACTACGGATGAGACATGAGCCCGCGAGCTGCGTGGCAGCTCGAGGCCATGGGATTCTCTGACGTATACGACTTCGTGGATGGCAAGATCGAATGGATCAGTCACGGGCTCCCGCTCGAGGGACATGGCCCCCACTGCCCAGTGGCGGGTGAGGTCGCGGATCGCGCCACCGTCCTGACGTGCCGCCTCGGCGACCGCGTCGGCGAGATCGCGCATCTGCTTGCATCGCAGGCGCACGACTACTGCGTCGTCTTGAACGAACATGACATCGTGCTGGGATGGATGAGGGAGAAGGATGTCCGCGGGTCGACGGATGCGGCGGTCGAGGAAGTCATGGAGCCCGGTCCCACCACGGTGCGCCCCCACGAAGCGGCAGCAAGACTCCTGGAACGAATGAAGAAGCGAAACGTGCCCACCGTGATCGTGACGACCAGCAAGGGAGGGCTCGTGGGTGCTGCGACGCAGGAGGCTCTGAAGAAGCTGGTGACGCGCGAGCGCTAGCGAATGCGCGGGCGCGTTAGAGGTGAAGGGGAGGCCCGGAGGTCGGGTTCCCCTTTGGAGCAGATCACGGTTTTCACGGCTCGACCTGCACGCCGAGGCAATCGGCAACGCGTCTGCCTACGCGTAGTACGCAGTAACCTCTGCGATTGCCAGGATATCGGCATCGCCAAAGGATTTATATGAGGAGGAAACTTCCGGCCGTCAGCCAGTAGTAGACGACATAGGCACCGGATGCGAGGAGCAGCGCGGCTCCGAGTCCCGAGACGTAGCGACCTACCGCCCGAACACGCCCCAGGATCGCCAAGCCCACGATGCCGGTCAAAAGAGTGAGCACGCCAAGCGTCGTCGCCATCCCGATCCCGTAGAGCCCGAACGCTAAGATGGCGCTCCATCGACCCCCTGCCGCCACAGCGGTGCCGACCAGAGCGAGAAACAGCGGCAGGGCACATCCGAGGGAAGCGAGCCCGTACGCGAGACCGAAGGCCGCATAGCCGCGGGTATTAGACCTGCTCGCATCGGGGCCCAACTTGCTCGCAACTCGCTGCGCGGCGTCGAATCTGAGGATCCTGCCCGAAAAGACTACTCCCCCGGCAATGATGAGCAGGACCCCCACGCCGAGCCCGACCCACGGCAGCAGGCCGACGATGAGCGATGAGCCCAGGGAGAAGAGCGCGCCCGTCACACCGAAGAGGATGGTGAACGCTCCGGCCACGACCACGCTGACCGT
>JALZIQ010000042.1 GCA_030860205.1 Actinomycetota bacterium | reverse complement strand
ACTACCGTTCGAACCTTAGGCCGGCTCGATCACCCAAAGACTGTGGCGCTCGAGCCGGCCCAAGTAGTTTGCCGGGCGCCCTCAGCGCACCCTGATCGTGTCGGAGCGGGCTGCCCTGCAAATGTGCGAGTGGCCGTAACTGCCGTTGGCCTTCCCTTTCACCTTGGCATAGTAGCGACCATGCGCTTTTGGCTTGCGAACACGGAATTTGCCTTCGTCGTTCGTCTTGTCTGAGCCGACGACCCGGTTACGTCCGTCGACTACCTTCTTTATGACCACCTTGCGGTTTTCACATGCGGGCCGAGGAGATTTGACCCTTCCTTTGAATTTCTTGTCCTCATAGCGGAAGTGCTTGGTCCGCGACTCGGACTGGAAGACGTGCGCGGATGCTACCTGAGCGGCGGGACCGATGGCGACGGCACAGACAACAGTCGCCACTGCAAGCTTACTGCTCAACCTCGAGTGAACCATGGGAGGAACCTCTCTCTCTCCTCCCAACCTGCTCCCTGGAGGAAATCTATACTTCCCGCAGATTAAGTGGGCAAGAAAACGGAAATTTCACAAAATGTGAGGCGGGTGTGGTCGTGGACGTCCATCGTTGTCCACGATAGGGCTCTCGTAGGCACATGATGGGGCTCCGTAGGCACATGAATCTTCCCGTAGGCTCGCCACTGACCCCGATGCTGGCCAAGCTCCAGAGCGAGCTTCCCCAGGGCGCCGGCTGGCTCTACGAGCCCAAGTGGGACGGCTTCCGGGCCATCGTGTTCCGGGACGGCGACGAGATCGAGGTCGTCAGCCGCGACGGCCGCCCCCTGGTCCGCTACTTCCCCGAGCTCCCGCCCCTGCTGAGCAAGGCTCTGCCGGACCGGTGTGTGGTGGACGGCGAGGTCCTGATGGCCGGCGACGAGGGGCTCGACTTCGACATCCTCCAGCTGCGCATTCACCCGGCCGCCTCGCGCATCAAGAAGCTCTCCGAAGAGATTCCGGCCAGCTTCGTGGGTTTCGACCTGCTTGCGCTGGGCGGCGATGACCTCCGTGCCGAGCCCTTCTCGGCGCGCCGAAAAGCTCTCGAAACGATCCTGCCGGCCACCCTGGACCTCGACCCGATGCCGCCCCTCGAGCCTCTGCAGGTCTATCTCACGCCGCAGACCGACCGGCATGAAGAGTCCCTGAGATGGTTCGACGCGTTCGAGTCGATCGGTCTCGAGGGCATCGTCGCCAAGCGCGCCGGGGACCCGTACCTGTCCGGAAAACGGGCCATGGTCAAGGTCAAGCACAAGCGAACGGCCGACTGCGTGGTGGGCGGCTTCCGGCTGGGCAAGACCGGCGACGGAATCGGCGCCCTGCTGCTGGGGCTCTACGACCGGGCGGGAGTTCTACACTACGTGGGGCACACCTCCTCGTTCAAGGCCAAGGAGCGCCGGGAGCTGCTGGCCCAGCTCGGGCCTTTGGAAGGCGGGGGGAGCTTTGGGGAGGGCCGCAGCCCGGGTGGCTTGAGCCGCTGGAGCGGCACGCGCGACCAGGCATGGATGTCGGTGCGGCCGGAGCTCGTGTGCGAGGTTTCGTTCGACCGCATGCAGGGCGACCGCTTCCGCCACGCGGCGACCTTCTTGCGCTGGCGCACGGACAAGGCGCCGAGCGAGTGCACCATCGACCAGGTAGCAGCCCCCGGGGGCCCCCACACATAGGACACTCCACCTCCCCTGAAAAGCGATTTTGCCCGACTATCCGAAGACATCATGGGTCAAGAAAATCTGCGTCGAAACGCTCAAACGAGTGTGAAGGCGGTCGATACCTCTCCCATATGCGAGCCAACCCTCAGGTGCATGTCGAATGGATCGAAGGTGAAGCGGTAGCCCTTGATTCGAAGACCAGCCAGCTCCACTATCTGAACGGGCCGGCAGCTCTGATTCTCGCCTTGGTGACCGAGTACGGCCACAACCGAGCACTCGAAGAGCTCGGGCGCAGTCATGCCGGTGTGCAGGAGATGGACGCCCAACTCCCCGCCCTGCTGACAGACATGGTGGAGCGAGGGCTGCTGTTAGATGATTGAGTCGGCCGCCCGGCCCCCGGGACAAGGCTGACGCGATCCCTTTGACGGCCTGGTCTGGGCCGAATCGAAATGGATAGGGGTCGCGGGCGAGTGGCTCGAGGCTCGATGCACCGTTCCCGGAAAACTGAACGGGCTGCCCCTCCCTTGGGGATCTGCCGACGCCGGCGCGCAGAGCCACCCTGGCGTGTTCAGCCTCGACATCGATGCTCACCAACCGGGGAGGGGACGGCGCCGGCTCCCCACTTTCTACTTCGGCAACTCCCCAATCTTTGCGTCCCGGGACGCAGACGTTGTGGCGTCCCATCTGGTTGCGGGAGTGAGAGCCGTCGCTGCGGCGCCGCATGAGCCGATTTACGCCCTCACCGCATGCACGATCGACGGACGCACCGGTCTCTACGGGCGGGAGATCTTCAATAGGGCACCGTACAGGAGGCGGCTCGAGCGCCTGGGGATGCGCTTCGCAGACGACTCTTACGTCCGGTTCCGACGGGACGGGAGATTCGCGTCCGGCTCTTCAGGGAGCTTCTCACCCGACTTCATCGTGCTGGCCTCCTCAAGCGAGGGTCACGAGCATGTAGTCGACGCGAGTGGGGCCTCTCTCGCCTTCAGCGTCGTAGCTGCGCGTCTTGGGAGGCCGGACGCTCGGGAGCTCGGGCACCTGTCGACGGTACTCGAGGGAGTCACGGCTCTGGGGGCACCCTCGCCTGCGGTCCTGATCGATGCCCTGCGGGCCGGACGTAGGCGGGCGGCGCGGTGACCCTCCCTCACCGCCTTGATCTCGAGGTGCTGGGCACACCCATCGCATTCTGCAGCGACGAGCCCGATTGGATCCAGCTCCTCGGCCAGTTGTGGGACCCCTTTCGGGCCTCACACAAGAGTAACGGAGCGGCCCGCTTCGAGCTCTCCACGGAGCCACCGGGCCGAAGCGTCCGGTTCCCGGGTGGGCGCAGGATCGTGGGTTCGGATCCATGGCCCCTGCTGAACGAGGTCTGCAACGAGGTCTCCCGAACCGCCGTCTCCACCCGGCGCCACCTGGCGCTGCACGCCGGGATGGTTGCCAAGGGAGACGCCGGTGTGCTGCTGTTAGGTCCTGCCGGGGCCGGCAAGACGACCCTCACCCTGGCCCTAGTGGACCAAGGATGGATCTACGGCAGCGACGATCTCGCCCCGATCGATGCGATCACGGGAAGGATTCTTCCCTTTCCCAAGCCGGTCTCCGTCAAGGATCCGGAAAGATGGAGGCGGCCCATTTGGCCGGATGCCCCGGCGATGCTGCCGCCCCCCTCCGGGCCGTTCATGGTGCCACCCAAAGTGCTCGGCAAGACGGTCCCGTCCCCGGTGAAGCCTGGATTGATGGTCTTTCCGGGTTTCACACCCGGATCAGAGCCACGTTGCCAAGAACTGAGCCCCGCCCAGGCGGCAACCTCATCCGCCCGCAACATCCATCCACCGCAACCGCTCGACCGGCGGGCACTGCGGGTCATCTCCCGGCTCTGTGCCGGCGCACCGGGCGTGAGAGTCACCTACGGTTCCCGCCCTGCCGCTCTAGCGGGACTAAAGGAGCGGCTTGCGGCCGCCGAAGCGGAGGGTGAGCTGGGTGGTCAGCGAAAGGAGTTTGCGTGACCATAGAACCTGAAACGGAAGGTCTGGAATCGCTCGAGCGGCGCCGCTTCATCAAGTACGCCGCGCATGCAGCGTGGGCTGTGCCGGCAATCGTGACGCTGTCGGCGGCCGAACCTGCATACGCCCAGACATGCGTGCCGGCAGGCGGCCTCTGTGGCACCCACGCGCTCTTGGACCCTTGCATCGTCACCGCCACCTGTTGTTCGGCGCTGGTCTGCACAGCGGCTGCTGGCCTCGACTGTACTTGCCAGTAAAGGCGCGACGCCCTCGGGAGGGACCATGAGGAGTGTGGGCGCAAGGCTCCCGATGGGTGCCCCTAACGCAGAACAGGGGATCCAAGCCCCGGAAATTTCTCCGCCGGCCGGCGATCCTCTCACCTTGCGGCTGCGCGCCGCACGCAACCTCGCCGTCGATGCCACCGCCACCGAAGTCGCGAAGAGGTTGGCGGAGGCGGACGTCCCCTCCATCTTGCTGAAGGGCCGCGCACTGAACCGCTGGCTCTACGGAGATGGAACGCCGCGCTTCTACGTCGACTGTGACCTGCTTGTGCCGCCGGCGGAACTGCCGGCCGCCGAGCAGACCCTGCGGAACTTGGCCTTCCTACCCGCGGCCGGGAGCATTCCCGGCGACCGTCCTTCGCATGCCGTCACCTGGACCCGGCACGACGGGGCGATGGTGGACCTTCACCGGACGATCTTCGGACCGGCAGACGCCGATCA
>JALZIQ010000040.1 GCA_030860205.1 Actinomycetota bacterium | reverse complement strand
TCGGATGCGTCCATGAAGATCAGGTTGAAATGGCCCACCTCGCGGCGCAGTCTCCCCAGCGCCTTGGTGGACCCATCCCGGAACGCGCCTCCCCGCGCGTCGATCACGAGCGCGACGCGTCTCATGTCGGGGCCGCTCCCCACCGCAAGTTTGAGCATGGTCTCTATTAGCTCGGGAGGGAGGTTGTCGATCACGAACCAACCGAGATCCTCGAGCGCTTTGGCCGCCTCCGACCGCCCCGCGCCCGACATCCCGCTGATAACCGTGAGCTCGATGCGCTCGGCGGGGGGCGCACTCAAGAGGCGCTCCGGGCGGCAACGTCCTTCTGCCCGTGGAGCTCGGAGTAAACCGCCTGCGCCACGGTATCCGGAAGCCCCGGGACGCTCCGGAGCTCGCCGAGGGTCGCCTCTCGCACCCGCTTGAGCGAGCCGAACTGCCTGAGCAGCTTCTTGCGGCGCGCGGGACCCAGTCCCGGTATGCCTTCCAGCGCCGACTGCGTCATCCTCTTGCCGCGCCTGAGGGCGTGATAGGCGTTGGCGAACCGATGTGCCTCGTCGCGCACGCGCTGCAAGAGATAGAGTGCCTCCGAGCCGCGCGGGATGATCAGAGGATCGGATCGACCGGGCAAATAGATCTCCTCCATGCGCTTCGCCAGGCCGATCACCGAGACCCGCTCCACCCCGAGGTCTTCCATGACCTCGACGGCACGGCCGAGCTGCCCCTTTCCACCGTCGATCACCACTAGGTTGGGGGGATACGCAAACTTACGGCGCTTCAGATCCTCTGTATCGGCCGGAGCTTGGCTCTCCTGCAAGAAGCGGGCGAAGCGCCGCCCGATGACCTCTCCCATCATCGCGACATCGTCGGGACCGCGAGCCCACTTGATCGCAAACCGACGGTAGTCCGAACGCTTGGATAGACCGTCCTCGAAAACGACCATCGATCCGACGGCTTCGGCCGGCCCCGTATTCGAGATGTCGTAGCACTCGATTCGCAGGGGTGCGTCATCCATGGACAAGACGCTCTGCAGTTCGTTCAACTGGCGTGTGCGGGCAACGAAGTCATTCGACCGCTTGAGCCTGTGTTGCTCAAAGGCGCCCTGAGCATTCTGATTCACCGTCTCGAGCAGCGCTCTCTTGGCCCCCCGTTCGGGCACCTTGACGCGCACGCTCGAGCCCCGAATGCCCGACAACCAGCTGTCGAGCAGCTCGCGGTTATCCGGCTCGGCCGGCACCAGCACCTGTTTGGGGATATCGTTGTCCGCATAAAGGCGCTCGAGAAACCCGCCTATGAGGCGTGGCGTATCGAGATCTTCCACCTTGTCCACGATGAAGCCCTTGCGCCCCGTGACACGCCCCCGCCTTATGAAGAAGACTTGAAAGGCGGCTTCGATGTCATCCTGGGCAAGGCCCACGACGTCGAACTCTCCCGATTCACCCGTGACCATCTCCTGGCGGGCAATCGCCTTGTTGACGTTCTCGATCTCGTCACGCAGCTTGGCCGCCATCTCATACTCCATACGCGACGCCGCTTCCTTCATTGCGTTGTCGAGACGATCGAGCACCGGCCTGGTGTGGCCGTCGAGGAACTCGCACAGTTCCATGACGATCCGGCGATGCTCGGCGGGGTCCACTGCGCCGACGCAGGGACCTGCGCAGCGTTGGATGTGATAGAGGAGGCACGGACGCCCGCGCCGGTGACAACGGTCGAACACTCCCTGAGAGCAGGTCCGCATTGGAAATGTGCGAAGCAGCAGATCGAGCGTGTCGCGTATTGCGTACGCGTGTGCAAACGGCCCGTAGTACTTGACGCCTTTGCGCTTGGGGCCCCGCATGACGCGCGCTCTCGGAAACTCCTCGTCGAGCGTGATCGCCAGATATGGATAGCTCTTGTCATCTCGATAGCGCACGTTGTAACGAGGGAGATGCTCCTTGATCAGGTTGAGCTCGAGATGTAGAGCCTCTATCTCACTGTCGGTGACGATCCATTCGAGGTCCGCCGCGGCCTCGATCATGGCGTGGGTTCGGGCGTGGAGGTCGGAAGCGAAGTAGTTGCCCAGTCGGTTCCTCAGCAGTTTTGCCTTGCCGACGTAAATCACCCGGCCGTGCGCATCCCTGAACATGTAGACACCGGGGCGCGCCGGTATCGCACCGGGTCGCACCAATCTCTTTGTGTCTGCCATGTAGCTGATTCTCCTAGGGATCAAGCAGGTCCGGACGGCGCTCCCGGGTGATCCGCTCGGCCTGGTCCCGGCGCCACCGCTCCACCGCCTCGTGGTCTCCCGAGAGGAGCACCTCGGGAACGCTCCACCCACGATATGACGCGGGGCGCGTGAACTGCGGGTACTCCAGCCGTCCTCCCGTGTGAGATTCGTCCGCGAGCGAGGACTCGTTCCCGAGGACCCCCGGAAGCAGGCGTGAAACAGCCTCGATGACGACCAGCGCCGCCAGCTCGCCCCCTGCCAACACATAGTCACCGATCGAGATCTCGTCGTCCACCAGATGCTCGGCCACGCGCTCGTCAACTCCCTCGTAACGCCCGCAGATGAGTATCAGATGCGTGTGTGCCGCCAGACGCTTGACACCCGTCTGGTCCAGCCGCGCGCCGCGCGGCGAGAGCAGGACGATGTGCGACCCGGCCCCTGCGATGGCCTCGACTGCGGCGAAGATGGGCTCCGGACGCATCACCATGCCCGCGCCGCCGCCGTAGGTTGCATCGTCCACCGATCGGTGGGGGCCGAGCCCGTAGGCGCGCAGGTCGACCAGGTTGACCTCCAGCCGTTGCGCGGCGATCGCCTTGCCCAGAAGGCTCGTGCGAAGCGGTACGTCGAACATCTCGGGGAAGATCGAGACGACATCGATGCGCATGACGGCTAGCCCCAAAGGCCTCTCATGGGTCGAGCAATCCCTCCGGCGGGTCGATGGTCACTCTTCTGTCGCCGAGGTCGACCCCCACCACGATGTCCTTGACGATCGGTACCAGACGCTCGCCGGCGGGGGCATCGATCGCAAGGAGGTCCTGTGCTGCGCCGGGGACGACCCCCACGACCGTTCCGAGGGCCGCGCCGGAGAGGTCCACCACCGAGCAGCCGGCGAGCTCGTGGGGCCAGTACTCGTCCGTGCCCAGCTGCCTCAGCTCACCCCAGTCGATGTAGAGGGTCCCTCGACATCGCTCGGCATCGGCGCGGGAGTCGATTCCCTCGAACTTGATCAGAAGCCGTTGGCCCTGCCCGCGGTTCGTCTCCACCGTCAGGATGCGCCCGTCCGCGTGGACGACCTTTGCGCCGGGCTCGAAGCGCCCGGGATCGTCGGAGATCGGGACGACGTAGACCTCACCCCCCAGGCCGTGTGGCTTTCCTATCGCGCCGGCCAGCAGTTTGCCGGGATGGCTCAGTCGATGACCTCGACCAGCACCGGAGCAGCGTCCCGCTCGCCCGTGGAGCGCGCCAGGGTGCGGAGGGAGCGGATGATGCGGCCGTTCTTGCCGATGATCTTGCCCATATCGTCGGGATCCACCGATACCTCGAAGATGGCTTCGCCGTTCTCGCCTTCGACCTCTGTGATCTCGATCGCCTCGGGATTGTCGACCAGCCATGGCACGACGAAGTCGAGCATCTCTCTGCTCAAGTTGCCGACGCCCCTGCTTCTTCGGAGGTGGAAGCATCCTCTTTTATCTCTTGGCCGACGGAGGCGGCCGGAGTTGCCCTGGATGCTCCAGGCGCGCCGCGCCGCGCCGCAGCCGGCGCGGATGCAGATTCACCGGGTGGCGGCTCGCCCTTGAACGCGGACCAGGCTCCCGAGATGGACAGCAGCTTCCGTACCTGGCCGGAGGGCTGAGCGCCCCGCTGCAGCCAGAACACGGCCCGTTCGGTGTCGATTGAGACCACCGAAGGATCCTCACGTGGCCCGTAACGCCCGATCGACTCGATGATCCGGCCGTCGCGCGCGCTGCGGGAGTCGGCCACCACGACACGATATGAAGGCTGCTTCCGCTTTCCGACGCGCATGAGCCTGATCTTGACCATGGTCCTCCTTGGAAGAACTTACAAAAGATCCTTCTTGGTGGCGGCGCGGCGGGCCGCCGCAGCAGTCTCTAGGTTAGCAGGTGGCATGCGCGGCGCACCGTCACACCGTGCTCCGTCAGACCCCGAGGCCCGGGGGAAGCTTCATCCCGCCCGGCAAGCCGACTCTGCCCTTTCCCTTACGACCCCCTCCCGACATCGCCTTCACCATCTTGCGGACCTCGCCGAACTGTTTCACCAGCTTGTTGACGTCCTGGATGTTGGTCCCCGAGCCGCGCGCGATGCGCGACCTGCGGCTGCCGTTCATCACCGACGGATCCATACGTTCCTCGAGCGTCATCGATCGGATGATGGCTTCGATCTTGGGAAGCTGCTCGTCGATCTGGGCGTCTCCGACGGGCAGTTTGGACATCCCCGGCATCATCTCCAGCACCTGGGACATGGGGCCCATGCTCTTGAGCCCCTGGAGCTGGCTCAGGAAGTCCTCGAAGGTGAACTCCGCCTTGCGGAGCTTGGCCTCCATCTCCTTGGCCTCGTCCTGGTCGAAGGCCTGCTCGGCCTTTTCGATCAGAGTGAGCACGTCACCCATCCCGAGGATGCGCGACGCCATCCTGTCGGGGTGGAAGGGTTCGAGGTCACCCAGCTTCTCCCCCACGCTTGCGAACTTGATCGGGCGCCCCGAGACAAACGCCATCGACAGTGCCGCGCCGCCGCGGGCGTCGCCGTCGAGCTTGGTGAGGACGATCCCGGTGACGTCCACCTCGGCCACGAAGGACTCCGCGACGTTGACTGCGTCCTGACCCGTCATCGCGTCGCATACCAAGAGCGTCTCGGTGGGAGTCACCGACTGGGCAACCGCGGCCAGCTCGGCCATCAGCTCCCTGTCGACGTGCATGCGCCCGGAGGTGTCGACGATCAGATCGGTGAACCCCTCGCCCCGTGCATAGGCCAGGGCCTCCGAGGCAACCGCGGGGGCGTCGGTACCACCTGCCCCTGTGTGTACTAAGACGCCGGTCTGCTCGCCCAGAAGCTGAAGCTGGCGGATAGCGGCCGGGCGCCTGAGGTCGCATGCCGCCAGCAGGGGACGGCGCCCCGATGCCTTGAGGTGGCGCGCCATCTTGGCCGCCGCAGTCGTCTTCCCCGAACCCTGCAACCCGGCGATCAGCAACACTCGAGGGGGCCGCGGGGCAGGCTCGAGCCCTACCGTCTCGCGCCCCAGGACGTCGACGAGCGCAGCGTGAACCACCTTTATCACCTGTTGAGCGGGGGTCAGGCTCTTGTGTATCTGCGCGCCGGCGGCTCGCTCCCTGACGTCGGCGATGAAGGCTTTGACCACCCGCAGGGAGACATCGGCCTCCAGGAGCGCGAGCCGGATCTCGCGGAGAACCTCTTCCACCTGCTTCTCCGACAGCCGCCCCCGCGATCTCAGCCGGGTGAAGATGTCGTCGAGGCGGCCGCTCAGGGAATCGAACATTGGAACCAGGTTAGCGACCGGCCATCGCCGTCGGGGACAGGTACCGTTCCAGGCCCTCCCTCAACGCCACCGGGTGGACGTTCAGGACCTCCTTCAGGAGCCCGAGGTCGACGAGGCCGTCCTGGACTGCGAACTCGACCCCCTGCGGGGTCATCGGGGGGCTGGGCAGCAGCTTGAGCGGAGCGGTCGCCAGCTTGGCCAGGGCGGTGGGGACCGGAACCACGAGGCGCCGAAGCCCCATCACGTCGAGGAGGGTGTGGAGGACCTCGTTCATCGTCATGACGTCGGGACCGCCGATCTCGAAGGTCTTGTCCCACGCGACCTCGGTCCGCTCGAAGCTTCGCCGAGCCGCCAGCGCGATATCGTCGGCATGCACGGGCTGGATCCGCTGGGGCCGAAGGCCCAGCTGCGGCAACACCGGGGAGAGACGGGCGATGGACGCCAACTTGCTGAGGGCTTGGTCTCCCGGCCCGTACGCCCACGACGGGCGCAGGATGACATGGCGAAGTCGGGAGTGGCGCAGGCTGGCTTCGGCGCGGCCCTTGGCCCGGTACCAGATCTTGTCACTGGCCGGGTCGGCGCCCGCCCCGCTCAGGTAGAGGAACCGCTCGACCCCGGAGGCCTCTGCCTCGTGGATCAGATTCTCGGTCCCCAGCCGGTCGAAGCGGTCGTAGGTCAGGCCCCTGCGCTCGACTTCTATGGGGTGGTTGGGAAACTGCACCGCCCCCACGACCGCATCGGCCCCGGCCAACTTGCCCCTGAGCGAAGGCGCGTCGGTGACGTCGCCGCGGGTGGCGTTGGCTCCGGCAAGCCGCGGGATGGTGCTCACCCGATCCGGGTTCCGGGTCAGCACGGTGACCGTGTGGCCGGAGTCGAGCAGGCTCCCCGCCACCGCCCGACCGAGAAAGCCGGTCCCCCCGGCGACGACGATCTTCACGACAGCAGCGCGTCCACGAAGGTCTTCGGGTCGAACGGCTCGAGGTCGTCGATGCCTTCCCCTACGCCGATGACCTTGATGGGAATGCCGAGGGTGGTTTCAATCGCGAGGGCGATTCCCCCCTTGGCGGTGCCATCCAGCTTGGTGAGCGCGACTCCCGTCACACCGACGGAGTCCGCAAACTCCCTCGCCTGCACCAGCCCGTTCTGGCCCGCGGTCGCGTCGATCACCAGCAGCGCCTCGTGTACCCGGCCCTGTCGCTCGATCACCCGTCTGATCTTTCCCAGCTCGTCCATCAACGGCGTTTTCGTGTGCAACCGCCCCGCCGTGTCGATGAGGAGGACGTCGATGCCGCGCGCACTTGCGTGGGCGTAGGCATCGAAGGCGACCGCCCCCGGGTCGGCGCCCGGCTGGTGTTTGATCAACGTCGCCCCCGAGCGCTCGGCCCAAATTCCGAGCTGCTCGTCTGCTGCGGCCCTGAAGGTGTCTCCTGCGGCAAGGGCCACGGTCCGGCCGCGTTCCGAAAGGTCTGCGGTCAGCTTTCCGATCGTCGTGGTCTTCCCCGTGCCGTTGACTCCGACGATCAGCCACACGGTTGGGGGCTCGGGTGAGAAAGCCAGCGCCCGGTCGTGGGTCTCATCGAACAGGGACACGAGCTCTTCGGCGAGCAAAGCCCGTATCTCGATGGCGTCGACGATCTTGCGTTCGCGCGCCCTGGCCCGGAGATCCTCCGTGATCCCGGTGGCAGTCTCGACGCCGATGTCGGCCTGGATCAGGACCGCCTCGATTTCGTCCCAGGTGTCCTCGTCCACGCCCCCGCCGAGTGCCTCGGCCAGCCGATCCACGAAGAAGCGCCGGCTCTTGCCCAATCGGTCGCGCAGCGAGGGGCGCGCCGCCTCCACCGGCGCCGTGGGCCGTTCCTTCGGTGGTTCCGTGACCACCGGAGGCGTCTGCGGCCGGGTGGCCGGAGCGCCCCGCCCCGGCGCCCGGCTCGGGGCGGACGGGCGCCGCCGGGTCCCTATCACCAGACCCACGACCAGGGCCGCGACGAACAGGACGGCGAGGAACGGAATGATGAGGTCCGACATGGATCCAGGCTAAGGGCTGAGCCCGGCGGATCGCGCCGCAGGGAGGCCTACTCGGCGTCTCGCAGCTCCGCCACCCGCGGCTCGAGGCGCTTCGCAACCACACGCGACACTCCTTCGGGTCCCATCGAAACCCCGTAGAGGACGTCGGCGGCCTCCATCGTGCGCTTCTGATGGGTCACTATGAGCACCTGTGCACCCTCTTTGAGGTCGGCCACCAACGCGAGAAATCGGCTGAGGTTGACATCGTCCAGCGCGGCCTCGACCTCATCGAGCAGGTAGAAAGGCGACGGCCGCGCTCTGAAGAGGGAAAACAGAAATGCAAGCGCGACCAACGATCGCTCGCCTCCCGACAGCAGCGACAGCTTGCTCACCCTCTTGCCCGCAGGGCGCGCCTCGATCTCGATCCCACTCGAAAGAGGGTCGTCCGGGTCGACCAGAGTCATCCTGGCCCGGCCACCAGGGAACAGCCACTCGAAGACCCCCTCGAACTCGCGCGCGACGTCGCCAAAGGCGGACGAGAATTCGGCGACGATCGTGGTGTCCACCTCGCGCACGATCGCCATGAGATCCCGACGCGACGTTCTGAGGTCGTCCATCTGCTCCTGAAGAAACCTGGCCCGCTCGTCGAGCTCGGTGAACTCCTCCTGGGCCATCGGGTTGATTCCGCCCAGGGAACGCATGCGTCTTTCGAGCGCCGCCACGCGCTCGGCCGCGTCCTCCTCCTCGCCTGGGGAAAAGGGCTCCAAGGCGACGAGCTCAACACGCGTCAAACCCCATTCCTCCATTGCCCTGGCGACCAGCCCTTCGATCCGGGTGCGCGCCTCGGCCTGCAGGACCTCCGCCTCACCCCGGGCGCGATTGACCTCTTCCAGCCGATGCTCGAGCTCGGTCTGCCTGTCCCTCATCGAGCCGACCCGGGCGTCGCGCTCGGCGGCCTCTGCGCGAGTCACCCGGGCCCGGGCGTCGCTCTCCTCCCCCCAGCCCCGGGCGATGGTGGAGGCGACGGTTGCGATCCGGGCGACATCCTCGGCCCGCCGGCGCGCCGAGACCAGCACCGAGCGGTGCTCCTCGAGCCCCGCCAGCGCAGCCTGGGCGTCGCCGACGCCGGCCAGAGCCTCCTCCAGTCTCAGCTGCGCCGCCAGCGCCCGCTCCTCGGCGCTCCGGGCCTCCAGCCCGGTCTGCGTCGCGGCCGTACGCTCAACGGCCGCTTCCCGGCGCGCCTCCTCGGCCGCCGCCTCGGCGCCGGCGCGCTCCAGGCGCGTCTGCTCCAGGACCGCCCGGCGCGCCGGCAACGCGGCACGATCCTCGGTCACAGAACGCTCGGTTGCCGCGAGCGCCGCACGGGACCGGGCAAGCTCCTCGTTCAGGGCGGCGAGCTCCGTTTCGCGCATCTCGGCGTCCCGCCGGGCGCGTTCCAGTCGCTCGGTGGCGCCAGACAAGAGCGCCTTCACGTGTCGCAGAACCCCATCGCATCGAGCCACCTCGACCCACCGTTCCTCGATGGCCGCCTCCACCTCGGCGACAATCCCGGTGGCGTCGTTCTCGCTTGCCGATGCCAGGCGAGCGGCCTCGCCCGCATCGGCAAGAAGGGGGTCGAGAAGGGCCAAAACGTCGTTCCGGTCGCGGAACAGCCCGGCCACCTCTTCGAGGGCGGCCAGCCGCGCCTCGGCCGCGGCCCGCTCGACCCGGCTCACACCGAGCCGGCGTCTCAGGTTCTCGGCGCGCTCGCGCTCCTCCTCGTGGCGGGATTCGGCCTCGGCGGCAGCAGCGACCCCCGAGGCCAGATCGATCCCGAGCGCCTCGGCCTCGGCCTCGGCCCGGACGACGGCCCCGGCCGCCACCTCGAGCGCCCGCTCCGCCACCTCGCACCGTTCTTGGGCGGCACGCCCCTGAGCCTCCAGGGCACCGAGGCTGGTCCGTCCCGCCGCCTCGGCTCCCTCGGCGCGCACGAGCTCTTGGGCGGCCAGCGTCTCGGCCGACCGGGCTTCGGCGAGCGCCGACTCGGCTCGCTCGGACGTCTCCAGGACGGTGGCGGCGCGCTCCTCCTGGACGGCGGCGACACGGTGTGCGTCGGCGGCAGTGCGCCCTTCATCCGCGGCGTTCGCCTCCCAGCGAGCCCGTTCGCCCTCCAGGAGCCGGATGCGCTCCTGATAGCGCTCCTGGGTGGCCGCCTCGAGCTGCGCGGCGATGCGCTGCACCCGCTCGTGCGCCAGCCGCCCGGTGCCGGCGAGCCGGTCTGCGAGGCGCACGATCCCGGTGGCGAGCGCAAGCTCCCTTCGAGCTCGTTCGTCGAGCTCCACGCGCTCAACTGCGGCTCGGCCGAGCGCCGCACGGACGTGCTCGAGCTCCTCCCGGAGCAGTCCGGCGCGCTGCTCCTGCCGGGAGGGGTCCCAGCGGGTCTCGGCGCCGGCAAGCTCGGCGAGCTCGGCGGCGCTCAAGCGCTGTCTTAGAGCCCTGTGCTCCGCCATGAGCTCGGAGTACTGGGCTGCGGCCAGCGCCTGGCGTTTGAGCGGCCGGATCGCCCTCTTGAGCTCGGACATGACGTCGCCCAGCCGCATGAGGTTGTCGTCGACGCGCTCGATCTTTCGCACCGAACGGTCTTTTCGGCGCCGGAACTTGCCGATCTGGGCAGCCTCCTCGATCAAGGTCCGCCGGTCTTCGGGGCGCGCCTGGAGAACGACGTCGAGCTGACCCTGGCCGACCACGGTGTGGAGGTTGCGGCCGATCCCGGTGTCCGACAGCAGCTCCGCCACGTCGAGCAGCCGGCATGCAACCCCATTGATCTTGTACTGGGACATGCCACTCCGGTCGGTCGAGCGGCTGATGGTGACCTCTGCCAGGTCGAGGGGCATGTCCCCGGACGAGCCTTCGAGGGTGAGCTCCACCTCTGCAACCCCCAGACGCTCCCGGCGCTGCGATCCGGCGAAGATGACGTCCTCCATCGATACCGACCGCAGGCTCGAAGGGGCCTGCGAGCCCAGAACCCAGGCCACGGCGTCCGCGATGTTGGACTTGCCCGATCCGTTGGGGCCGATGATCGCGTTGACCCCCGGGTTCCATTCGAAGATGACCGGGTCGCCGAAGGACTTGAAACCCGCGACCCGCAACGACCTCACATACATGCCGCCAACGCTAGCAGCGAGGGGCACGGGCCCTCCGGATCTATTTCAGTCTGAAGGACCTCTCGTTCTTCGGGGACTCCCGGTCGACCTGGACGCCTGAGACCTGAGCGCCCCGCGGACCGGCTCGGCACAGGCCGACGACCCTGTACACGTCGTCGCGGGGTCCTTCCAACACAGCCTCGATGCGGCCGTCCGGCAGGTTCTTGACCCATCCGGTGACCGCGAGCTCGTTCGCTTTGTCCAGCACCGCCTGGCGAAAGCCCACGCCCTGGACCGTTCCGGAGACGAACACATGGACGCGGGTTCTATCTTCCAATCTGGATCCTCCCGATGACAAAGCCCAGACAGGTCATGCCTGGCACTGCGGACAGAAGTAGGCGTAACCCCCGTCTATTTTCTCTCGCACGACAAGGTGCCGGCAACGCCGGCACGGTTCATCGGCGCGTTCGTAGACCTTCAGCTCGCTCTGGTAGGTGCCGGGAATCCCCTGTAGATCGACCCAGCTGTGACCGCCGGCCGAGCTCGTCCCCCGCGCCTTCAACGCCTCTTGGAGGGTCTCACTGAGTCCCCGGTACAGCCGCCGGACGTCCTGCGACGACAGCTCGTTGGAGAGGTGGCCGTGCCGCAGGCCCGCCGCCCACAGGATCTCGTCGGAGTAGATGTCGCCCAGTCCGCAGATGAAGGATTCGTCCATCAGAAGATCCTTCAGCCGCTGCTCTCTCTGGCTCAATAGCAGCGAGAAGCGCTGCCACGTGAGCGGGCTCTCGAATGGGTCTATGGCACCGTTGCATCCCACGGTCTTGATCTCTTCGAGCGGGAGGACGTAGACCTCCCCCGACTTCTGGGGGTCGATGTAGCGCAGGTGGCCGCCGATCGTGAAGCCGATCACCACATGGGTATGGGGGCCGAGGTCGTCGGACGCGCTCGTTTTCAGCAGTTGTCCGGCCGGCCCGGGGTGGATGACAAGAGCGTGTCCGTTGTCGAGCTCGAGGACGAGGTGGGTGCCTATGCGCCCCGCCCGGTCGATCCTGGCGCCGATCAGCAGGTCCTGAAAGTCCTTGCGGCGCCCGTGGCGCCGGATGATCTTCATTGCGTTGCTGCTGGGACGCACCTCGGCCTCTTTGACGCGGCGACCAACCACCTCTCGCTCGAGGTCGCGTCGCAGCACCTCGACCTCAGGAAGCACAGGCGTCCCGCCCCCCGCCTCTCCCCGGGGACGCTCCGGGTGAGGGCCCCGAATCGGGCTCGGCCGCGGGACCGGCGAAGGCCGCCAGCCGTTTGAGCGCCGCCCGCGCGGCGTTCTGCTCGGCCTCCTTCTTGCTGTGCCCATGGCCGGCCCCGACCAGGCTCTCGCCCACGACGACCTCCGCCGCGAAGCGCTTCGCGTGATCGGGTCCGGAAGCGGTTACCCGGTATGAGGGCACGCGCGCAAATTCGCTCACCGCCACCTCCTGAAGGGCGTTCTTGGCGTCGTAACGCTCGCCCCCGGCAACGCCATCGGACAGCTTGGCGGCGAACATCGGCCTCAGAACCAAAGTCACGTGCTCCATCCCCCGGTCGAGGTAAAGAGCTCCAACAAGAGCCTCGAAGGTATTGGCGAGAAGGGAAGGCTTGTCCCGCCCCCCCGTCGCCTCTTCACCCCGCCCGAGGCGGAGATGGTCACCGATGCCGAGGTCGCGAGCCAGCTCGGCCAGTGCGAGGGTGTTGACGACCGAGGCGCGCAGCCGGGCCAGGTCGCCCTCGGGCAATTCCGGATAGTCCTGATACAGCAGGGTCGTGACGAGGGCCCCCAGGATCGCGTCGCCGAGGAATTCGAGTCGTTCGTTGTGAATCGCCGTGGCCGGTCCGCCAAGGGGTTGCTCGAAGGCGTGGGAGCGGTGCGTCAGCGCAAGCTCGTAGAGCGGGCCGCCGCCGGGCGGAATCCCGAGAACCTCGAGGCCCGCTTCCCTATTCAGTCTCGACGGCCTGTCGGCCCGCGTAATAGCCACAGTTCGAGCACACCCGGTGCGGCAGCTTGGGTTCGCGGCATTGGGCGCAGGAAGAGTAGGTGGGGGCCGGCACACGCCAGTGCGCTCTCCTCATCCGCATCTTGGAACCGGTTTTACGTCGTTTGGGTACGGCCACCTTGACTCCTCCTAGTTATTCAGTTTGTCGCGCAGGGCACTCAGGCCGGCCCAGCGAGGATCGAGCTCTTCATGGGCGCACCCGCAAGGCGCGTCGTTGAGGTCCTGTCCACAACCTCCGCACAACCCGGCGCACGCTTCCCGGCACAGCGGTCGCAGGGGCAATGCCAGCGTCAACGCATCCCGCAGCATCGGTTCCAGATCGATGACCTCGCCGTCGGCCGCGTAGGCGTCGTCTTCGGCCGGACGGCCGGGGCCATCCGCGAACAGCTCGCACACTTTGACGCTGAGCCCGGAGGAGAAGGCACGGAGGCACCGGGCGCATTGCAGTCGCGCCCCGGCCTCCACCGATCCGCTGACGAGGATGCCCTCGACCACACTGTCGGCCCGCAGGTGGGCCTCGATCGGTGTTTCGCCCACCGAGGCCAGCACCGTCTCGACCCCCTCGAAGGGGCGGGACAGGTGAATGGCTTGGCTCGCGCCGGGCCGGCCGAGAATCTGAGCCACAGAAACTTTTGCTTCTTGCACGCGCGCGTCTCTCGATCCTTCTGACTTGATGGCAGGTTCTCCGCGGGCGGAAAACCCACGGTTTTGCCTCCGGCAAGGATACCAGCCGCTTGCCGGCTCCGGGCTAACCTATCCGGCCTGCAAACGACGCCGGTTAGACGGAGCTGCCGCCCAGCTGGGCCGCGTCGAACGGGGCCACCGTTGCCCGTTCGTCCAGCACCACGTCCTCGGGAGCAGTCGACCGCCTTTCGGCCTCGAGCTGCGCCCGGCCCCGTTCGACGGCGGCAAGCGTCTTGTTGAGCCACAGCTCGAGCGCGTTGAGGCGCCCGTCGATGTACTCATCGGCGTCGGCCGAGAGTTGCGCCGAGTGGTCCCGCGCCGCCTGGGTGATTCGGTCCGCCTCGCGCTGGGCGTCCTGCATTATCTGTGTCTGCGACAACAGGCGATCTCTTTGAGCGCGCGCCTCGGCGATAATACGCTCGGCCTCTTTGTAGGCGCGGGCCAGCAGGTCGTCCCGGTCCCGGGTCATCCAGCGTGCTTGCCGTACCTCGTCGGGGATCTGCTGCTTGAGCTGGGCCAACAGCTCGAGCACCTCTTCCCGGTTGATCACCGCGTTGTTGGACAGAGGCACCGCCTTTGCCTCCTCGATCACCAGTTGAAGCTCGTCAACCCCTTCGATGAGATCCATCTCCGTCACCTTTCCCGGCCGTAGCGTTCGCTAAGGGCCGTCGCCACCCCCGGGGGCACGAGCCCCTCGACAGAGCCTCCGTATCGGGCCACTTCCTTCACGAGGCTAGAGGATAAAAAGGCCCATGACGGCTTTGCAGTCATGAACATCGTGTCGAGCCCCGGCGCCAGGGTCGTATTCATCTGCGCCATCTGCAACTCGTACTCGAAGTCCGACACCGCACGCAGGCCCTTCACGGCCAAGGTAATGCCCTTGGAGCGGGCAAAGTCAACCAGGAGCCCGTCGAACGACGCGATCTCGACATTGTCGACGTGGGCAAGGGCATCGGCGAGCAGGCTCCTTCTCGCCTGGACGCTGAAGAGGGGCTCCTTGGACGGATTGGCGATGACCGCGACGACGACTCCTTCAAAGTAACGGGCCGCGCGCTCGACCACATCGACGTGGCCCATGGTGGGGGGATCGAAGGAGCCGGGGCACATTGCAACCGGCATCACGGTTCATTCGCTTCGTGGCGGTAGACGACCAGCTGGGACTGCCCGATGACCCGTTCCCACACCACCTCCAGACCCAGAGGCTTGAGCCCGGATTCGCGGGCCGGTCGGTGAACCACGATACGGCCATCGTCCGCCAGAAAGCCACCCGTTACAAGTTCTTCGAGATCCTGCTGGACATTCGTCTTCGACATGGAGTACGGCGGGTCGATGAAGATCAGGTCGAGCCGGATGGTGGCGCCCTGGGCCAGCGTTGATTCGACGTCCGCCCAGAGGACCTGGGCCCGTTCGCCGAAACCGGTGACGTCCACGTTCTCCTCGAGCTTGAGAATCGCGTCGCGCGCGCTCTCGACGAAGGTCGCGGTATCGGCGCCGCGGGAAAGGGCCTCGAGCCCGAGCGCCCCGGAGCCCGCGTAGAGGTCGAGAACGCTCGTGCCGGTGACGTCGCCCAGGGACGAGAACAGCGCCTCCTTCATGCGGTCGGTCATGGGACGGGTTCCCATTCCTACCGTCTTCAGGCGCCGGCCTTTGGCCTCTCCTGCCGTAACTCTCATACAGACAAGTTAACTGGAGGAATGGTCACCGGGGGAACGCAGGTCGCCGGACTCAACCAGATTGCACCACGTCGAGCTCTCCGGCGGCCCATCGGGAGCGCATCTCCCGTCCGAGGTTGATGTTGGCGAAATGGGTGACCTCCGGATCGTCTGCCAGCAGAGCCACGGCGAGGCGGCGGGCCATGGCGACGACGTCCTGGTGCTCGAGCACCCGTGCCATCTTGAGCTGCGGCATCCCCGACTGGCGCGCTCCGAAGAGCTCGCCCTCCCCCCGGTAGCGGAGGTCCGCGAGCGCCAGCTCGAATCCATCCGCCGTGGTCGCAACCGCCCTTAGGCGGTCGTGGGCAAGTGCGACGGCCGGCTCCGACTCGGCGCGCTCGGGCAGCAGGTTCGTGGCAAGGACGCAGTGGGAGGCATGACGCCCTCGTCCTATGCGGCCTCTGAGCTGATGAAGCTGTGCCAGCCCGAAGCGTTCGGCGTCCTCGATCAGCATGACGCTTGCGTTGGGGACATCCACGCCCACTTCCACGACGGTGGTCGCCACGAGCACCTCGGTTGCGCCGTCCCTGAAGGCGGCCATGGCGGCCTCCTTGTCCGCGCTGGCCATGTCGCCGTGGACGAGACCCACCTGGAGGTCGGGAAACACCTCCGAAGCCAGCCGTTTGGCTTCCGCTTTGGCGCTCCTCAGCTCGGTCACCTCGGAGTCCTCCCGCAGGGCATAGACCACGAACGCCTGTCTCCCCGCCGCTACCTCGGACCGGATCAACCCGTAGGCCCGCAGGCGGTCCGTCTCGCCCGCCGCGATGGTGGTGTGGATCGGCTTCCGACCGCCGGGCAGCTCATCCAGGATCGAGACATCGAGGTCGCCGTAGATGGTGACCGCCAGGGTGCGCGGTATGGGGGTGGCGGTCATCACGAGGATGTCCGGCTCGCCCCCCGTCCGCTCTCCGCCTCCTCCGGCGTCCGTCCCTCCTCCGGCGTCTGTCCCTCCTCCGCCCTTCGCCCTCAGCTTCTTGCGCTGATGCACCCCGAAGCGGTGCTGCTCGTCGACGACCGCAACTCCCAGGCGGGCGAATCTCACCGAATCCTGTATCAGCGCGTGGGTGCCGATCAGCAGGTCGACCTCGCCGTCGGCGGTCGCTTTGAGGATCTCCTCTCGCCGGCGCGCCGGCGTCGAACCGGTGAGAAGCCGCACCACGGGTCGCCTCGAAGTGGCGGCAAACAGGTTGCCCGCCTCTACGGAGCCGAACGCCCGCGTCAGGAGCTCGCCGACCGTAAGGTGGTGTTGTTCCGCAAGCACCTCGGTCGGGGCCATGAAGGCCGCCTGATGGCCGCCTCCGATGGCCACCAGGCAGGCGTAGAGGGCCACCACGGTCTTCCCCGAACCAACCTCACCCTCGATGAGCCGGTGCATCGGAAAGCGGCGGCCCATGTCGCCCTCCACCTCGCCACAGGCCCGGCGCTGTGCACCGGTGAGATCGAACGGCAGGGCCTCGAGGAAGCCGGATGCAAGCGACTCGTCGTCCGGAGTGGCATGCGGGATCCCCCGGACCGTGCGCTCGAGCTTTCGCTTGCGGTATACGAGCCCGAGCTGCAGAGTGAACACCTCGTCGAACACAATCCGTCGCCGGGCCGCGACCACCTGGTCTTTGTCCTCGGGAAAGTGGATGGCCCGCAGCGCATCGCCCCTCGAGATTAGGCCCAGCCTGCGGCGGAGGTCGTTCGGAAGCGGGTCCAATATGGGACCGATGCTCTCGATCGTGTTCCACATCACCCTGCGCAGTTGGTCGGTCGACAGCTCTGCGGTGGCGGGATAGACCGGCACGATCCGGCCGACGTTGAAGGGTTCCTTGCCGGTCCTCACAACCTCGAAGCGGGGAGCGGTCAGCTGTGCCCGCCCCCGGAACAGACCCAACCTGCCATAGAAGAACGCCTCGGTGCCGGGCTTGAGGGCACGCGCAACCCAGTCCTGGTTGAACCACGTAACGGCCAGTGACCCCGTCTCGTCGCCGATGCGGCCGGTTATCATGCGCCTGCCCTTGCGCGTGTTGAGGCGAGTGATCTTGAGGACGCGTGCGTGCACCTGAACCTCGCCGGGCGGGAGGCCGTCGGGCCCCCGCACGAGCTCGGCAATCGTCTTGAGCTTCGTGCGATCGACGTGGTACCGCGGATAGTGCTGCAGCAGACTCTGCACGGTGTGGATCCCGAGCTTGTCCCACCCGGGCGCCGAGGAGGACGGCACCTTCAGAGGCGTCTGCAGGGCAGCCGGAGCGAACAGCTCGAGCCCCCGATCGAGGGCAACAACGGTATCCGCCATACCGCTGAGACTACGTGCGCGCCGGGGCCGGCCCGGGCATTTGGTAGGCTTTGCGGCGTTATGGCAGCGGTATGCGACATCTGCGGCAAGTCCCCACAGTTCGGGAACAACATCTCACACTCACATCGGCGCACGCGCCGGAGATGGAACCCGAACGTGCAGAAACTGCGCGTCCGGGTGAACGGCGCGCCCAGACGCATGACGGTCTGCACGCAATGCCTCAAGGCCAACAAGGTGTCCCGGGTCGGCTGAGCACGCCTTACGCGTTCTGGATGACGAGTCGCCGGGGGCATCCCCGGTGTCGAGCTCTTTTCCCCCAACCAGGAGGGCCCTTGTCCTGGTAGCTTCGACGCAGGCGGGACGGCGCATTGCTCAGAGCGAGCGCGGCAAAGAGGGGTTTCGGCCCCGTGGGACGGACAGGCAGGACTAGGGAGGGGTTGTGACAGACGAACCGATGGATCGGACGCCGCCACCGAGCGAAGGGCCGGGGTCCGAATCGAGTGCGGCGCGCGCCGGCGCCGTAGCCTCGGGGGCGAGCTCCCAGAGCCGCCCCCCCGGCGGGGTACCCTCCACCGGCCCTCCGACCACGACCGGCGATGGCGGAGCATCCCGGCCGGGAGCGTTTTCCTCGTTCGTGAGCTCGAGACGGTCCAACAAGTCGGCCGGCCAGCTCATGAAAGAGGTCAGCGAAGACTTTTCGACCCTGTTCCGCAAGGAGATCGAGCTTGCGAAGCTCGAGCTGACCGAGTCGATGTCGGCCAAGGCCAAGGGCGCTGCGATCGTCGCAGTCGCAGCGGTTTTCGGTTTTTTCGCCTTGATCTTCCTCCTCCTCGGGCTGCGTGACGGCTTGGACACCTTCTTGTGGAGATGGGTGGCGGACCTGATCACCGCCCTGATCCTTCTGCTGCTCGGCGGGATCGGGGCGCTCATGGCGCGCCGCCTCCTGGGGACGCCCATCAAGACCGATATGACCAAGAAGACGATCAGAGAGGATGTCGAATGGGCCAAGACCCTCGGCAAACGCTAGAAGAAATCGAGGCGACCCGGGAGGACCTCGGCAGGAAGGTCGACGAGCTGGTGGATCGGGCCAGGGTCGAAGCCGGTGAGCTCGGTAAGAAACTCAGCGTAGGGGCTGCAGGCATGGCGGCGTTCGCGCTGCTCGGCTACATCGCAAAAAGACGCGTGAGATAGGACCAAGGTGAGTTCCCAGCCCGCCTCGACCGCCACGGATTCTTTCGGGCTTCCTGCCGAGCTTCGGTTCTCGGGCGTTGTTGCAGCTTCCTGGCGCCTCTACCGGGCCCACTTCCGGGCGCTTATCTCTCTTTACGTTGCGATCTTTCTGCCCCTGGCGTTTCTGCGGGTGGGGATACAGATGTTGTTGAGGCTGACGGCCTCCGCGATGGCGGCACAGGTGATACTGACGCTGACCTCGATAGTGTTGGTCGCGCTCGCGGGAAGCTTTGCTCTCCATTGTGCGACGGTGATTCTGGCGGACGGTATAAGCGGCCGGGTCACCTCGTCGGGCGCTTCGGCAGGCTCACTGCGAGGTCAGTTCAGGGACCTCGTGAGCGCGGGTCTCCTCGTCGGAATGCTCTCGATCGCAGCCTTGTTGCTGCCGTTCGGCCCTCTGGGCTCGATGGTGGTCGTCCCGATGCTCTTGGGCCCCCCCGTGCTCGCCCACATCCTCGCCGTCGAGGGGAAGTCGTTCCCGGAGGCGGTTGTGCGAGCTCGGATGCTTCTCGGCGGCAACTGGGGACGGACGCTGATCACCCTGCTCAATATCGCTTTCGTCCTCGGAATCCTGCAACTGGTGCTGCTGAGCTTCTCCGTAGCCTTACTGGCCGGGGTCGGAGGGCTCGCGTTGGTCCTATTGACCTTCCTCCAGACGCTCATTGCAGCGATCGCTCTCCCCTACCTCGCGGCCGCCGCGCTCGTGTCCTACCTCGACCTGAGAGTGCGCAACGAGGATCTGGATTGGGCAGGCCTGGCCGCCGAGCGCTCCTCGACGCTAGGTCGCATCTCCGTTTCCCCGCAATAAGCGCCAGCCGGGATTGACCGGGCCGAAGCCGCCGCCCAGTCGGAGTGAATGCTCGACGGCGCCGGACACGAACTCTTTGCCTGCGGACAGAGCGCTCAGCAGATCGTCCCCCCATGCCAGTCGTGCTGTGACCGCCGCGGCCAGCGTGTCACCCGTTCCGTGCGTATCCTCTGTGGCCCACCGCGGGCTGGCGAGCTCGACCAGCTCGCCGCCGTCGTAGAAGACATCCACTGCCGTCGCCCCTTGGAGATGACCTCCTTTGACCACGACGCTGTGTGGTCCCATCTCGTACAGCGAATGTGCCGCTGCCTTCATGTCCTCCAGAGAGGTGATCGGCGTGCCGATCAATGCGCCGGCTTCCTCCAAGTTGGGAGTGACGAGCGCCGCCAGTGGGAACAGCCGCTCGATCAGGGCTTCGACTGCGTCGGCAGCGAGCAGCCGGTGACCACTCTTGGATACGAACACGGGATCCACGACAAGCCTGGTGATCCCGTGAGCCTGTACCGATCCGGCTACCGCCTCGACGATCGGCGCAGAGGCGAGCATCCCCGTCTTGGCCGCATCGATCCCGATGTCGTCGGCGACCGCCGCAATCTGAGCCTCCACGAAGTCGGGGGGAACCTCGTGGATGGCGTTCACTCCGAGGGTGTTCTGGGCGGTGAGCGCGGTGAGCGCACTCATGCCATGACACCCGAACTCAAAGAACACCTTCAGATCCGCCTGAACTCCTGCCCCGCCGCCCGAATCCGACCCTGCAATCGTGAGCGTTCGCGGCACTCCCGTCACCGGGTGCGAAGGTGATCCCATCCGACCTCCCCTGCGGCGCCCATCGGCTCCTCACCTAGAAGGCGCCGGCCCCCCTCCTGCGTGGCTCCGATCCGGGTGACGGGCGTGCCCATCTCGGCAAGAGACGCCCGGGCGTATTGGACCGTGTCGGCGGGCAGCGTGAACAACAACTCGAAGTCCTCACCCCCGGTCAGCGCCGCCTCGAACGGATCCAGGACTTCCCGAAGCGGGATGAGGTCGGGATCGACGGGCACGGCTTCCGGGACCACGCTGCAGCCGAGCTCACTTGCATCGAGCAGGTGGATGAGGTCCCCGATGAGGCCGTCGGAGACATCGATCATCGCGGTCGCGCCGAGGGCCGCCAGCCGCCGGCCCTCGGCCAGACGCGCGTGGGGCCGGAGATGACGGGCGACGAGCCGCCGGTGCGCCGATGCCTCCAGCGCAGCGCCGCCCCTCAACAACGCCAGTCCCCCGGCGGCGCCACCGAGAGCGCCGGTTACGCAGATCGCATCGCCCGGGCGCGCCCCCGAACGGCGAACGGGCTCGGCCTCGGCGACCCCGATGAGGCCAACGTAGAGGACGAGCTCACTTGCACTGCTGATGTCGCCCCCCACGAGCTGGACGTCCCACCGGGAGGCCGCGGCCAGCAAACCGTCGAGGATTCCGTCTGCGGTCTCGAGGGGGCAATCGGCGGTCAAGCCCAGCCCCACGACCGCGTGCTGAGCCCGGCCGCCCATGGCCGCGATATCGGAGACGTTTACGGCCATCGCCTTCCAACCGATGTCGGCGCCGGACGCGTAGGCCATGTCGAAGTCGACCGCTTCGATCAGAAGGTCGGTCGTGTACAACAGCGTTGATCCCGGCGCTCTCAGCACGGCGGCATCATCCCCGGTCCATGTCTCGCCGGCCGGCGGCGCGCCGAGCCGCGCCGCGAATCGCTCTATGAGTCCGAACTCACCGATGTCTGCAACCGTCTGTCTCTCCCTCAAAGCAAAGCCGACACTACCCGGCCCCGATCAGGCCGCCTGCTAGACTTCGGAGTTTCCTAGGGACCGGGTGCCTTCCGTTCGAAAAAGCTCGGTCGGAGAGGCAGACAAGGGAGGGATCGTGGCCGACGTTCAGTCCTACATCCTGATTCAGACCGAGGTCGGAAAGGCAGCGCAGGTTGCAATGGAGGTCCGCAACATCGAGGGCGTCGACGCCGCCGAGGACGTCACCGGGCCCTATGACGTCATAGTCCGGGCAAGCGCTCCCAACGTAGACGATCTCGGCAAGCTCGTTGTCGCCAACATCCAGTCGGTCGAAGGAATCACCCGAACCCTCACCTGCCCGGTGGTCCATCTCTAGGACACCTCCCGGGCGAGGGGAGCGCGCGCTCGAGACGCGCGCCGTCCATCCTCCCGCGCCGTCCACCCAAGAGGGACGCCCCATGGCGCCCCTGCTCGATCCCTCGTCGACCTACTCGTTTTCGGACACGGAGACCTTTGCGCGCGCAAGCCACGCCAAGACCGGGGCCGGTTACGTCTACTCGCGCTGGGCCAATCCGACGGTGGACGCTTTCGAGGCTGCACTGGCGGACCTCGAAGGAACCGAGGGGGCCGAGGCATTCGCCAGTGGGATGGGAGCTATCTCTTCGATCTTCCTGTCGCTCTGTTCCTCGAGCGATCGGATCGTGGCCACCCGCCAGCTCTACGGCAACACTTACTCTCTATTGCAAGAGCGCCTGCCGCGCTACGGCATCACCGCGACCTTCTGCGATCACGACGACCACACCGCCGTCGCCGCCGCCCTTGACGGCGCGAAGCTCCTCTATTGCGAGACGATCGGCAATCCCAAGGTGCAGGTGGCGGATCTTGATCTTCTGGCGACGCTCGCGCAGGAGGCGGGCATTCCTTTGGTGGTGGACAACACCTTCGCAAGCCCCGCGCTCTGCCGTCCGGTTGAACACGGCGCAAGCATCGTGGTCCACTCGGCAACCAAGTTCATCGGTGGCCACCACGACCTGTTGGGTGGAGTGGTCTGCGCGTCGGCGAAGTTGCTCGAGCCGGTGGCAGCGGTGGCGCGTGATCTCGGGCCAACCCTGGCGCCGTTCAACGCCTGGTTGGGCTTGAGAGGTATCGCAACGCTCCCTCTCAGGGTCGAGCGATCGAGTGCCACCGCGCTGGAGGTGGCCCGCGCCCTGCAACGCTGTGAGGGAATCGATGCGGTCTACTACCCCGGCCTCGAGTCGAGTCCCTCCTACCCGCTGATCGGCAGGCTCTTGGACGGGCGCGGCGGAGGCACGCTCGCTTTCGAAGTCTGCGGCGGGCGTGAGCGCGCCGGCGCGTTCCAGGAGGCGCTGGGGCTGATCCTCCCTGCGGCCTCCCTGGGCGGGACACACTCGCTCTTCGTTCATGCGGCCGGGGTGACCCACACTCAGCTGGGGCCGGACGAGCTCGTTTCGGCGGGGATATCGGAGGGCCTCTGTCGCCTGTCGGTGGGGCTCGAAGATCCGGGCGACCTCATCGCGGACCTGGCCGGCGCACTGGCAGCCACCGGCTGATCTGCCCCATATGCGGAGCAGTTTAGGTCAGGGCGGCGACCAACTCCCTGCAGAACTCGGGGATGTCGTCCACCACGCGCCCCCACACGATGTTGCCGTCCCGAAAGGCCGGCCTATCGACCCACTCGGCGCCTGCATTGACGAGGTCGTCCTTGATGCCGAGGCTTCCGGTGGCCTGAGAGCCCTTTACGATCCCGGCCGAGATCCCCACCAGCCCCGCATGACAGATCAGCCCGATGATCTTGCCCTGAGAGTGGGCGCGGCTCACTAGCTCCGTCATAGCCTCATGGCGCCGCATCTTGTCGGGCGCCCAGCCGCCGGGGACGACGACAGCATCGAAGTCCTCCGCCGACACACCCTCGGCCGCAACGTCGCTCGACGCCGTCAGGCAGTGCTTGCCGCGCGCCGTCACCCCTGCTTCGGCCCCCACCACCTTCACCTCGGCGCCCTCTTCCCGAAGGCGCATGACGGGCACCCAGAACTCGAGATCCTCGAAGCCGTCCTCCAGCAGCACCGCAATCCTCACACCGCCGAGGCGCCCCTCGGGGCCGCTCATGTACCGCCGTCGCGGCGAACATCGGGCTCGTGTGGCCTCTGCTCCATGCCGGTGCTGAACTCGCCTTCCTTCGTCTCTTCTGGATCGTCCCGCGTCACCGCCTGGCCCTCGGCGAAGGTCCCGACCTCTTCCTTCTCGTCCGTCTCGCCGGTCGCCTCCTGCCCCTCGCTGAATCTCTCCTCGTCGCGATCGCGCCCTACACCCTCATCTACGTTCTCTTCGCCGCCCCCATACTGCCCCGCGGTGTCGTCGTGCGATCTCGACGGATGGCGGCGCTCCGAATCCTCTTTCCGGTTGGGATCGTCGCGTGAGGTCATCTTGTTCCCTCCCTCTCAAAAAGCACCTTTAGAAGCCGTGTGGAGCCGAACCCTGAAGCTTAACCCTCGCATGCCTTGGCGGGCCCCCCTTCTCCATGGATTAGGCTTTCGCCTTGTGAGGGAGGATGGGTTTGTTTTCGAGGGTGGGCCGACCGTGTGAAGGACAAGGGCGCGAGCTACGACACCGAGTGGGCGCGTCGACCCGCGGCTCGCACGATCCGTGAAGGGATCCTGACAAAGATGCTCGGCCCGGCCATCGACTTCTACACCGGCACTCAGATCTCGGGGGGGGAGGTATTTGCCACGGTTGCGCCCCCCGTGCTCCTTGTATCCAATCACTCGAGCCACCTGGACACCCCTATCATCCTGAAATCTCTTCCGAGAGACTGGCGCAGGCACACTGCGGTTGTGGCGGCAGCCGACTATTTCTACAAGAACCAGGCGGTTGCCCTCCTCGTGTCCCTTGCATTTGGGACCATACCCATCGAACGGGCGCGCCTGTCACGAGACTCGGCTGAACTCATCGACCGGCTCATAAGCGAGAGCTGGAATCTGCTCATGTACCCGGAGGGCACGCGGTCGCGCGATGGGAGCATGGGCAGGCTCCGATCCGGCGCCGCTTTTCTAGCGGTTGAACATGGGATACCGGCGCTTCCGCTCTATGTGGAAGGAACATACGCAGCGATGCCACCGGGCCGGGGGTGGCCGAAGCATCACCCGGTGACTCTTCATGTCGGCTCGCCGCTCCGCCCCATGGCCGGAGAGGACCATCGCGCCTTCACAAAACGTCTTCAGCAATCACTCGATGCCATGGTGACGGGAGCGCGGCCGCCTCCCCAGATAACGCCCGTTAACTTGTAGCCGGTGGCGGTTCGATTCAGACAGCGCCTTGGGGGCGACGCAGCAGCACAAGACTGGGAGGTGGCATGAGCATATTCACGGCCGAGCTCATCGGCACAGCGATACTGATCCTGTTGGGCGATGGAGTGGTAGCGGCGGTTCTGCTCAACGAGTCGAAGGCACAGAACGGCGGCTGGATTGTCATCACCTTCGGGTGGGGGTTGGCAGTCGCCGTGGCCGTCTATGCGGTCGCGCAATTCAGCGGCGCGCACATCAATCCGGCCGTGACTGTCGGGCTGGCCAGCATCGGCTTGGTCGAATGGGGCGACGTTCCGCTCTACATCGCGGGCCAATTTGCAGGCGCCTTCATCGGTGCGTGTCTTGTTTACCTTGCCTACCTCCCCCACTGGGCGATCACCGAGGACCCCGGGCTGAAGCTGGCGGTGTTCTCGACCGGGCCCGCCGTCCGCAAGACCGGCCCCAATGTCATCACTGAGGTTATAGGCACCTTCATGCTCGTCTTGGGAGTGCTCGCCGTTACGTCCGATCCGGGCTTGGCGGACAGTGGGCTCGGTCCGCTTCTGGTTGGTCTCCTGGTGGTCGGCATCGGGCTCTCTCTGGGTGGCCCCACGGGTTATGCGATCAACCCGGCCCGTGATCTCGGCCCCCGCATCGCGCACGCCGTGTTGCCCGTCGCCGGCAAAGGTGAATCCGACTGGGGCTATGCCTGGGTACCGGTGGTGGCCCCGATCATCGGCGGAGTGCTGGGCGCGGTTTTCTGGTTCAACGTCTTCCCACAGTAGCCGGACCCGCCCTTGCAGATCGGAGCACCGGAAGGAAAGTGAGACCAGATGAAGAAACTCATCAACAGTCCCGAAGATGTCGTAACCGACGCCCTTCAGGGGATGCAAGCCGCCCATGGCGACGTTCTGAACGTCTCCATCGACCCCCACTACATCTGTCGCGCAGACGCGCCGGTACAGGGGAAGGTTGCCCTGGTGTCCGGAGGGGGCTCGGGGCACGAGCCTATGCACGGCGGCTTCGTCGGTCCGGGAATGCTCGACGCCGCCTGCCCCGGCGAGGTGTTCACCTCCCCAACGCCCGATCAGATGCTCGAAGCCACCAAGGCGGTCAACGGAGGGGCCGGTGTGCTTCACATCGTCAAGAACTACACCGGGGATGTTCTCAATTTCGAGATGGCGGCCGATCTCGCTCGAGAGGACAATATCGAGGTTGAAGCCGTCGTGATAGACGACGATGTCGCCGTTCAGGACAGTCTCTACACCGCAGGTCGCCGCGGCGTCGGCACCACCGTTCTCGCCGAGAAGATCTGCGGAGCGGCCGCAGAGGACACACGGTCGTTGAAGGAGGTCGCGGACCTGTGTAGGAAGGTCAACGGGAACGGGCGCAGCATGGGAATGGCGTTGACCTCGTGCATCGTTCCGGCGGCCGGTGCGCCGACGTTCGACCTGGGCGAGGACGAGATGGAGATCGGCATTGGCATTCACGGGGAGCCCGGCCGCGAACGTATAGCTCTGGCGCCGGCCCAGGAAGTCGTGGAGCGCCTTGCAGGCCCGATCGTCGAGGACCTGTCTCTTCAACAAGGGGACAACGTGCTGGGCTTTGTCAACAGCATGGGCGGCACGCCGCTGATCGAGCTCTACATCGTCTTCAACGAGCTCGAGAAGCTGCTGTCCGGTCGCGGCGTCAACATCACACGCAATCTGATAGGCCCCTACATCACCTCGCTGGAGATGGCGGGGTGCTCCATCACACTGCTGAAGCTGGATGACGAGTTGACCAGGCTGTGGGACGCTCCAGTGTCGACTCCCGGCCTCACATGGGGCGCATGATTACGTCCATAACCACCGGAAAGCAGGGGCTCTAGCGATGCCCTTGGAATACGACGATGTGGTTGCATGGGTAAAGGCTTTTGCCTCTGCGATCGAGGAGAACAAGAGCTACCTGACACAACTCGACTCGGCCATTGGCGACGCCGACCACGGCACGAATATGCACCGCGGCTTCCAAGCCGCCGTCCAAAAGCTCGAGGAAGCTCCAAGTGACGACATCGGAGCCGCGCTCAAGGGCGTTGGGATGACCCTGGTATCCAGGATAGGAGGAGCCGGCGGGCCACTGTACGGGACCTTGTTCATGCAGATGGGGGCCGCCCTGGCAGGAAAGTCCGAGCTGGAAGCGGGCGACTGGGCAGCGGCTCTCGAGGCCGGGGTCAAGGGCGTACAGGCGCGCGGCAAGGCGGAGTTGGAAGACGCGACGATGCTCGACGCCTTGCTGCCGGCCGCCCAGGCCCTCAAAAATTCATTGGAAGGAGGCTCCTTGGAGGCCGCGCTCACCGAAGCCACCGAAGCAGCCCAGAAAGGCATGGAGTCGACTATTCCCCTGATTGCCCGCAAGGGCCGGGCGAGCTATCTGGGCGAGCGCAGTGTCGGCCATCAGGACCCCGGAGCGACCTCGTCCTATCTGTTGATGAAAGCTGCTTCGGACGTATTGGCAACAAAGGATGCCCCGTGAGTGGACAGCCGGCAGCCGGGCAAGAGCTCGCGGGGTTGGTCAAGACAGCGTCATGGAGGCGCGAAAGGGAGGGCAAGTAATGGCAGATTACGTAGCAGCGATAGACCAAGGGACGACCAGCACGCGGTGCATGGTGTTCGACCACAGCGGGCAGGCCGTGAGTGCGGACCAGAAAGAGCACGAGCAGATCTACCCGAAGGCAGGCTGGGTCGAGCACGACGCCAACGAGATCTGGGATCGCACCCAGGAGGTCGTGCGGGGTGCGCTCGACAAGAAGGGGCTCGCACCGGACGACATCGCGGCTCTCGGCATCACCAATCAACGAGAGACGACTGTTGTATGGGACAAGAGCACCGGCGAGCCCGTCATGAACGCAATCGTGTGGCAAGACACGCGCACGGACAAGATCTGCCAAGAGCTCAGCCGGGACGGAGGGGACGATCGCTTTCGTCCCAAGACGGGCCTGCCACTTGCAACCTATTTCTCGGGGCCAAAGATCAAGTGGATTCTCGACAACGTCGACGGCGCGCGCGAGAAGGCGGAAAACGGTGACGTCCTCTTCGGAAACCTGGATGCATTCTTGATCTGGAAGCTGACCGGAGGCCCTGACGGCGGTGTGCACGTAACCGATGTGACCAACGCGAGCCGCACGCTGATGATGGATCTCGAGACCCTGGAGTGGGACGACGAGATCCTTTCCACGTTGGGCGTCCCCCGCGCGATGCTCCCGGAGATCCACAGCTCCAGCGAGGTCTACGGGGAAGCGGGTGACTTCGGTGGGTTGCAAATCGGCGGAGCGCTCGGCGACCAGCAGGCGGCCGTGTTCGGTCAGACCTGCTTCTCGGTGGGCGAGGCAAAGAACACCTACGGCACGGGTAACTTCCTGCTGCTCAACACAGGCAACGAAGCCGTGCAATCCAAGAACGGCCTCCTGACGACGCTCGGCTACAAGATCGGCGATGAAGCACCCGTCTATGCGTTGGAAGGTGCAATCGCAATCACCGGAGCGCTCGTCCAGTGGGTGAGGGACAACCTAGGCATGATCAGCTCCGCGCCGGAGATCGAAGACCTGGCAAGCTCCGTCGAGGACAACGGCGGCTGTTACTTCGTGCCCGCCTTCTCGGGCTTGTTTGCTCCTTACTGGAAAGGCAGCGCACGCGGTGTGATCGCCGGCCTCACCCGTTACGTGAACAAGGGCCACATTGCGCGCGCCGTCCTCGAGGCGACCGCGTGGCAGTCCAAAGAGGTCGTGGACGCGATGAACGCCGACTCCGGCGTCGATCTCACGGCACTCAAAGTCGACGGCGGCATGGTCGCGAACGAGACGCTGATGCAGTTCCAGGCCGACGTTCTCGATGTACCCGTTATACGGCCAACCGTCGCCGAGACGACGGCATTGGGCTCCGCCTACGCGGCGGGACTTGCTGTGGGCTTCTGGAGCGAGCTCGACGAGCTTCGGGACAACTGGGGCAAAGACAAGCAATGGGAGCCTCAGATGGAAGAAGACGAGCGCGCCAAGCAGTACGCGATGTGGAAAAAAGCTGTTACCCGGACGTTTGACTGGATCGAGTAGGAGGTGCTCCGAGACGCTGCCCTCCTCAGATCACGCAGGCTTTAAGTGATCTTCCGGAGGGCAGCGTCTCTCCGCCTCCGGGGCCGGGCAAAGGTAAGCCCGGTTATTCGGGGCGGAAAGGCAAGGTCAAGACCGGACGGGGCGTCTCTTCGCTACCGGGGCCGGGCAAAGGTAAGCCCGGTTATTCGGGGCGGAAAGGCAAGATCAAACCCGGAGGGAGCCGTCTAAAGGTGAGCCCGTGATATAGCCGGAAGGAAGCCGGGCCAAAAGAGTCACTGATGAGTCGATACCGAGAGTGTGCGTAGTGGAGACCGACGTTTTGGTGATTGGGGGCGGGGCTACCGGGGCCGGCGTGGCCCGGGATGCGGCTATGCGCGGGTTCAAGACCATTCTGGTTGATCGCAACGACCTCGCTATGGGGACGACCGGCCGCTTCCACGGTTTGCTCCACTCCGGCGGGCGCTATGCCGTGAAGGACCCGCCTTCGGCGGTGGAGTGCATGGAGGAGAACCGGGTGCTCCGGAGGATTGCCGCCGACGCCATCGAGGACACCGGCGGCCTGTTCGTGTCGACACCGTGGGACGACCCCGCCTACTCCGACCTCTTCTACTCGGGCTGTATCGAGGCGGGAATTCCCGTTGAAGCTCTCTCGACTGCCGAGATCCTCAGACGGGAGCCGCGCCTCAACCCGCGCATCTCCGGCGGCTTTGCGGTCCCCGACGGGGCAATCGATGCCTGGAAGACCGTCTGGGGCTGCGCGCTCTCCGCCAAGGAGTACGGGGCAAAGATTTTGAATTACCACCGCATCACGGCGGTTCATCGATCGGACGGCGTCGTCACCGGAGCGACTGCGGTCAATGCCGTAAGCGGCCAAGAGGTGATCATCTCGGCCGGCTTCATCGTGAACGCGAGCGGGGTGTGGGCGGGCGAAGTGGCAGGGCTGGCCGGGTGCGGGGGCGTCATCGTGCTGCCCGGCAAGGGCATCATGATCGCAATGAGTCATCGTCTCGTCCATACCGTCGTCAACCGGTGCAAGAAACCCGCCGACGGAGACATCCTGGTCCCCATCCGCACGGTGTCGGTGATCGGTACGACCGACACCGAAGCCGACGGCCCCGACGACGTGGCGATTCCGCAGGACGAGGTGCAGTTGCTGCTCGAGGAGGGCGAAAAGTTGGTGCCGGGCTTCCGGCGCGCCCGGGCGCTGCGCGTCTGGGCCGGCTCACGCCCGTTGGTCAAGGACGACAAGGCGGACGATGCAGATACGCGTGAGATGAGCCGCGCCTTTGCGCTCATCGATCACAAAGAGCGAGACGACGTCGAACACTTCCTCACGATTACGGGCGGGAAATTCACCACGTTTCGCAAGATGGCCGAGGTCACCGTCGACAGGATGTGCGAGCACCTGGGAACCGCCCGGGATTGCACCACCGCCGAGGAGCCGCTGCCGGACTCGGGGCACCATCGCTTCTACTGGCTGGGGGCCAGGCTGGCGCGCCGGGAGGAGACGCTCAACGACGACCAGCTCATCTGCGAGTGTGAGCTCATCTCGAGACGCCGGCTCGAGATGGCAATGGAGCACCGTCACACCCAGAACCTCGACGACATCCGCCGCACACTGCGTTTGGCCATGGGACCGTGCCAGGGCGGCTTCTGCATCTACAGAGCGACCGGCATCCTGCACTCGGTAGAGCGGCTGGACCACAGCGCTGCGAACTCCGCGCTGCTTCGTTTCCTGCAGGAGCGATGGAAGGGCGTGCGACCCATCCTCTACGGAGACCAACTCCGGCAGGCTCGGCTCGACGACTGGATTTTCCAGGGACTCCTCGACGTCGAGCACCTGGCGTGACCGCTGCCGCGACGGGCCGCGTTTACGACGCGGTCGTGGTGGGCGCCGGAACCGCGGGCCTTGTGGCCGCAGTGCGCCTCGCCCAGGAGGGCGCGGACGTGTTGCTAACGGCCAAAGGAGTCGGAGCCACGCATCTCACAGGCGGCACGGTGGACGTCCTGGGCTACACGCCGGAGCGCGTCGCCAATCCCGCCTCGGCGCTCCCCGGCTTCGTCCGAGACCATCCCGAGCACCCCTACGCCAGAGTCGGAGTGCAGGCGGTCGGCCATGCGGTCGATTGGATCAAGCAGCAGCTCGGGGACGGCGCACTCGTGGGAAGCCTCGAAGCCAATTTCCTTCTCCCGACGGCGGTGGGCGTTGCCAAACCTTCGGCCCTGGTGCCCGAGACCATGGCCGGGGGCGACCTCCGGGATGGCGGACGGTTCACCATCGTCGGCCTCTCCTCCCTCAAGGACTTCTATCCCGCCTACCTGGCCGATAACCTCAGCCGGATCAGCCTGGGGAACGGAAACAACGGCCGGGTCGAGGCTCGAGCCATCACGATCTCGCCCCCTACCGGCGGTCAAGCCGACGTCACCACCATAGGTTGGGCGCGCCGGTTCGAGGACGCCGACTTTCGCAAGGCGGTGATGGCCGAGCTCGAGCCCTCCTTGGACGAAGGCGCCGTGGGCTTCCCCGCAGTGCTGGGGCTCGACTCAGCCCGCACCGTATGGCAGGAGCTCGGCGACACCCTTGGGGTGGCGGTGTTCGAGGTCCCGACCCTTCCTCCATCGGTCCCCGGGAACCGCATGGCGCGCTCTCTGCGGGCGGCGTTGACTCGCGCCGGCGGGCGGGTCGTGATGGGCGGCCGGGTAATTGGGGTGCGGGCAGCAGGCAGGCGCCTGAAGGAGGTGGTCGTGGACGCCGCGGCGCGACCCAGGACCTACCGGGCCAGAGACTACGTCCTCGCAACCGGCGGCTTCGCTTCTCGGGGCCTCGAGATGGATTCGTACGGGACGGTGACGGAGACCGCATTCGACCTTCCGGTCACGGGGATGCCGGGGGGCGGCGATACGCGCTGGGCAGACGAGTACCTGGCCGATCATCCCGCTGCTCGCGTGGGAATAGCGGTCGATGACGAGCTGAGACCACTCGATTCTGGGCACGAGCCCGTCTATGACAATGTCCGGGTAACGGGCGCCGCCCTGGCCGGCGCAGAGCCGTGGCGAGAGAAGTCGGGCGAAGGGATAAGTCTCACAACCGGGCTGCGCGCCGCAGAGCTGATACTGGAACAAAGAGAGGGTTGGACGGGATGAGCATGATCGAAGATCTGATTGCGCCGATCGATGCCGAGACCATGCGCGGCTCACTCGATCACTGCATCAAGTGCACGATCTGCGAAACCCACTGTCCCTTCTCGAACGCTACCCCGTTGTTTCCCGGCCCCAAGTACGTTGGTCCCCAAGCCGAGCGATTCCGGGACGGTGGTGACCACTCCCCCGACCTGTCGCTGGATTACTGCTCCGGATGTGGCATCTGCACGCAGGTGTGCCCTCAGGGCGTCAAGATCGCCGAGATCAACTCCCAGGCCAGGGCGAAACTATGGGACGAGCGGGGACTGCCGCTCCGCAACAAGATCCTGGCCCGTCCGAGCGTCGGGGGCCGCCTCGCCACCCCGTTTGCACACCCCGCCAACTGGGCGCTCGGCAATCGTCGCGTCCGGGGCCTGATCGAAAGGATCGCCGGTGTCCACCGGAAGGCGCCGCTCCCCCGCTTTGCAGGCCGCACGTTCCAAAGTTGGGCGCGCCGGCACCCTTCTCCCGTGACGGGCAAGACCGTCGTCTACTTCCACGGATGCAGCACCAATTATTTCGAGCCGCTCCTGGGCGAGATGGCCGTGGCGGTGCTCGAACACAACGGCTTCCGGGTGATAGTCCCGCGCCAGGATTGTTGCGGGTTGCCGCTCCAATCCAACGGTTCCTTTGATCCGGCGCGCAGGTACGTGCGCCGCCTCGCAGGCAATCTCGCCCCCTACGCACGCCGCGGTCATCCCATCGTGGCGACTTCGACGAGTTGCAGTCTGATGCTCAAGCGAGAGGCGAGGGAGATCCTCGACGTCACCGATCCGGAGGTCGAAGAAGTCGGGCGGCAGACCTACGACATCTGTGAGTTCCTCCTCGATCTGCACGACCGCGGCGAGCTCGAGGAAGACTTCGACCCTCTGCCGATCACCATCCCCTATCATGCGCCCTGCCAACAGCGCGGGCACGGGATGGGGAAACCTGCCCTCGACCTGTTCGGGCTCATCCCGGAACTGCGCATCGAAGAACTGGACATCGACTGCTGCGGCATCGCCGGCACCTACGGGTTGAAAAAGGAGAAGTACGACATCTCGATGACGGTCGGCGACCGGCTGTTCAAGACCATCGGGGCCATGGGACCGGAGGTCGCCGCCTGTGACAGTGAGACCTGTCGGTGGCAGATAACCCATGGTTCGGGCGTCGCATCGGTCCATCCGATAGAGCTGCTGTACCGCTCTTACGGGCTATAGTGCCTCGGCGCCCAAACTACCGACGCATTCGAGCGCCCCTGCATCACCGAGGGCTGCGTTTCTCCTCGCTCACGTACCTTCAGGTACGCTCGACTCCTCGCGCCTTGCCCTCGGCGCGCCGGGACGCTCTCGGTGCAGGCGCTACATGGGCGCCGAAGCACTAGCGATGGTCGGCCTCGTGCTTGTCTCCCACAGCGCGACGCTCGCCGAAGGCGCGGCCGAGCTGGCGCGGGAGATGGGCGGCGATGCTCTGATCGAGGCGGCCGGCGGTCTGGACGAGCCGGGCAGACCTCTCGGCACCGACGCAGCATTCGTGCTCGCGGCCATCGAGCGAGCCTACTCCGACGACGGTGTCCTCGTGCTGATGGATCTCGGCAGCGCAATCATGAGCGCCGAGATGGCCATAGAGATGCTCGAACCCGCCCAACAGGACCATGTCATGTTGTCGGCCGCCCCACTGGTCGAGGGAGCAGTCGCCGCGGCGGCAACCGCCGGAACCGGCGCGACGCTCGAAGCGGTATCGCAGGAGGCCAAGAAGGGCCTCGAAGCCAAAGTCGAACATCTACGGGACCACTCCGCAGGCGCAGAAGACATCGAGGGTGAGGAGGAGGACGGAGACCTCGACCAGCAGGAGGAAGGGTCCGGAGGGGACGTCGTGCTGCAACTGGTCATCCACAACCCGACCGGGCTGCATGCCCGTCCGGCGGCGCGCTTTGTCAAAGCTGCGAGTGGCACCGGCGCCGAGGTGAAGGTCACGAATCTGACCAAGGACAGGGGCCCGGCCAACGCCCGGAGCCTCGTCTCGATTGCGACACTCGGCGTGGCCTGCGGCGATGCCATCAGGATCGAGGCGCGCGGCGAAGGGGCTAGGGAGGCCATTGCCGTCCTCGAAGCCCTCGCCGGCCGCAACTTCGACGAGTAGGAGGCTGGGCGCCCCGGCCTCCCCACGTTCTCGGTAAGCGGTAGGGTCGCTCAAGTCCCGAGACCAATGGAGGGTGTCGCCGTGCACGAAACCCAGAACACCTCGGGGACGGCCTCGACTCTGTGAGAACCGGGAATCGGCGGTCTGTGTCGCTCCTTAGCGGCATCACCTACACGCGCATGGCCCTGATGCCGGTCGTGATGGCCCTCGTCCTCGCTGAGGCATTCGTGCCCGCGGCTGCGCTCTTCGTGTTCGCCGCTTCGACCGACTGGCTCGACGGTTACCTTGCGCGTCGATGGGACACCGCAACGACCCTTGGTTCGTTCCTCGACACGACGGCCGACAAGCTGCTGGTGACGGGGGCGCTGATCACGTTGGTTGCCGTGGGGCGGGCCTCCCCCTGGGTCGCGACAATCATCGTCGGACGCGAGCTACTGATACTGGGCCTGCGCGGCGCCGTTGCGATGATGGACGGCTTCGCCTTCAAGCCGTCCATCTGGGGCAAGCTGAAAGCCAACGCGCAGTTTGTGGCGATCCTGCTTGCCATACTCCGCTACCCGATGCCCCTCGGACCGTTGCTCCTTGACGAGTGGGCGATGCTGGCTGCGGCGTTGATCACGGTCATATCCGCGGTCGAGTATGTCATCCGCTTCTCATCGGTCTTCGCCCCGCGAGCAGGCGATCATTGAGCATGACGAACCGGGTGTTCATGACCGGCGCGAGTGGCTTCCTCGGGCGGGCGATCTGCACCCGTCTCGTAGAGCAGGGGCGGGACGTCGTTGCCCTGGCGCGCAGCGACGGCGCAGCTACTGTCGTCGCGGGCATGGGAGCACGCGTCCACAGAGGCGACATCTTGAACGAGGACTCACTCGCGGGGGCGATGGAAGGATGCGACGTCGTCTACCACGTCGCCGGGGTGAACGCCTTTTGCCTCGCCGACCCGTCGCCCCTCTACAGGGGCAACGTGCTCGGCTCGCAGAACGTGGTAGCTGCGGCTCACAAAGCTGGAGTGACCCGGATTGTCTACACGTCGTCGGCCGCGACCATCGGTGAGATCAAGGGATCGGTCGGCTCCGAAACCTCCGCCCACCGGGGATTCTGGCTGTCCCAGTACGAGCGGTCCAAGTTCGAGGCGGAAGCGGCGATGTTCCTTGCCGCCGGGCGTGCGGGAATCGACGTCGTTTCGGTAAACCCGGCTTCGGTTCAGGGGCCGGGGAGGACGTCGGGAACGGCTCGTCTGCTGATCGATTACGCAAACGGGCAGCTAAAGGTGGCAATCGACACGACGATGAGCATCGTCGACGTGGTCGACTGCGCCCAGGGCCATATCCTCGCCGAAAGTCGGGGCGCGCCCGGCGCGCGCTATGTCTTGAGCGGCGCAACGCTCAAAGTGTCCGAGGCAATCGCCCTGATGGCGGAGATCACCGGGATCCACAATTCGCCGGTCATGTTGCCATCGATTGCAGCGCGGGGTGCAGCGCGCGGGACCGAGCTCTGGGGACGCCTCCGCCGGCGCGATCCTTCCTACTGCCGGGAGATGATCAACACTCTGCTGCACGGCCACGCGTACGATGCCTCGTTGTCCCGGCGGGAGTTGGGGCTCGTTTACACGCCGGTCGAGACCAGTGTTGCAAGGACGGTTGCATGGTATCGCAACGAGGGCCTGATAGCTTGAACCGTCAGGAAGCTATCGATTTCCGCCTTGGTTGGCGGGCGTAGGGCAGGGCGGGCCGCAGGCTGGCGACCATCGCAGATATCCGATCCATGAGCTCGAAGCCGGTTGCTCGCCATTCCTCGGGCGTGTCGCCGTGTCCCCTCATGTCCAGGGGCTCGCCCACCCGCACGCAGAGATCCTGTTTCGGCCACCACCTCATCTTGTAGTCCTTGAAATGTCGTGGGAGTACGTTCGCGGTGCCCCAGATCCCCGCCGGAATCAGCGGTGCGCCGGACCGGATGGCAAGACGGACCGCCCCGGTCTTGGCAGGCATGGGCCGCAGGTCGCGGTCGAACGTGACCGTCCCTTCGGGAAAGATGACGATGATCTCACCTCGCGCCAGAGCAAGGAGGGCCTGCTCGAGGGCCAAGGGCGCTGAGGGCGTACCCCTCCTGACCTCGATCTGATGGGTGCCCCTCATGATCCAGCCGGTCAATGGGCTCGCGAACAGCTCCGACTTCGCAAGAAAGCGGGGCCGTCTCCCCGCGCTGTCGACCGCATAGGCGGCGGCAAAAGGATCAAGATAAGAGATGTGGTTGAAGGCAACTATCGCCGGGCCGTCCTTGGGGATGCGCTCCAGCCCCTCGAGCGACCATCGGAACCACAGCCGGCAGGCCGGAATGACGACGTTTCTGACTCCGACGAAGAGTGGCTCCATGCCACTATCATACGGAGCCAATGCCAGAGTCTCGGCTCACCATCGCCCAAATTTCGGACATCCACTGTGGACACGTGATGTTCGACGGAGAATTGCTCACCCATGCAGTGGACGAGATCGTCGAGTTGAAACCTGACCTCGTAGTGGTTGCCGGTGACTTGACCTCCGAGGGATACGCCCCGCAGTTTCGTCAGGCCAAGAGGTTCCTCGACCGCCTGGGAAACCTCGAGAGGGTCGTGATTCCGGGTAACCACGACCTCATGAACGTGGGGTTCCTGCACTTCAGAGACTCGTTCGGCCTATCCGACAGAGTCATTCGAGTTCCCTTCTCGAACCAGAACGGCTCTGAACCCGAGAGGTTCGCGACCGTCACCGCCATCAATTCCTCCAAGCCCGACCTTGCCGAAGGCGAGATCGGGCAAGGCAAGTACGACTGGATCCGGCAGACCTACAAGTGGCCGGATGATTACAGGATCTTCGTCCTCCATCACCACCTCGTCCCCGTTCCCGGGACCGGCAGAGAGCGCAACATCGTCTGGGATGCGGGTGATGTGCTGGCCCTTCTCGACGAGCTGAAGATCAACCTCGTCCTCGCCGGTCACAAACACGTGCCCAATGTGTGGCAGGTGGGCGAAATGCTGTTGATCAACTCAGGCACCGCCTCGACCTACCGGGTGCGCGGTTACACAAGACCCAGCTTCAATGTCATCGAGGTGACCGAGGACAGAGTCCGAATCGTGCATCGTTACCCAGGTCTGGGGGAGATAGTGGCGGCGACCTACGAACGCGGAGAGCGTCGCCTGTCGCTCAATCCTCAACTTGCCGGCATGTGGAACCGGGGGGCGTGGAACGTTTGAGCCGGCGGGACTTAAAGCATAGTTAGGGGGAGACAATGATCATTCGGATCTTCGACACGGCCATCGACCCGCAAGAGACGGACCGAGCCAGGCGCATCCATCGGGAGGTCGTAGTTCCTGCCTTCGGGCGCTTCGCCGGATGCCACGGGATCGAGATGGGCCTGAGCCTCGAGGAGCACTCGCGCGACCTCGTCCTCCTGGTCGCGATCTCCCGGTGGGAATCCGTGGCGGCCATCCAACAGGCGACCACGAGCCCCGAGTATGCCGAGGCCGTTTCGGAGTTGAGGGAGCTTTTCCAGGAGAATCCGATTGTTCGCCATTTCGAGCTGACCGATGGCTGATCTCCCTAATCACCCTCTCTCTTGCGCCCTGGAAAGTTGCGATTCCAGGTCCGTTGACGTTCTTGGCTACAATGGGGTCATGCGAAAAATCAGCGACCCGGAAGCACATCTAGCCAGAACCGACATCCTCGAAGGCCGCTACCCCGAGGGCATGAGCGCTCGGTGCTCGTGGTGCGGCGAGGTGAGGCCTGTAATCGAAGGCGACTTCGTACCCGTCAAGGGGTGGGGAACAGGTCCCTCTAGGGCGTTCAAATGCTCGGGCTGCGAAAAGGACAGCGCCGCCTAGCCACGCCCTTCCTCCCAGCCCCAGAGTGGTTCACACCTACTCTGGGAACATGGATGCCGGTCTCTTACCCGTCAAGCGGTTCAGCCGCGCCAAACGGCGGCTGGGCGCCGAGCTCGAACCCGACGAGAGGGCGGAGGTTGCACGCGCCCTGTGGGAGGACGCCCTCGACCTCTGTGCCGGCGCAGCATTCCTGACGTGGTGGGTGGTCAGCGACGACCCCGAGGTCGCCGCGGAGGCCTCCGACCGGGGCTTCGCCACAATCCGGGATCGCGGCGAGGGGCTCAATGCCGCCCTTCGTAAGGGCATCGAGGCGGTGAATGCTGCGGGGGCCGAGTCGATCACAGTGTTGCCGTGTGACGTGCCGCTGGCCCGTGAGGACGATCTGCACGACCTCCTCGACACCGGCGCCACCTCCGATGTCGTGGTGGTACCTTCGGCCCGGGATGGAGGGACCAATGGGCTCTATCTGTCACCCCCAAACATCATCCGCCCACAGTTCGGCCCGGCGAGCCTGCAAGCCCATCTGGCGCACGCCCGCGGCCGGGGGTGCCGCTGCGCGATCCTGCCACTCCCCCGCCTCGCCCTGGATATCGACACACCCGCAGACGTCCGGCAGCTGCTGGCGCGCCCCAGGGAGGAGGATGGCCGCACGGCCGAGGTTTTGCGGGGGCTACGGGAGTGGACCTCTGGTGCAGAACCGGCCCCGGGAGACTGAGGCCCTCACCTCAGTCCGGCGCGGTCACGCTGAGTCTTGCTTCGGCGATTGTTCGACGCGCGCGACCGCAGCAGCCTCGGCGCGCCCGGCTAGCTCCTCGAGACGAGCCGGGGTCGGGATGCGCACGCCACCGGTCCCCTGCAAGGACACCGCCACACCCAGGGCGCCGGCGCCGAGCGCGGTCAGCACAAGCGTTTGGGTGAACGGGGGCGGCGCGGGCGCACCCAGCTCGGCGGTCCGCCGGCCGGCTCTGTAGCCGCTCGCCACCCCCTGCGAGTAGCCCGCATACACGAGCAGGCCTGCTGCCATGAGCACCATGAGCAGCTGAACGAGCCGGATGGCCCTGCGTTGGCGCGCCGGGGCCACCGGGCCCCTGTGCGCCCCTCCCCCCATGCTCCTCTTCATGCCCGCACGATACTTTGCTCTCAGGGGGACGCTGGGGCAAGCCCAGCTACCCCCCGAACCCCCCGCTCAGGGATGAAGAAGACCCGGGGCAGCGGCACCCGGGGCCTCAGGTTCGAGTGGTTACTTTTTCTTCCCTCCGGACACGTAGTGCTTGAACGCCGAACCGGCCTTGAACCCGGGCACCTTGGCGGCCTTGACCTTGATCGCCTCACCGGTCTGCGGGTTGCGGGCGGTCCGGGCAGCGCGCTGGCGGCGGGAGAAGGTGCCGAAACCCGGGAGCGTGACCTTGTCGCCCTTCTTGACCTGGCGCTGAATACGGTCGACGGTGGCGTCGACTACATCCTGGACACTCCTCTTGGTGTGTCCGGTGTCCTTGGCGACCGAGTCGATCAGCTCTTTTTTGTTCAACGCAGTACCCCCTTAAGAAAGGATGCCTCCTCTAGAAGGAGGTCTAACATAAGAAGCCTATAGTCGGGCCTCGCACGTTTGTGGCATTTCGCAAAATTTGTTGCCCTGCAAGGGTTTCAGGATCACCGAGCGACGAAGTGGCCGCCGGTGGAGGACGCTCAACCGGCGGGAAGGCCGTCCCCCGCGCTCCGGCTCTTCTCGAGCTGCTCCCGGATCTGACGTTTAACGCGCCCCAGAATCCCCGACATGCCCTGCAAGCGCGAAACGGAGATCGCTTCAGCTAGACCCATCTCGTAGTAGAAGTCATTCGGGGTGCCAAGTACCTCGTCGGTGGTCGCACCGTCTAGACCGGCCGCCAGGACCCCGGCAAAGCCTCTTGTGGTCGGGGCTTCGGACGGAGCGTCGAAGTGGAGCGAAACCTTGCCCCCATCGATCTCGGCAGCGACAAAGAACGGCGTCTGACACTCGGTTACTCGCTCCATGCTCCCTTTGAGGCGGCCGGGCAGCGGCGGCACCCGACGGGAGTATTCGAGCAGCTCCTCGAGGCGAAGTTGAGGCGACGCGGCAGCGAACATGTCGACGATTTGCTGCAGTCGTCGGGGTGTGGCCACTTTCAATCCTCCGCCTGTGGGGGCCGCGCCTTCCTGTGGCCTAGTATCCATCAAACCGGGGGGCGGCGCCCCCGGCACCCTGCCAACCGAGTGAGGAGCGCCCACCGTGGTCGACAACGACTCTACCGACACTCTCGAGGGATACGCCCACCCCGACAAGCTCGTCGATTCGGAATGGCTCTCAGAACACCTGGAGGATTCCCACCTCGTGGTGGTCGAATCCGACGAGGACGTGCTGTTGTACGAAACGGGCCACATTCCCGGAGCGGTGAAGATCGACTGGCACACCGATCTCCAGGATCCGGTGGCGCGCGACTACCTCGACGGCGAAGGGTTTGCCAAGCTGATGTCCTCCAAGGGCATTGCTCGTGACGACACCGTCGTCTTCTACGGCGACAACTTCAACTGGTGGGCTGCCTACGCGCTGTGGGTCTTCACTCTGTTCGGCCATCCCGACACGCGGCTGCTGAACGGCGGCAGGCAGAAGTGGATAGCGGAGGATCGTTCGATGACGACCGACGTCGCCAGCCGACCGCACACCGACTACCCTGTGGTCGAGCGCGACGACGCCTCCATTCGAGCCTTCCGCGACGATGTCGAGGGGCACGTGCGAGCCGAAGGCCGGCTTTTCGACGTCCGCTCACCCGAAGAGTATTCGGGCGAGCGACTTCACATGCCCGAATATCCTCAAGAAGGCGCCTTGCGTGGAGGCCACATCCCGCGTGCCGCGAACGTCCCATGGAAGCGCGCTGCGAACGAAGACGGGACCTTCAAGTCCCCCGAAGAGTTGCGGGCCATCTACAACGCCGAGCAGAGCCTCGACCCCTACGATGATGTCATCGCCTACTGCCGAATTGGAGAGCGGTCGAGCCACACTTGGTTCGTCCTTACCTATCTGCTCGGGCACCCGAGCGTGCGCAACTACGACGGTTCCTGGGTCGAGTGGGGCAATCTGGTACGGGCGCCGATCGAGCGCCCCGGCCAGCCGGTAAGGCCCCCGCTCGACTGACTGATCCGCCGACTAGTCTGCCTAGTCCACCGGCTCGGCGGCTGCTTCGGCCGCAACGTCGATGCTCTGCAGGCCGATCAGCGCCAGAAAACTCGTGTCGATACGCCCCTGCAACCTGACGCGCAAACCACCCGTGTCGGCTGCAACCGCAGCCTCGGCGGGGAGGCTTCGCCGCGCCAACCAGTCCAACGCCGCGCGGCGGGCGGCCAGGGGCTCGAGGATCACTTCCCGACCCGCCGTCTTGTAGTAGGCATCCACGTCAACCTCTCCCGCGCCCGCGAGCGCCGAGCCGTCCGCCGCATTCTGGAGCGACCTTCGGAACAAGAAGGCACGCGTCCCGTCCACGACGACTCCCGCAACCGCGAACAGGAGCATTGCAAGGCCGAGCACGAGAATAGACACCTGCCCTGATTGGGCGGCAAGGGCCCGCCTCATCCCCGGCTCATATAGGGGTCGATGCGCGCGACGTGGCGCGCGTTCACCCAGACACGTGGCTCGGACACGGCGCCCACGAATGGCAGCCGCAAGACCTCGACCGGGTATCCCACCTCGACTTCGATTGTTCCACCGCGTACAAAGCCCGGCGCTCCGGTCCATCTGACATCGGCGCTGCGGGCATCGATGCCGTGATCGGAAAAGGCCACATGGACGGCGGCGTCGACGGCCAGATTCGCCTGCGCCGCGCTATCCGACCGGGCCGCCTCGAATCCTGCTTCGCGCGCCGCGGCGCTGGCTGCAAGTGCACCGCGATGCAGCTCCGACAACACGCCCAGCGCCGCCATCAACGGAACTATGAACACGACGGCGACGAGAAGGGTTTCGACCAACGCCATTCCGGTCTCCCCGGTCGAGCGTCGCATGCCGTGCATCAAACTCCCCCCGGGGTAGCTGTGCGCGACGCGGTGGCGGCCGACTTCACCGGGATCGGCATGGGTACCGGGCCCCAAGGGGCGAGAACTCCGCTGACTTCCACGCGCACGAGTGAGCGGCCGTCGAGGGTCTCGGTCGATACTCCGACATCGAGGTCGTCTACGAGCGCTCCGGCGCTCTGTTCGATCGAGCGGGTGGCGATTGTCAGGGCATCCGATGGGCTCCGCCCCTGCTCGAGTGCCGCCCGAGCGCCTTCGTGAGCCGAGGACATCAGAACATTCCTGCCGTAGAGCGCCCACACCACCTCGATCGCACCCAGCACCAGCAACAGCAAGAACGCGATGGCGAAGACCGTTTCGAGCGGAGCGGAGCCTCGCTCCGACACGCTCAACACCCCAAGCTGCCGCAGACCGTGTTGAGCGCCGTCTCTACGATTGCAACAAGCCTCCCGCGTGCTACCCCCCAAATTGCCACCACCAACGCACTGGTCATCAGCACGATCAAGACCCAGCCGGGGACGTCGCCCCGTTCTTCGTCTATCGCCGAAACCAACCACGCGTACACCCGCAAACCCATTGTGGGCCTCCCTTTCACGTCTAAGGCACCAGCAGATCCAGCGCCACCAATCCCGGATAGAGGGCGAAAGCAACCACCGTCGGCATGATCAGAAACACCACAGGTATCAACATGAGAATTTCCCGCCGTCCCCCGAGCTCGAGGAGCTGACGCCGGCGCGCCTCTCGCCCATCGTCTGCCTGGGCGCGCAGAACCTCTGCCAATGGGGAGCCCCGTTCGATGCCCGTAATGAGAGCATCGGCAAATCGGGCGATTCCGGCCGCCGGCAGCCGCTCCTTCATAGCCTCCAGGGCGTGGGTAACAGGCGCGCCGGCCCGTATGTCGGAAACCACTCGATTGAACTCGCCCCCTATGCCGGTCCCCAAGACGTCCGCGACGCGTGTGAAGGCCGCGGGAACCGACTCTCCCGACATGATGGAAAGCGTAACCAGGTCGATGGCGACCGGCAGTTCCTCCTGCAAGACGGCGCGGCGTTCCTCGATCTGCTTGCTCAACCACCAATCGCGGCCCAGCCAGCCGGACGAGAAAGCGATCGCCGTCATTACCGGCACAACGCGGGCGTCTATGGCGACACCGACGTTGAGGCCGAGGACGACAAGGATCCATACCCCTGCAGAGGCCGTCACTCCCCAGATCAGTTGTTCGATCCGGAAGCTTCCGCCGCCGCGATCGTTGTCGGCAGCGACAAGACGCTGCTCGAGGTCCCCGTGGGTCGCGGGAAGGATACGGCCGAGCCAAGGCTCGACCCACCCACGCAGTCCCGTCCCGGCGCTGGATCGCGCTCCAAGCAATTTGCTCGGATGTCCGTGTAGTCCGCTCACGTAGAACTCGACGCGCTCCTCTAGACCCGGCTTGCGGAGCGCGGGCAAGCCCGAAACGAACAGCATCAGCCCGACGGCCGCAATGAGAGCCAAGGCGGCGCTCATGCGCCGAGCCGCCTTTCGATGCAGACTCATGCGCCGAGCCGCCTTTCGGTCGGCAAGCGCGCCGCTCGCAGCATGAGGGCGTACCCCAGGCCGGTGGCGGCCGCCCCCGTTAGAATCACCACGAC